>JAZDOR010000149.1:0-3998 GCA_043798435.1 bacterium
TAAGGCTCTGGATAAACTGCGCATCACTGCCAACAACTACAACGAAAGTTTATACACCAACAACAAAAATGTGTATGGGCTTCTGCGGTATGGGGTAAAGGTAAAAGCGGATGTTGGAGAGAACTACGAAACCGTAGAGCTGATTGACTGGAAGCATCCGCTTAAAAACGACTTTGCTATAGCCGAAGAGGTTACCATCAGCGGAAACTACGACAAGCGGCCCGACATTGTGCTGTATGTAAACGGCATTGCCTTGGGTGTGCTGGAACTGAAACGCAGCACTGTATCCATTGGTGAGGGCATCAGGCAGAGCATCACAAACCAGCAAAAGGAATTTATCCAATCCTTCTTTACCACAATCCAATGGGTTTTTGCCGGAAATGATACCGAAGGACTGCGATACGGCACCATCGGCACAGAAGAGAAGTATTTCCTCAAATGGAAAGAAGATGGCGAAGTAGAAAACCTGCTGGATAAATATCTGCTTAAGCTGTGCGACAAGAAGCAGTTTCTCGAAATCATTTATAACTTTACGCTATTTGATGGAGGGAGAAAAAAGCTGCCCCGACATCACCAATATTTCGGCATCAAAGCCGCTCAGGAACATGTGAGAAGACGAGAGGGCGGTATCATCTGGCACACACAGGGCAGCGGCAAGAGCTTGGTTATGGTGTGGCTGGCAAAATGGATTCTGGAAAACAACCCGAATGCCCGCGTGGTCATCCTTACTGACCGTGATGAGTTAGACAAACAGATAGAGCGGGTGTTTAACGATTCTGGCGAAAGCATGGTGCGAATCACAAGGGGTAAAGATTTAATGAGTCAGTTGGGGCAAGTGAAGCCTCGTTTGTTGTGTTCGCTGGTGCATAAGTTTGGCAGGAGAGATGTTGAAAATTTTGATGAGTTTATTGAAGAGTTGAAGGGCGGACCAACAAATACTGTGGGCGAAATATTTGTTTTTATAGATAAAAGCATGCAGGATCACGGCTTATTTCAGGCAATCTGCCGGGTTAACCGTCTGGATAGTGATGATAAGGAATTCGGATACATTGTTGACTACAAAGACCTGTTCAGAAAAGTAGAAAATGCCGTTGCCGTTTACACATCTGAATTGGATTATGATAATTTCCAGAAAGAAGATGTGGATGTGCTATTGAAAGACCGCTTAGAAAAAGGCAGGCAGCGGTTGGACGATGCGTTGGAAGAAATAGCCTTAATTATTGGTGATATTTGCGTTGAGGTGAAGCACAAGAAGATTAAAAATGTGCACTTGAGTGTTTATCCGCCTTCAGGCAGGGTGCGTATTTCAGCACCTCTGCGTATGGATTTAGATACCATCAGGGTATTTGCTATTTCAAAGCTTAGCTGGATTAAGAAACAACAGAGCAGGTTTCATAACCAGGAAAGAGAAGCTCCGAGAGAATATATCACGAGGGAAAGCCACTATTATTTGGGCAAGCGATACCTATTAAAGGTTATTGAGCATAATGCTTTGCCAAAAATTGAATAGAAGTCCTTTGTGTCATGAAGATTGGAGTTACTAAAGGCTTTTTATGCTTCTATCTTATCCACCCTTCTTTTATGCCTTCCCTCTTCAAACGGTGTGAAGAGAAATGCAGAGACTATCTTTTCTGCCTCCTTCTCAGGAAGAAACCTTGCGGCAAGGCAGAGAACATTGGCGTCATTATGTCCCCTGGCTAATTTAGCTGTCTCTTCGCAGTAACATAATGCTGCTCGAACCCCCCTCGTTTTATTAGCCACGATAGACATCCCAATCCCTGTGCCGCAGATAAGAATGCCAAATTTAGATGAACCACTTGCCGTAGCATCCGCCACCTTTTTAGCATAATCAGGATAGTCGCAGGAAGAAGGGTTGTCTGTCCCAAAATCCTCCACTTCATATCCTTCTTCTGCAAGATACAATTTTATATTTTCCTTAAGAGAAAAACCTGCGTGGTCAGAACCTATAGCAATCTTCATCATTTTATTGTATAGGAATTTCCGTAATTACTCACAAAATTGGGGAGGACTAAAGTTTTTTGACACAGATTACACTGATAAAATTTAATTTTTTTGACACTGATTAACACTGATTTTCACTGATAAAACTTAAAAATTATCAGTGTTCATCTGTGCAAATCAGTGTCTAAAATATTTATAATCAGTGTTTATTAATGGCTAATTCCCCAAGATTTTGAGTAGTTACGAATTTCCTTTTGAACGCAGATGAACGCGGATTTTAAGGATTTTAAGCATAAAGAATTGCAGAATTTTTAAGATATTATCCTAAAGAATCTGCGAAAATCTGCGTCCCATTAACTTCTTATCATAACTTAGACTGAGCAATCAGCTTGTCTATGCACTCCTTGATTTTGGCAAACCCTGTCTCATAAGCCTCCCTTGAGCCTCCAAATGGGTCGTGAATATCAGGGGGGCTGATGTTAGCATACTCTGCCAAAAGATAAATTCTGTCTTTTGCTGATGGATAGAGGAGCCTCAGCCTCTCCTTCTGGTAAGACTCCATAGCGAGGATTGCATCTGCCCAATTGACTACATCCTCACTCACCTCTTTGACAAGATGACTTGCCGCAGAAAGTCCTTCCTTATTCAGCACATCTTCTACTGACCTGGGAACCTCCATTCCATGTGCAGGAGAAAGCCCGCAGGAGATAACATCAAGCCAGGGTGCCACCTTCTTGAGGTAGATCTCAGCCATTACGCTTCTACAGCTATTTCCTGTGCAGACAAAGAGAACCCTTTTTAGTTTATTGTTATCAAATCCTTCCATTTCTCAAACTTTTTCTCTCCAATTCCTTTAATCTCCATTATATCCTCTTTCTGCTTAAATTTGCCATTATTTTTTCTGTATTCTATAATCCTTTCCGCTGTTTTTGGACCTATACCAGGAAGAAGTTGAAGGTCTTCTGCCTCTGCTGTGTTTATGTTGATGATGTAGCTTCTCGGTTTTTCCTTTGAAATATTACTTGTCGTAGAAATTGTCTGATGCACATGTTGACTATGGACTATTTGAATCTTTGGCTCAGGGTATAACCTTCTCTTTGTCATCAGGATAAAAGAACCCAGAATTAAGCCTCCAATTAAAACAATAAAGACAAATATCTGACCAGAAGAATAGATGAAGTCTCTAAATTTTTCCATAATGATAAGTGGGAAGTGAGAAGTATTTTCTTTCTAACTTCTAACTTCTAACTTTCCATTACAAGCCTTGACACAAATCCCACAGATATGCTGTCCTATCTCCTTTCTAAATATCTCCAGTTGGGATTTACAAGCGGATAAATCAAAGTCTGCTACATTATCTTTTATGGCTCCTGCCGGGCAAGCCTTGATGCAGGCTATACACTTGCCACAATCTGCGTCTATCGGCTTTTGGGCAGGGAGCTCAAGGTCTGTGAGAACCGTAACCAACCGTATCCTTGCCCCAAACTGAGGCGATACAATCAGGCTTTGCCTTCCAATCCAGCCAAGCCCAGCCAGATATGCCATCTTTTTGTGGGAGATGTCCCCTTTCAGCCTTACCCAATCAATAACCTGAGAGGCAGGTATTGGCAGAGCATCTTTACCCTTTTCCTGGATATAGTTTGCAAGAAGAAGTGCCATCCTATCTAAGAGATAATTCACCTGTTTATAATGATGAAGATAGGGCTTTGTCGGTCTATCTATTACTCTTTCAATAACAGCATCTGATAGCCTGACCGCCAAAACAATGGCGAAAGGAAGACCAAACTCCCTTTTTTCTTCTTCGCCAGTCTCAGCTACAGAAAACAAAGAAGCACCATTTTCCTTTGCCAAACCTTCTAATTCTTGTAACATTTTCTTTCTTTCCTAAAATGCTAAATTCCCATATTTCGCACCCTACAATAGGGATTAGCTAAACTTTTTGAACTTTTGAAAAAATACTTAAGGTTTATACATAATATGCCGATATATAATATGTATGCAACCTATTTCTGAAGATAAGATCAAATACTTCGCAA
>JAZDOR010000165.1:0-2735 GCA_043798435.1 bacterium
CCTTCCCCTCGGAACACCACCCACACCTATAGCCATATCTAAGGTAAGTGCACCTGTAGTAATAGCCTCAACCTCCATCCTGGCACCATCCCCAAGCCTCATAATTGAGCCCTTGCCAAAATGTTTTTCAATCTGAGCAACGGCTATTTCTAAGGCTTTTTTCTTTTCGTCTTTTTCCATATTTACCTCCTTTACTTAATTTGTTATATCCTTAAGCAATCTGTAAGTTCTCTCAATATCCTCCACATTTTCGTATATCCTCTTTATTGGTTCAAACCCTGTAATGGAGTAGTAGAAAATCGCATCTTGGATCAAATCCTCTAATAGGTTTATTGAAAATAAAGCATATCTGGTCTCATCTAAAGGACTCACTTTCAGTGATGAGCTATAAGAACCATCCTCTCTATAAAAGCCTTTAACCTTTTCAAGTAATTCTTTGGTTTTATCCATCAATTGGGTAAGTTCGTTTGGTTTCAGTTCAATCTTAGAGTAAAGGAAATCAATGCAGTAGGTGATCTTGGATATATCCTCCAGCAAGAGATCCTTATTGATATAGCTCAAAAGATAGATAAGCCAGAGATTAGCATTTTGGGGAATCTTACTCAGGTTATCCAGGATGAAGCAGATCCTAAAGAAACTGTCCAAATCTTTGGGTATAATCTTTACAATTCTATCTTCATCAATCACACTTTGTAGAAGGCAGGAAAGCCTGTCCCTATTTATATCAATCATCTGGTGTTGAAAATTGAGAATGAAGTTTTTGGCATCTATTCTTTCGCAAATAATCTGCAAGCCTTTATCAGGCATTAGTAATCTCTCAAACTTATCTTGCCGAACCCTGAAGGCATAGCTTCTCCATGCAGGAACCTCTCCATATTCACCATTCTCCATAACCCACTCAGGCTTGAATATTGCATATTTCAACAAAGGCTTATGTATATAAACAAAGCATTTGTTTTCAATTGGCTTCTTTTTCCTGGAAACCTTGGATATCTTGAAATCATAAAAATCCAAATCCTTTCTTTCAGCATACTGGAACTCAAGCCCTATCCTCTCTGTATCTATCTCTGCGATAAAATCAGGCTCTCTGGAGACTCCTCCCTTTCTTAAAAACCACAAGAATTTATCACCACCAGATTTACAAACCTTAACATCTTTCTCTGGATATAGCTCCTTTACTTTCTCCTCTACCCATTCCAATACCTCCAATTCTGCAATCGCCTTCTTCTTCATATCTCTGCGATATTCAAGGTATGTGCGTGATTTTATATCACTGGATTGAGCATAAATGGTTTTTGCGTCTTGTTTCATTTCACCACAACTTAGTCTGATAGCTTTTCAAGCCTCTCACTGCCTCCTGAGCAATCCCTGGATTTATCTCATAGCCTATCCCCTGTCGCCTTAAGTCTGCTGATGCTAAAAGGGTTGTTCCGCAGCCAACAAAGGGGTCAAGAACAGTCTCACTAACATAACTGAATGCCTTGATTAGCCTGAATGGAAGTTCATAAGGAAACGGTGCAATGTGATTCCGTCTATCGCCACTACCCTGAGGCTTCATCACCCAAACATCGCTCTTCTTTATAGAGAGCCAGAATTCCTTGTTTAATTTTGATTCCTCCTTTTGTTCTTTGGTTAGATGGCTATATTTACTAAATCCTTTCTTCGCAGGTTTATCAAATTCCAAGATAAATTCATGCATATTGTTTATCAGAATACCGCCTGGATATGGATAGGTTCCAAAATGAGCCCTGACAGCATTTGTCTTATGCCAGACAATATCTCTCTTAAATATGAACCCTATCTTTTCACAAGACTCTATAGTTCTGCCCACCAAATTTATGGTTCTATAGCCACCGTTTCCATTTCTGATTGGAAGGTTCATGATGTTTATAAAAGTCTTTCTGCCTGGTTGTAAAACCCTGTATACCTCTTTCCACACCTTTCCTATCTCATCAAACCATTCATCTATATCGTGAACATCACCAAGATCGCCTTCAATCGGCTCTTTTGAATACATCTTTGTATTAAAGTATGGAGGAGAGGTAATCATCAAATGAATGCTGTTATCAGGCAGATCATCCATCTTCATTGAATTTTTGACAAAGATCTTTTGAATTGTCCCATTCACCTCAATAGCATTGGTTTTCTCAATATCTATCTCCTTTTCAGGCTTAGATTTAAGATTTCCCTCATATCCCTTTAACTCCTTCAGATCAAAACGCATCTGTCCACTTGCTGCAATCTGTGGTTTTATCACTTGTTTATTCGCCAGGCTATGGAGGATATCCACGGATACATCCAGATATTTAGCCGCCTCTATTGCTGAAAGATATGATCTATCCCTATAATCTACTGCCTCTGTTTTGTTGCTCATTATTACTTCCTATTCCAATCATTTTCCCATCTTCTCCCGTATCCCCTTCTCTATCTCCTCTGTTAGTTTCTTGTCATTCTTCAAAAACTCAACAGCCCTATCCCTTCCCTGACCAATAGTCTTCTCACCAAAAGAAAAGTAGGCACCCTTCTGGGTGATGATTCCTTGAGCCAATCCAACATCTAAGATAGAGCCTTCATAGGATATTCCTGTTTCATAGAACATATCAAACTCTGCTTCTCTGAAGGGTGGGGCTACCTTGTTTTTGACTACCTTTACCTTTATCCTGCCACCTATGTTTTCATCACCTTTGCTAAGTGTCTGTATTCTTTTCATCTCAAGCCTGACTGAGGCATAGAAC
>JAZDOR010000177.1:0-7053 GCA_043798435.1 bacterium
GAACCTGATTCGTTTATAGTTCTGAGGTTCAAAGTTCAAGGTTAGAGAATAAGATAATTAACCGTGAACCTTGAACCGTGAACTCTTTAATCCTTGAACCTGAGTAGTTACTTTTTTGTAAACCAATTTCTTTTCGGTATAGAAGGAAGGATAGCTATTTTTGCTTCTGGACTGCTTTATTGAGGGCAGAAAGATAGGCTTTGGCTGAGGCTTCTGTTATATCTGTGCTGATTCCACGACCGATAGCCTCTTTTCCTTCACACTCTATCCTCACCGTCACCTCACCCATAGCCTCTTTTTCGCCTGTCAGGGCAGAGACAGAATAGTCCTTTAACTTTGATGATATTCCTATGGCTTTGTCTATAGCCAGATAAATGGCATCAATTGGCCCATTTCCCCCTGATGTCCCTTGAACCACTCTTTCTTCATCATTTATGTGGACAATGGCGGTTGGAATCGTTCCTGTGCCACAGACTACATTGAGATATGCCAACTTGAACCTCTCTTGCGGGATATAGACCTCATCCTCAATCAATGCCTGAAGGTCTTCATCAAATATCTCCTTTTTCTTATCAGCTAATTCCTTAAACCTCTTAAAAGCAGCAGAAAGCTCTTCATCCGTCAGAGAAAACCCTAAATCTTCCAATCTTTTCTTTAAGGCATGCCTTCCTGAGAGCTTGGTAAGAACAATCTTACTTTCAGAAAGCCCAATATCCTCTGGTTTCATTATCTCATAAGTTGTTCTCTCCTTTAGGAAGCCATCCTGATGGATTCCTGAGGAGTGAGCAAAGGCATTTGCCCCGACTACAGCTTTATTTTGCTGAACAACCATTCCTGTATATCCTGCGACCATTTTTGATGTCTTGTAAATATGCTGGGTATTAATTCCAGTATAAGCTTGAAATAAATCAGCCCTTGTCTTTATGGCCATCACAATCTCATCTAAAGAGGCATTTCCTGCCCTCTCTCCTATCCCATTCATTGTGCACTCTACCTGCCTTGCCCCATTCATTACCGCAGAAAGAGAGTTTGCTACAGCCATTCCCATATCATTGTGGCAATGGACGCTGATTATCGCCTTGTCTATATTCTTCACATTCATCTTTATGTCTGCTATCAGTATTCCAAACTCTGTTGGCATTGCGTATCCAACTGTATCAGGAATATTTACTGTGGTCGCACCCGCTTCAATTGCTGCTTCCAAGACCTCATACAAAAAAGACTTTTCTGTTCTGGAAGCATCCTCTGGAGAGAACTCAACATCATCTGTAAAGCTCTTGGCAAATCTCACCCCTTCCACAGCCATTTTCAGAATCTCCTCCTTTGGTTTCTTTAGCTTATATTCCCTATGAATTTTAGATGTGGCTAAAAAGACATGGATTCTCTTTCTCTTTGCAGGCTTAATAGCTTCAGCAGCCCTCTCAATATCCTCTGGCAAAACTCTGGCTAAGGCGGCAATGATAGGCACATCTATCTCCTCAGCAATAGCTCGGACAGAGGCAAAATCGCCTGCTGAAGCAATGGGAAACCCTGCCTCAATAATATCTACACCAAGCTTAGTCAATTGCCTGGCAATGTCAAGTTTTTCTCTTATTGATAGGGATACGCCGCAAGACTGTTCCCCATCCCTTAGTGTCGTGTCAAATATATAAACCTTTTCCATATTTTTATACTATATTTTATGGATAAAGGGTTTGTCAAATAGTAACACTTTACTCATCTTTCGGGAAAATGGAAAAATTGGGAAAAGGGGAAAAAAGAGACTAAGTCGCTGTGCAAAAATAACTACTACATTTTACTTGATCTTTTCGTCAATTGCTGTGAGTTCACTTAAGTCACATAGTTCAAGGCTATGCTCCTTCGTTCTCTCCTTGCACTTGACGAAAATCTCGGCGTAAAATTGTAGCACTTATTTTTTTACAGCTCCTAACCACAAAGGCACGAAGGAAATTCAATGTAAAATTATCAATGTAAAATTAGCAATGCAAAATGAAGGAGATTTAATTTTGAAATGCTAATTGCTAATTTTGCATTTTGCAATGAGTTATTTTCTGTGTCTTGGTGGTAAAATCTTTTCTTTTCCATTTTTCCCTATTTCCCCTTTTTCCTTATATTGCACTTCAGATGGATAAATAGTTACAAGTTTTTCTTGCTAAATGAGGGGATTTTCAATAAGCTTTATGTGTGTTAAGAAAGATAGCCCTTTTGGTTTTGTTTTCTTGCTGCACGGCATTCTCTCTTTATAAAGAAGGAGAAGTGCTGGTCAAGTTTAAGGAAGGCGTATCCTCTAAGTCCATCCAAAGCAAGGCGGCAAATATCTTGTCCATAGAGCCTCTTTTTGAGACAACCTACAAAGTAAGGTTTTCAAAAGGGAAGGTGGAGGATATGATGGCGACCCTCCAAAGTGACCCTGATGTGGTCTATGCTGAGCCGAATTATATCAGACATATCTGCGGCACACCCAATGATACATATTTTAGTTCGGAGTGGGGGCTTCCTAAGATTCAGGCTCCATTAGCCTGGGATATAGGAACTGGAGCAGGCTTTGTAAAGATTGCTATCATAGATACAGGGGTTGATATTGACCATCCAGATTTGGTAGAAAAGATAATCTCAGGAGGCTATGACTTTGCCAACGACGATAGCAACCCTGATGATGATCAGGGACATGGAACACATGTGGCTGGGATAGCGGCGGCGTCAACAAATAATTGGATTGGTGTGGCTGGTGTTGCCTGGGGTTGCAAGATTTTGGCTATAAAGGTGCTGGATTCTGGAGGTTATGGAACTGATGATAATTGTGCTCTGGGAATAAGATATGCCGCAGATAATGGGGCAAGGGTGATCAATATGAGCTGGGGAGGTAAAACACCTCCTGCTTTTACATTAGAAGATGCTTGCAATTATGCCTATAACAAAGGATGTCTCCTTGTTGCCGCGGCAGGGAATAACACTCCATCTACCCCAATACCTTTTATCTGTTATCCAGCAGCTTACGAGAATGTCCTGGCTGTTGCCGCCACAGACTTTAATGATAATAGAGCCTCGTTTTCCAACTATGGAGACTGGGTAGATGTGGCAGCTCCTGGGCAAGATATTTACAGCACAACCCGAAATAATTCTTACGGATCTATGGATGGCACATCTATGGCTACACCCTTTGTCTCAGGTCTGGCTGGGTTGTTGTTCTCGGGGTCAGGCTCTCTAACAAATGTGCAGGCTGCAGAGATAATAAAGGCTACAGCCGATGCTATCTCTCAAGACCATCCCATTGGCACAGGAAGAATCAATGCGTATAATGCCATAAGACAGGTTAGGTTTCCAGAGACAAAGACCTGGACATTTATGGTCTATCTTGATGGGGATAATAATTTAGAAGAAGCAGCTATTGACGATTTCTTAGAGATGGCACAAGTAGGCTCAACAGATACGGTAAATATCGTTGTCCAGTTTGACCGCATCTCGGGCTACAATACAGGCCATGGAAACTGGACTGGCACAAAGAGGTTTTATATCACCAAGGGTATGACCCCTATCTCAGGAAGTGCTACAATGAGTATAGGAGAAGCTAATATGGGTGACCCACAGACGCTCATTGACTTTGTCCAATGGGCAAAGTTAAGCTACCCTGCAGACCATTATGCCTTAGTCCTTTGGAACCACGGTGGTGGGTGGAGGAGTAAAGGTGTATCAACAAAGGCTGTTTGTGAAGATGATACCGATGATGATTGCCTCTATATGAAGGAGGTCTCCTCTGCCTTAGCCCAAGTAGCTCCAATAGACCTGATTGGCTTTGATGCCTGCCTGATGGCTATGGTTGAGGTGGCCTATCAGATACAGGATTTTGGCGATGTTATGGTTGGCTCAGAAGAAGTAGAGCCAAATGATGGCTGGCCATATGATACTATATTGACTGAACTTGTCGGAAGTCCGACAATGACCGCAAAATCTTTGGGTAGGATAATCGTGCAGAAATATGGTCTATCATATTTAGGAGATAGTGATATCACCCAGTCAGCCATAGACTTGAAACAGATGGGTAGCTTCACCCAATCTATTAACTCCTTTGTAAACAATATCTGGGGTAGATGGGATGAGATACGGCAAAAGAGGGTAATTACTGACTCTGTCTCTGATTCTGACTATCCCTATGCAGACATATTCCACTTTAGCCAACTGATGGTCGCAACCTTAACAGTAAATCCTATCATTTCTAATTATCACAGCAACAACCACCCAAACCTTCAGGGTCTCACCATTTATTTTCCAGAAACCGATGATGATAGTGAGTATGAAGACTATACCGCAGATAATATCAGCTTTCCTGCCCACTGCCAATGGGATGAGTTCTTGAAAGCCTTATTAACTCAAATGGTTGGAATCTTCATCTCCCCAATAATAGAGACAGTTACCATTGATGAATCAATCCCTTACACAGCTATAGCTATTAATGGCCACGGCGAAAAATGGGATATAACCCAACAAACCTCATTCGTAGCAGATGACCCAAATGCCAGATTTTCTGGTAACATCTATTATCCAGGAATGGTTGGCACCTGGAGAATCACAGCCACCTATGGCACTTTTACAGCCCAAGCCACAGTCACAGTCAAAGAAGGAAGAATGATGGCATACCCAAACCCCTATAGCCCTAATAAGGGTCACAAAAGGATAATCTTTAAGGGCTTGCCCAAAGATAGCCATGTTCAAATCAGAAACATTGCTGGAGAACTGGTAAAGGAGATTGTTGAGAAAGAGAGAGAGGCTATTTGGGAGCATCCTGAGGTAGCCTCTGGTGTTTATATCTATCTCATCCAAAGCCCAGGAGGCAAAAAGGATATAGGCAAGATTGGGATTGTGAAATAGTAAAGATTGTAATCGCTGCGGTAGTATAAGATAAGGAGAAATGGGGAAAGGGGAAAACTGGGAGAGAATACAGAATACAGAATACAGAATACAGAATCCAGAATATTCGTAAGCGTTCAGGTGTCAGCTATCAGCCGTCAGCAAAGACCATAAAATCAAGGCAAATGAAACGTTCCTAATTTTACGCTTTGGATGCTTTTATAGCAGTAATGCCTTGTAAGAACTGAAAGCTGACTGCTGATAGCTGAACGCTTACGAATATTCTGACTCCTGAATTCTGACTTCTGAATTCTATTAACCTTCTCCATTTCTCCATCTTCCCCCTTTCTCCTTTTTTCCTGCCTGAATAGTTACATTTATTCTCGGTATATAATGCTAAATATTAAAAGCTTCACAAAATTTCTGCTTCTTTTAGCCATACTCATCCGACCCCTTTCCTGTGGAATGGCAGAGCCTTCATCCAATTGGCTAATCCTCATCATTCTCTTACTGGCACTTGGAATTCATTTTATAAAAAGGCAGGAGGCTTTTTCAACTCCGCTTGACCTCCCCTTATTCTTCTTTGGCTCCTCTCTTCTTATCAGTCTCATCCTTTCAAAGGGCAGGGGTTTTGAGATAGCCTCTCAGTTTTTGGCTTGCTTTCTTGTCTTGTATCTTGCCATCAACTGCCAACCAAAAGAGAAGACGATAAGGGCTGTTCTACTCTTTTCTGGCATCTTGGTAAGCCTCTATGCTATCTACCAAAAATTTTGGGGGCTTTCTGAGACACGAGCGTTTATTGAGATGTATCAACTTGGGGATCAGTTTTTAGGCAGGGCAAGCTCGGATAGAGTCTTTTCCACATTTATGTATCCCAATAGCTTGGCCGGTTACCTTGTTTTGATTCTTCCCCTTTCTATTTCAAAGAGAACCTGGCCTATCACCCTTCTTTATCTTTACGCATTATATCTTTCTGGCTCAAGGGGAGGTTTTGTCTCCCTGTTTCTTGTTCTCTTTGTCTTTCTTTGGATGAAGGCAAAGAGGCTGGCATACCTGTGGTCTATCATCTCTCTGGTTCTTTTCATTCATTTTCTTACCCCTATTCCAGGCTCAGCAACGGCAAGGTTTTCTTACTGGATGACCTCTATTGCCATCATCAAAGAACACCCTCTTGGCGTTGGGCTCTCAGAATTTGGCAATTCATACATTAAGTACAAACCAGCCTTAGCCCAAGAGACAAGAAATGCTCATAATGGCTTTTGCAGATAGGGGTTGAAGCTGGAATCTTTGGCCTTTTTTCGTATCTCTGGCTTACCTTTTGTTTCCTGCAAAAAGGATGGAGGATAGCAAAAGAAAGGGCATATCTTTTGCCATACTACCTTGGTGGGTTTTCTTTTTTTATTCACTCATCTCTTGACTTTGACCTATATATCCCAGGAATCTCTCTTCTTTCATTTTTATTCTTAGGAATGGTCTTTGAAAGCGAAAAGAAAGGGGTCCAAACTTCAAGATTTTCGCAAATCTCAGCCCTTCTCCTCATTCCTTTCATCTTTTACTCTAACCAGATGAAGCAATCTTACGAATATGTAGAAGAAGGATGGTCATCTCTTTTTGTGAGGGATTATGAGCAAGCCCTCCAGTCATTTACGAAGGCAAGCAAACTCAATCCAGAAAATGGAGAGATTCTATTTGAGCAAGGGAGGATTTATGATCACTTAGAAAGGAAAAGGGAGGCAGAAAGATTTTATAGGGAAGCAATCCTCAGAAACCCAAATGTAGCAAGTTATCACTTTCAACTTGCCTTATTTCTTATCAGAAAGGGTGGCGACCAAAAGGAGATAATCCAGCATCTTGCGATTGCCTCCTGCCTCTATCCAACAAAGCCCATCTACAAAGCAGTCTTAGAGCTACAAAAAAATAAGTAACACTCCAGCCTCTGAAAAGAAAATGGAAAACTTTCGGAAAAAAGGAAAAAGAGACTAACCACAAAGGCACAAAGGAAATTCAATGCAAAATTATCAATGTAAAATTAGCAATGCAAAATGAAGGAGATTTAATTTTGAAATGCTATACTCAAGTAAATTGGGATGGCAAAAAATAAATAAAGTTTTTTTGACACAGATTACACTGATTTTCACTGATAAAATGTAAAAATTATCTGTGTTCATCTGTGTCTATCAGTGTCTAAATATTTGATTTTTTATTTTT
>JAZDOR010000178.1:0-21934 GCA_043798435.1 bacterium
CATAAGGTTGATCGGTTCATCCCCACGCTTGTGGGGAACACATACTCCAAAACCAACTCCCGAATTAGCATTGCGGTTCATCCCCACGCTTGTGGGGAACACACCCACGCCACGATTGCCCCGATGCCCCTTTACGGTTCATCCCCACGCTTGTGGGGAACACTACCAAAAGACTAATCTGGTTCACGGATTGGTCGGTTCATCCCCACGCTTGTGGGGAACACAATAGATGAAGAAGATGGGGTATGAATAGGCTCGGTTCATCCCCACGCTTGTGGGGAACACTCAGTAGCAACCCTATTGGTTAAAATAGGAGCCGGTTCATCCCCACGCTTGTGGGGAACACAATACAGACAGGCAAAGAGATAGGGTTGCAACCTGGTTCATCCCCACGCTTGTGGGGAACACTTCCGTTGACTTGGTCAGATACTCCATCGCTCAGGTTCATCCCCACGCTTGTGGGGAACACACCCCAGACTAAAGAATCAAAAGCCGTTCGTCCTGGTTCATCCCCACGCTTGTGGGGAACACTTATACAGACGCCCTCTTTTACTCGGTGTTTTCTGGTTCATCCCCACGCTTGTGGGGAACACCACAAACTGAACCCCTTTTCTGATAATGCAGACGGTTCACCCCCACGCTTGTGGGGAACACTCCTTGCCTTAGAAATTTTAATCCTTCCTCAACGGTTCATCCCCACGCTTGTGGGGAACACTAAATAAGCAATAAATAAATAATAAATAAATAACGGTTCATCCCCACGCTTGTGGGGAACACTGGAGTGCTGCGAAATATTGCTTTGCCATACACGGTTCATCCCCACGCTTGTGGGGAACACTTTACTATACTTGTGGAAAACTAACATACTGACGGTTCATCCCCACGCTTGTGGGGAACACACCTAAAGGGGATGATTACATCATCATACTGGCGGTTCATCCCCACGCTTGTGGGGAACACCAGATACAATCTCTAAATTTTCTTTTACTGCTCGGTTCATCCCCACGCTTGTGGGGAACACGGATCATGGGTAACCACCAGGCACACAGTAGCTGGTTCATCCCCACGCTTGTGGGGAACACTATTGCGTTGCCTAAAACTATGGTGCAAGTTCCGGTTCATCCCCACGCTTGTGGGGAACACCTCTGTAGATGCTATTACTACCGTCCTAAATGCGGTTCATCCCCACGCTTGTGGGGAACACGGGTCTTTTGAATATAGCGGGAATTAAAATTACGGTTCATCCCCACGCTTGTGGGGAACACGGCTTTGGTCTTGCTTGATTATAGGCTTGTATCGGTTCATCCCCACGCTTGTGGGGAACACTTTACCTGATTTTATCAGGTCTTCATATTGTTCGGTTCATCCCCACGCTTGTGGGGAACACGCCTGCATTGTTGCTATGCTTTGAGTTTTGGGCGGTTCATCCCCACGCTTGTGGGGAACACGGGCTGATTGCCAATGACTATGCCTGCGGCATGGGTTCATCCCCACGCTTGTGGGGAACACTCTGCTCCAATTCCCTTGAAATCACTGGATTATTTTGAAGCCTAAAATTCTACCAACAAAATAGCTGTCTGCAAAATTGTTCATAGCTAAATATTTATCTCACAAGAAAGATCATTTTCAGGCAGAAAAGAGACCAATTTAATACCATCCATCTCTTTTGGGATGCGCCTGTTTTTACCGAGTGTCATAAAGTCAAAGCCTGACTCTGTATTTGTAGTCCAAGCCATGACTGCATTACCATCTCCGAGTCCTATTTCAGTCTGCCCCCAGATCATCTCCCGGACTCGCCTTGAGACATCACCAACATATACCCCTGCTCTAATTTCTAAAAGCCATATTGCCAACCGTCCACGCAATCGGGGCGGCACATTTTCAATCACGATGACCAACATCACCTATCCCCTCCTTGTTTGGAATTGCTGGCTCTAATGCCTCTTCAGGTGCCTCTGGTATTGGTAATCCTCCTGCTGACAATACCTCTTCAATGGTTGGAATGATGCGCTGCAGTAATTTTGTCTGACGAAAGGCATCCCGACAGGCAATCCGCACCTCTCGTTCCGGGTTTTGAGGATTTTTGGCGGCAATACGAAAGGCAACCGGCACAACGGTTTCAAACTTAAATATATCTGCCATATCATAGACAAATGATTGAGGTTTGCCGGTATGGATAAATCCAACCGCAGGTGCATAACCAGCCGCCAGAATAGCTGCTTCACAAACACCGTAGAGGCATGCCGTAGCAGAGCTGAGACAACGATTTGGAAGGTCACCGCTTTCCCATTCCGTATAATCGTAATTACGGTGTTTCCAATTCACCCTGTATTGTTTGGCAAGAAGCTCATACATTTTCTTCACCCTTGCCCCTTCAATGCCTCGCAATTGTTCAACGCTGCGCCTTTCCGGAGGCTCTTCCCCAAATCTCATAGCATACATCTTACGAACCACTTTCAACCTTGCGGTATCATCCAATGCTAATTTTGCCTGATAAAGCAGCCTGTCAGCCCTGGCACCACCCGGCTGACCAGAGGCGTACAATCGTACTCCTGCCTCACCAACCCAGATTAACAGGCATCCTACCCGTGAAGCCAGGACAACAGCGGCATGAGAAACCCTGGTGCCTGGCTCCAGCATCAGACAGGCAATACTACCTACAGGGATATGTGTGCGGACACCAGTCGGTTCATCCCCACGCTTGTGGGGAACATCCACAATCACAAATGCCCCATCTATAACATCCAAATTTCCCTTCTCAACAAAAAGCACAGAAAGCCGGTCTTTTATGGGAATAGGTTTCAGTTGGGGGAGAATAGGTTCGGTCATTTTTCCTCCAGTTTTTTCTGACTCTGTGGGGTTATTAGATAGTTTTCTTGAGAAACAACTCGTTTGCCAGTTTTTTTCTCAAGGTCTTTTCTTGCCTTCCCTGCAACCTCTCCGCCTTTTCTGGCAGCAGTTTTGTTTTCATGAAACCCCTTGGCGTCATCGACCCTTGTTATCTCCGTTGTAGCAGCTTCACCAAGCATGGAGAAGATCAACTCAAGATCAGTCATATGGTCTCTCAGGTTTTCGCGATTCAAACCCTTTAAGTTCTTATGCTGGCTTGGAGTAACTCCAAACGCGGCTTTGGCAATTTCCGCAGTGAGAATTTCATACTCTTGTCTTTCCACTACCTCTCTCTTTTTCCACTCGTCAGTAAGCTCCTCCCTGATAGCAATACCGCGCATCCTCTTCTCAATCCAGTCATCAGAATAACCCTTTGCCTTATATAATGCCTTTGTCCTTTTTGTCGCAAGCTCCGGGTCTTCAATCTCCTGAACTCGTTCATAGCCGACCTTTGCCAGCCAGCGTTTAAAGGGTTCGGCTTTGGGGGAAGGGATAGACTGGATGATACGGAAGATACCTTCGGTATTAGCACAGTTAACCTTCTGTTTCCCGCCCTCAGTTTCGAGCCAAAGGGGGGTGACAATTTGTCCCCATCCTTTGGCTAACTCAGTATCACGACTACGCATTTTCTTGATGTAATCGGAACTGTTTACAGTATCGGTCAACACCTCAACTACATCTCCAATGGAAAACCACCATTCGTTGTTGTGAAGAATCCGTCTAATCTCTTTGCCCTTAAATACCGCCAGTTTTGTTTCCATTATTTCGTTCCTCCTGAGCTATGGGAATTGTGCCTTGTAGCATTCGCACTCTTCTTGGTGAAAACAACCGTTGCTCCGTGGCAAATGATATTGGTGTATCAGGGAGTGAGTCGCGTCCATCGCCAAAGTTTTCCACTTCCTCCTGCCGGGTAAATGATTCAAGAGGCTTATCTCCTATGAGAAGGCACAGTGCATCGTTACGGTTATCTTTTAAGCCTGCAAAAACCGGGGCAGACGGAATACAGGTTTTGCGTCCAAGCCAGATGCCCCAAACAGGGTTAGCAAGATTAACAGCTATTTCATTCAACAGATCCGTCTCCCCTTCGAGAAGGACGCCGAAGGCAGCATCGGTCAGGTATTGCCGATAGGTAATGTGGCAATCCTTGTTTTTCCCAGCTGCGGTTTTGGTATTTTGCACGGTATGATAATCCTGCAACCGTCGAACCGGCAGTTCCTTTTTGATCAGACTGCGAGGAATAGCGATAGCAATCATCCTTACCTCACCAAACTTGACGAGAAACTCCTGCTCCTCAATACTTCCTCGCGACCATCCGAGAGCAGCACAGCATATCCCGGCAATAGCACTCTTTGTGGGCATCAGGCCGGTATTGCGGCGATTATATTGGCTGTCAAAGCCCCAGGATTGAAGAGGACCCTCCAGTCTGAGAGATAGATAAGATTTATCAGATGACATAGGACACCATCCCTTCAAGAAAGATCTCTATCCCGACATCAGGAATTGCGTTCTCAAAAACAGCCTTAATCCCCCATGTTTCGGCAAGTTTTGTATACTCTGCCTTGAGCAGGTCAACGGACTTGGCAGCATAGCCCTGATTCGAACGGACCGGATTTTCAAAGGCGTTTACCAGTTGAATCGGATGCCCCTTTTCCCGCACAACGCCAAGCACATAGACCGGGAGCGTATTTCCGTTCATGCTATTCTTGCGAGCACCGGGGATCGCTTTTATGGTCGCCTCTACAAAAGTACGAACCACATTCTGTCGTTCTTCTCTTGTCATGCTTCCGAGATGTTCTCCATCGGCAAGCATATCGAGATTGAGGGCAGCAAAGCGATAGTAGGTCGCAGAATTGAATTCAAGCGTACCGGTCATACCGGCGCCAGATTCTTCTTTGAGTTGTCGATCGTCAACAGCTGTAAAGAAGTCTATTTCATTGTCAACCTTGTGTGTGGAGAGGGCATGTGAGAACATGGAGGCGGCTTCTACAGTCAGAGAGTGGTCATTAGCGACCATGCGTCCAAAAAGCGAAATATCGGCGGCATCCTTCAACGACTTCGCATCAACTGCCTTCAATGCCTTTTTTGCATCCTTTGTCTCGGCATAAGCCTTAGCAAGGGTTTCGAGCTCAAGCGGCGACATGAAATAAATGGTTGTGGACTTCACCTTGTCGGTCGATTTTGTATCGAGTTTCACCAGGGCATCAATAATCTTCTTTGCCCCATCATCGGCATCAATATCGGAAAGACCAGTAGTCACCATTTCCTTGACAAGAGGCTCATACATCAATCGGGTTCGCTCTCCCTTGAATTGATCAGGAGCAATCTCCTTTGCCATCTCCCGAATTGCCCGTTTCCAAGACTGGCTCGACACCCGCGCCCGCTGGACGCCACCGAAGACAGCTGTCTTGGGTGAATTGAGGTCATCACGGTTGAGGCAGGCAACCGGGACAGACTGAATGATATGCAGTTCTAAATGTTTCATTGTTTTTCCTCCTATATTTTATTTACAAGTTAATTGGCATAAGCAACAGTAGTCCAAAACCAAAGCTCTTGGCACTACCGATACCTGATTGATATGTTTCTCTAAACGCTTTTGGGTCAGTCACTTCCAGAGTCCCGCGAAACTGGACACCGCCGTGATAGCCTGATTGTCCATTTTTACGAAAGTGGCTTTCTACCATCGGACTGATTTCAAGAGGCTTTTCCTCTACGATCCTAAACCCGCCGGGGACTTCTGACCTTGTGCTCTGATCCAGACATCTAACCTTGCCTTTTTGAATAAGCCAGGCTTGTATTTCCTCCTGTTTTACCAGCGGCACCCGCTTCCCACACCTTCGTTTTCCATTTGGTTTCAACAAGGTTTCTCCGTTGGGACCTCGTTGCACAATGGTCTTCACTGGATTTGCCCGCAGGTCAAAGGCATAGTAGCGGTGAGAGAGAAACGAGTCGGCAATTTCCTTGAGGCTAAAGCCGTCCGCAGGGCACCATTGGGGTCGTACAGGTTTTCTGTTTGACAAAATCCAGAGCCGGAATGCCCCTTCAAGTTGATCAATACGAGTCAGGAAATCCCGTTTCTCATCCGGGACATCGGGGAAACACTCCCATAGTTTCTTGTGCCATGAATAGCTGTCAGAAATGGATTCAGCGCGAGCTGTTTCAGCATCTACTTCTAAACGGGCAAGCCAGTTCATACGCCCTCCTCTGGGGCAGGCTGTGAGCCCTGTGTCCAGAAGGAAACAGCCCATTCGGTTTTAGTACGATCGCTCCAAAATTTCAGATCGGTCTTTAGTCTTTCAAAGTTGACCGGAACCCCCTGTGATTTTGCCATGAGGATCATTCTCATAACTCGTTTATATAGTTCTTCCCCTCTTTCCGCCGCCAGTAAATGCTGAAACCGCCGTTCGGTTTGGGTCAACTTGCTGTCATCGCTTCGATTGTCCCCCCTTCTTTGCTCGATGATTCTGCAGGTATCGCCAAAATTTCCGTCAAAGGTCTCTTCGGGATGAGTGGCAAAAAGTCCGGCAACAAACGCTGAAACATCATCGTCAATCGCCACCCCCAGACGATTCAATGCAGGCCATGCTCTGTGTTTTTTGTTGTCCACAAGTATGCACCGAAGGTTGGCCATCATCCCCCGGTCGTCTTTCTCTTTGTACTTGCGAAGTCGTTCAAGAAATACGCTCATTTTTCCACCTCCTTATTAGTTTTATTTGTTATCGGTTCAAACTCATCTTTCAGTCTTTGCCATCCCTTGACAAATGCCCGCATCTGTCGCGGCGTTTCCTGACCACAGGCAACACGGTAGGCTTCGCAGGCAACGAAGAAGAGCATTTTTCGCCATACCTTGCGAGTAGGGATAGCATTGTCAGTGCCAATAGCTTCGATGTGTGCCATTAGCAACGGCAGATTCTTTTCGACAGTGGTCCAGTATGACAGAAATGCTGTCTGTGCCAACCTATTCTTCAATGTGTTCTGCTCTTTTGCCTGCGTTCGCTTAACTCTCGGCGTCCAATCTTTGTCGATCATTGACCGATAACCTTCAATAGCCCAACGTAGTTTTCTGGAATACCCTTCCGCTCCTATAACTTCCCCTGTCCCAACAACCTCAGCATGATAAACTGGGAACTGATTTTGAAATATTGGGGTGATATGGAAGACAGACTCAAGAGCAATATCCATCGAAGCCTGGTCGCGTGTCATAGCACAGACATGAAAGTCGAATTCAGTATCATATGGAGCATTTTCCATAGCCAGCGGCCCACCAAGTCCATCTGCAGAACGTTTCACGAGTAGTGCCGACAACTCTCGCCACAACGCTCTTGATGGCTCTACCTTGACAACCTTCCGCTCCTTAGTCTCTACGCCTTTTTTATCTTTTTTTGTTATCAGTCGACTTGCCGCCGTTGGCTCAGAAGCAAAGCCATCTTTGAATGTGTCATATTTGAATCCATTACAGCAGTACATCTGGTCTGTGCCATGAATCAGGCGAATCCATCGAGATATTGGCACCAGACGCCCAATATATGTCTTTGTCGCATTAATAACCCTGTCTGATCCGTTTTCCGACGATTCAGGAAAAATTTCCCAAACGGGTCGTCCAAAAGCTACATCAGAATAGCTGTTACTCTTCTTCTTATCTGTTGAAAAAGTTTTATACACCCTTCCAATTGTTTCGTGTGTCGGCAAATTAAATTGAATTGTTTCTGCTAACGATTTCCCTCGAAATAAACAATGTGCCATGGATTGAGACAGGCAAGGGGCATCAGGGTTTCCGACTTGTGAAGTTCTGGTTGTCTTCCACTGCGCGACAGGCGATCCTCCACCAGAGGAAAAATTCTGAAAAGTCAGCAAGTTCAATGCAAGTCGCTCAGGTTCAATTTGGCGGAAACCAAGTTGTCCAGCATGATCGTTCAGGGTTGAATTGTTCCCGGTTGCCAGTTCAAAATCAAGAAGAGCCACAGGCGAGGTTTTTCCAGCGTCACCCCCTTCCTTTTCCACACCTCTCAACTCTTTTATCTGCAACCATGGCTTTGTCTCATGAAACAACTCAAAAGAATCCTTCCAAACTGTCAGATACTCCTGCACTGTTTCGGGCAAGCGTTCCGGCACTTTGCACCACTCGTCATAATCTTTTGGTCCTTCCAACGCAGCATGTGCGACGCAGAGAAAGAGCCGCATCAAGGCAACCCGTTCATGCGGACGCACCGCCAGATCGGCAAACTTCTCACCTTCGGCAAGCACTTTACGCAGGCTTGCCGTTTCTCTCTTGCCTGCAATGTTTACCACCGGTATCCACGGGTCAAAGGCAACATTCATATCTCCTCCTTTGCAGCTGTTTTTTCTATAACAAGCCCCAACTCATTAGAATAAAAAAGCCGGGTGTCGTTCTTTAGTCCATTCACCTCTACCGCTCCACTCTCCGCAATAATTCCGACACTCTGCCTTCCGTAAAGATAGTCGGTAAAAATAATGTTGTCGAAGCAGTATTTCGGAACCTTCACCAGATTCCTGTGGATTGCTTGAGCAGTGGAGAGCCGGAATGTATCCCCGCCAAGTTTTTCTGAAGTATCATCAACAAACACCGCTTCCTCCTTGTTAATGCTCCGGCAGAGAATCACCGAAACAGTAAGTATTTCATTAAGACGGGTTTGGACGCCTTCTTCATCCGGTAAGGGAACATTCCAGATATTGCTGCTCATAAGGGCTTTTTGCTGATAAGCCTTTGCCTGACCGTAGGCATCATTGAAGAGTTTGAGCCATGATTCCGGCTCGTTATCCCGCTCCTCATAGGTTGACTCAATGAGCGTGCGAATCTGTGAAGGTATGCTAATCTCCTTCTGCCGCTGCCAAACCTCCAGAGTTCGCAACAGTATGAATGGATCATAAACTAATGCCTTATTCCCCAGTTCTTTCTTGATCTCCTGCGGCGAGAGCGTTCTAAACTCCTCAACGGATCGAGTTTCTTCGATAATGCAGATCCGCGTTATTTCAATTGGTCGATTCTCCCGTTCATGCCGCCAAAGCCGTCCTAATCGTTGCAGAAGCATGTCAGTTGGTGCAAGTTCAGTAATCATGAGATCAGCATCAAGGTCAACGCTCTGCTCAACGATCTGGGTAGAAACGAGAATTGAACCGCATCGCGTTTGCCCGTCTTTACCGAATCGCTCCATCCATTCGTTTTCGAGTTCTTCACGCCGCCAGAAGGGAAACCGCGAGTGGAGAAGACCGATAGGAAACTCATCGCGGGTTAGTTCCATGAATAATCGGTATTGTTTCTGGGCGGCATCAACGGTGTTGCATATCCAGAGCACGGCTCCACCTTTTTGGGCAAGCTTGATAGCCTCTTCGGCGGCCTTTTCTGCGGAGATAAAATCAACCTTGACGAGTCGTGTCTCCGGCGGAGTTGCTGCCATAGGTGTTACTGAAAGCCCTTCGCTGCGTCCGGTAATCAAAGGATAGGGAATTTCAGCGTCATCCGAGGTATCCATTGGGCAGGAAACTATTTGCCTGCGTCGTTTTCCTGAGAGAGTGGCAGAGAGGACTATTACTGTGCATCCCAGCCCTTCGAGGGTTGTAATGAGCTTGTCAATAAGCGTCCCTGTGTAAAGATCATAAGAATGTATTTCGTCGAGAATCACCACTTTGCTAGCAAGGGCAAAATGTCTGACAAAAAAGTGTTTCGCTGCCACCACGCCAAGCAGAGCCTGGTCAACAGTGCCAACGCCAAAAGCGGCAATAAGTGCCCGCTTTGCCGAGGCAAACCAGTCCCGCCCGGTTCGCGCATCATCACTGCCGGAATCAGAACTGGTAGCAACCGGCAATAGTCCGCTGGTTTGATCCATCAGCCATGAGTTCCCATGAATCAGGCGGCTTGCATTGTGTGAGCAGGATATACGCCGCATAAACTCATTCATGCGTAAGTGCATTCGGTTACTGGTTGCCTGCGTGGGAAGGGCGAAATAGATTCCCGTTGCTTTTCCGGAAATAAGTAATTGATACGCAGCCCATAGTGCTGCTTCTGTCTTTCCCATACCCATGGGTGCTTCGATAACATAGACTCCGGGGACATTCACTGTAGCGAGTGTTTTCTTCTGCATATCATTGGGGTACCAGCGTATTTCCGGCTTTTCTGCATCATGGAATAAATCATGAAACGAAAGGTCTCGAATAAATTCTGGTTGCCGAAAGCTGATTGTATCAAGTGCGTTCCGTGCAGAAGAGAAGGTATCTTCATCGCCTCCTCTGCGTTCAGGAGGGAAGAACCGTTCATCGGAACCAATCCAGTCGGCAACGGATGTGAGCCCTGCAAGCCACCATAGAGAGGGTGAATCATCGGATAGCGTAAAAGGAATACTACATTCTACAAATTGATCCCATATCATTCGAGCATTTGCCATTCGCTCGGCATCCCAGTCAATACAACTCTGAGTTTCAGAAATTCCCTTCTGTGTCCGGTATCCCCGATCATTTGGCGGAGTCAGACGACCGTGATGGCTACCAAGTACCGCTGAAACAAACTTAGCCGTTTTCCTGTCTACACCGCTTTCGGCAAGAAAAGCCTGAATTGCCGCATGAGACACCTTACCGTGGTCAGATTCCATTGCCGTATCCCAACAGCTGTTGCAAGCAATCCTCGCCAGATTGTTCTCTTCCAGCCATGCTTCACACTTTCGCTGAAAGCCCGGAGATATCTTGCCCAAATCGTGGAGAGCAGCCAGAGCACCGACTGTTGATGCCTGCAAATGAAACCGTTCAAGAAGTTCCTGCGAGGTCTCGGCAATGCAGCGTGCCACACATCCGACATTTATCATATGGTCGTAAACAGAAATGCCCGGCTTTCCCTCTGAAGTAGTCTTTGCCCAAAAGTGAGTCATATTTTTTCCATTGTCAGCAATTTAGCATATCTCCTGTTCAGTCAGAAAAAAGGTAACACTTTACTCATCTGAAGGGAAAATGGAAAATTGGGGAAAAAGGGAAAAAGAGACTAACCACAAAGGCACAAAAACACTAACGAATTAAAAATTAGAGAAGGTTAAATCTTTGTGTCTTAGTGTCTTGGTGGTAAAATCTTTTCTTTCCCATTTTTCCTCCTATTTCCCCTTTTTCCTTATATTGCACTTCAGATGGGTAAATAGTTACGAAAAAAGTTTGATTAAATTTCTCATGCTTTTCATCTTGAACCTGATAAATAGCGGTTCCGGTCGTCCTCCACCATCTTTCCCGCTATGAGCAAAGTACATAAAGCCTCCTCTTCTATATGAGTCGGTCTGTCCACGAACAGTGTCATATCCTCCCTACCATTCTCACAGCCCAAGTGATAACCCCTGAATCAATTACTCCTTTCTATACCAAAAATAAAATGGGAATCTTATCTTCATATATTTTTATTCCAACTTGGCGAAATTTCTATAAAGAAAATTGTAAAATGTAGATTGCAAAATAACAAGGATAATTCTACTATAATTTCTGTGATTGACATCAAAATATTCAAAGAGCTATACTGAAGATATGAGAGTGATAGAACTTATTGCAAAAGACGAAGGTCTTGACCCAGACTTTATCGCCGATAGCGTAAAGAATGGTCTGATTGTCATCTTAAAGGGTGAAAAACCCTGTGGCGTGGGAAAGGGGCTTAGAACAAAGGTAAATGCAAACATCGGCACATCCCCCAAAAAGGCTTCTATCAAAGAAGAACTTGCAAAATTAAAGGCGGCTGTCTCTTCCGGCACTGATACTATTATGGATTTATCCTGCGGAGGAGATATCTCAAAGATTAGAAGAAAGTTGATGGAGGAATGCGCCCTTCCTTTTGGCACTGTTCCTATTTATCAAGCGGCAAAATCTTGTAGAGGAGCGGAGAAGATAACCCTATCTGCTATCCTTGAAACTATAGAAGAACAGGCAAAGGATGGAACAAGTTTTATGACTATACACGCCGGCATTACCTCTAATCTCCTTGATATAGCAGAAAAAAGGAAGATGCCTGTTGTCAGCAGGGGTGGCTCTATCCTCTGGGCATGGATGAGAAAGAATAAGGAGGAGAACCCGCTCTACGAAAACTTTGATGAGGTCCTGAAGATAGCCAAGAAGTATGATTTCTGCCTGAGCCTTGGTGACAGCTTGCGACCTGGATGCCTGGCTGATGCTACAGATGAGGCTCAGATAGGGGAACTTATAAACTTGGGTGAATTAGTGCAGGTGGCCAGAGAGGCTGGCGTCTCTGTGATGATAGAGGGGCCAGGTCATCTTCCGCTCCATCATATAGAGTCAAATGTAAAAATGGCAAAGAGAATCACTCACGATGCACCACTTTATCTTTTGGGTCCCTTAGTCACAGACATTGCTCCGGGCTATGATCATATAACCGCTGCTATAGGAGGAGCCTTAGCTTCTTGGGCAGGAGCAGACTTTCTCTGCTATGTGACACCCGCAGAACACCTTAGCCTTCCGACAAAAGAGGATGTAAAGCTTGGGGTAATTGCGGCAAAGATTGCTGGTCATGCCGGGGACATTGCCAAAGGTATTTCTGGGCAAAGAGAACAGGATGATAAAATGTCAGAGGCAAGGGCAAGGCTTAACTGGAAAGAACAAGGAAATTTTGCTATTGACCCTACGAAATTCTGGAGGGCAGATGGAAAAGAACCTTGTAGCATGTGTGGAAACTACTGTGTTTTTAAGGTTGTCCCACCAAAAAAAAAGACATTAAAAAACTCGTAACTATTTACCGAGAATGAAGTATAACAAAGGAGAAAGGGAGAAAATGGAGAAGGTTAATAAGAGTTAATATTCAGGTAACTACTCATAAAATTGGGGAAAGGTCACAGAAAAATAAATCTTGCCACAGATTACTTTAGATTAACACTGATAAATCTATACAAATAGTTGTTGAATTTGTTGCAAGTTCTTTATAATCTGTGAATCTGTGGCTATGTTTCCCCAAGGAAGGAAGAAGGAAGGAAGAAGACAGTTTACATAACTCCTTTAATATCAAACAGTTATAGATAAAATACTTCCTTAAATGAAACGGAAATAGTTTGGCTGATGGCTGAATGCTTCCTACTTAACAAGGAAGGAAGGGAAGGAAGAAGACAGTTTACATAACTCCTTTAATATCAAACAGTTATAGATAAAATACTTCCTTAAATAAAACGGAAATAGTTTGGGTTTGGCTGATGGCTGAATGCTTCCTATTTAAGAAAGGATGCGGCTAAAGATACTGCTTCTTCTGGGGTTTTGGCTGGAATTATTCCCTCTATATCCTAGGTGGAAAGTCCAATTATTGGAATTTTGAAGGTAAGTCCATAGGCTATCTCAGATAGTGTTCCGTGTCTTCCATCAATGGCAATAATCACCTCTGAGGAGAGAACAACAATCATATTTCGGCCGTAGCCTATCCCGGTGACAATCGGAATATCAACGAAAGAATTTGCAGAAGATTCACTTTTTCCTGGCAGAATACCGATGGTTATTCCTCCTGCTTCTTTTGCTCCAGAGCAGGCAGACTCCATCACCCCTGCCAAGCCTCCACAAACGAGGATAAACCCATGCTTTCCTATCTCTCTTCCAACATCCTTAGCCAGAGATTGAATCTCCAAAGAAGAGTCTTCTCCTCCAATTACACCAATCCTTCTAAGTTTTTTATCAAATGTAAGGCACATCTATTAAAAAAACAGAATACAGGAGTCAGAATACAGAATTCAGAATAATATCAGAGTAAGATTTTAATAATTTGCTGACCTTTTCGAGTAGTTCAATAGTTTTGAAGAATCACCATACCCCAAAGTCTTGAAAACTACATACAAGTGTTCTCATTCTGAATTCTGACTCCTGAATTCTGAATACCTGAACAATTACCTATATTTACTATCTTGGCAGGAAGATATTCAGTATCCTTTCGGCAATCACATCATTCATCCTTGGGTCGGAAAAGCCTTTTTCAAGAGCTGCTTTGGCATGGGCTATCTCTGCCTCTCTTATATCAGGTGACTTCTTGACAATATTGACCAACTTAAAAAGTTCATAAGCTGTTCTTGCAGATTCGGATATGGTCGCCTTATCCTCGCCTGAAGAGGTGGATAGGGCAGATAACTTAGGAAGGTCATAAATTCTCTTTTTGTTATCAGAGGCAAGAACTTCAGAAAAAGATGGACCTGTCTCCTCCTTCTTCTGACTCTTTCCTTTTGAATTCGCATCATAAGACTTTATTGGGTTATCATCAACCTTAAAAAAATCCATAGTTTTCTCCTTATATTTCTTGCATAGCAAAAAATATTGCAGACTCCCTCTTTTTATTTATCGGCATTTTTTGAAAAAACCTTAAGTAATATTTGACTTTTGGAAATTCTGATGTCTAATTTTTCACTATTCACTATTCACTTTTCACTTTTCACTTTTCACTTTTCACTATACACTATACACTATACACTTATTATATGAAAACACTCCTCAGACTCTTAAAATACATCTTCCCTTTCAAAAGGCATCTCATCGGTGCATTGGGCTGCATGCTTATCTATTCCGCATCCACTGTGGCTATGCCCTGGATGATGAAGCTTCTCATAGATACACTGCCTGGCAAGGATATAGACAAGATAAATTTAATCCTCTTAGCCACCTTTGGAATAGCCCTTATCCTGGGTCTTTCCAGGTATGGACAGGCGATGCTCTTGAATTTTATTGGCCAGAGGGTTATATTCGCCTTGAGGTGTAAAATATTTGACCATCTTCTTGGGCTTTCCATCTCCTTTCATAAGGAGAAGAAGAAGGGTGAGATTATCTCCAGGATAACCAATGATGTTCTTATCCTCCAGAACTTTTTCTCAGAAGAGATACTGAGCATTATAAAAAACCCTTTTATTGTCATAGGCTCTATCTCGGTTTTATTTTATATCCACTGGAAACTCACCCTCCTTACATTGGTTTTGGCACCACTTTTTATATTTGCCATCATAAGGTTTGGAAGGAGAATGCGAGGGATTGCTTTTTCTACCCAGCAGAGGATGGCACAGCTTCTTGGAATTGTCACAGAGGTCCTCCATAACATTATGACGGTTAAGGTCTTCGCCAAGGAGGATTACGAAAAAGAGAGGTTCGCTTGCAAAAACCAGGACTACTTCAGGCTATCTTTTAAGGGAATAAAGATTCTCAGCCTTTCGGGTCCATTGGTTGAGTTTTTGGGAACTATGGGAATCGTCATTGTCTGTGGATACGGTGCTCATCAGGTGATAGAGGGTTCACTCACAACAGGAAAACTCATTGCCTTTCTCTTTTATGTCGGCGTAATATCTGCTCCGCTCAAATCCCTGACAAATACAAATCTTTTGATTCAACAGGCAATATCTGCTGGAAATCATATCTTTGAGATATTGGATGTAGAAGAAGAGAAAAGGGTGGACAATCCAATCAAGATTGAAAGGGGGGAAATAGAGATGGAAAACCTATCCTTCTCCTACAAAAAAAAGCCTGTCCTTTCCAACATAAACCTGAAGATTAAAAGCGGAGAGACAATAGCTATTGTTGGACCATCAGGTGCAGGAAAGAGCACCTTAATAAACCTTATCCTGGGATTCTATCATCCAGATGTAGGAAGAATCCTGATTGATGGTCAGGATATAAAGGGGTGTAGCCTCGGCAGCTTGCGTCAATCTATTGGTGTTGTTCCCCAGGAGGTGGCTCTATTCTCAGGGACTGTTGCCGAGAATATTGCTTATGGTTCTTCCTATTCAGAAGGGGAGATAAAGAAGGCAGCGGTCTCCTCTGGAGCCGATAATTTCATCTCAGAGCTTTCAGATGGATACCAGACAGAGGTAGGTGAGCACGGAGCAAGGCTTTCTGGTGGACAAAGGCAGCGGATAGCCATAGCCCGTGCTATCATCATTAGTCCAAAGCTCCTTATCCTGGATGAAGCCACATCCCATGTTGACCAGGAGTCAGAGAAGCTGATAAGGGAGTCTATCACCGCTGTTATGCGAAATCAGACGACCATCATTGTTGCCCACAGGCTATCCTCTATCCTCTCCTGCGATAGGATTGTCGTCATAAATGAAGGAGAGATTGCTGAGATTGGAACACACCAGGAACTTATGAAGAGGAACGGGGTTTATAAAAGGCTATATGAGAGCGGATGATGTATATAGTACCTTACATAAATAATCACTCTGGAGACACAAAGTCACTAAGATTATTTTCTATTCTCCTCGGTTCTTTGTGGCTCCAGAGTGAGAAAATTTGTGCGAAGATTTATGGAATTAACTATAAATATTGAATTATGATGGAATCACGATCAATGCTTCAGCAAATATATAGCAATCTCCTGCGTAACCGTATCAGATTGTCATTTATAGTCTTTGCTTTTCTGTTATTTGAGGACTTTATTGAGGGAATTCGACCTCATAACATTGATAGTTTCCAGGATCTATGGGGCTTTACTGGTTTACTCCTTGTCGTAGGCGGGGTTTCTCTAAGGTCATGGGCAGCAGGGATTATAAAAAAGAGCGACTCTTTGGCAACCACCGGTCCCTATTACCTAACAAGACATCCATTATACATTGGTTCGCTCCTGATGGCGATTGGTTTCTGTAATATTATTGGGGATGGCGAAAACATTTGGGCTGTTTTTGGGATAGCCCTTATAGTATATTTTCCCACAATACGCAAGGAGGAGCTTTATCTTGCCCAAAAGTTCGGAGAAGAATGGAACAGATACACTCAGCACACTTCCATCTTTTTTCCAAAAAGGCTTCCCCTGAATCTTCATTCAAATTGGTCACTAAGGCAGTGGTTACATAACAAGGAATATAATGCCTTTGCTTCCAGCCTGGTTGTATTAGTTATTTTGGAGCTTCTACATGAATTTCCAATCTTAGAATCATTGATGGCGACGATCCGATAACCATTAGCCGATATCCCATGACTTGAGCTTATGACAATCTAAATGAGACAGTTATTTATAGACAGGGAAATAGGGGACAGTTACCTATTAAAAGCCTAACCAGTCACTGAAGCTGACGGCGTAAACGTTGCAGCTTAGCTCTATCGTTAGATGTAAAAGAAAAAAGGAGGATATGAATTATGAAGACGCTTGCTGTAACTGATACTCTTGTTCTGTCAATCCCAGAGAGAATTCAACTGGTAGAGGATATTTGGGATACGATAGCTGTAGAAGCCGACTCTGTAGAATTGACTGAAGAAGAAAAGAAGATAATTGATGGAAGATTAAAGGCATATCACCAGAATCCTGATTTGGGTTCTCCGTGGGAGGATGTTTTTAAGAAAATAGTGAGCAAAAATGAGATATAGAGTTATCATCAGTCCTGAGGCTGAAAATGACCTAAAGGAATCTTTCTCTTGGTATGAAGATAAAAGGCAAGGATTAGGATATGACTTCCTCTTGCAGGTTGATGCAGGCTTAAGATTTATAGAAAGAAATCCAAAAATTTTCCCACCAGAATATGAAGAAAAAGGGGACGGTTCTATTTGTATTTGTGACAGTTACAGATAAAATAGTTGAATAGTGTCTATTAATAGTGTATAGTATGCCAAAAGCGTTATGCGTACAGCGTTCTTCGTATAGCGTCTTACATATTACGCTTTACGCACTACGCATTACACTTGAATTTATTATGGATAGAGTAGATAAAAGAAAACCCGATGAACTCAGACCTACTGTCATCACACCGCACTATCTTGAACACCTTCCTTCCTCTGTTCTCATTGAGATGGGCAGAACAAAGCTCATTTGTGCTGCAACTGTTGATGATAAGGTGCCTCCATTCTTAAAAAATACAGGCTCTGGCTGGGTTACTGCGGAATACTCTATGCTTCCTTGCTCTGGAAAAGAGAGGATAGGAAGAGAGTCTGTAAAAGGAATAAAAGGGAGAACTCATGAGATCCAGAGGATGATAGGCAGGACACTTAGAGGAACGGTGAACCTGAATCTTTTGTCAGAGAGGACAATACTCATTGATTGTGATGTTATCCAGGCAGATGGTGGCACAAGGTGTGCGGCAATTACCGGGTCTTTCTGTGCTTTATATCTTGCAATAAAGGGGTTGCTTGAAAAAAACCTGATACGGAAACCCCCCATAATATCTTTTGTTGCTGCTGTAAGTGCTGGTATTGTCCAGAGGGAAGCCCTTCTTGACCTTGATTACTCCGAAGACTACCAAGCCTCCTGTGACCTCAATCTGGCGATGACAGAGGCAGAGAAGATAATTGAGCTTCAGACAACAGCAGAGGGTGCGGCCTTTTCCTTTGATACCCTGAACAACCTCCTCTCTCTGACTAAAAAAGGCATCCTTGAGCTGATAGAGATGCAGAAGAAAGTCTTGCTGTAAGCGTTCAAGTAGTGTAAGAAAAAGGGGATATGGAGATTAAGGAGATAGGGGGATAAAATTTTGAATTAAAAATTAAGAATGAATAATCTCCATATCTCTCTTATTGTCTCCTTATCCCCACCCACTTCTGATATATAGCTTGAACGGTTACAGGTCTTGCCACCAATTTAATGGTTAAAGTGCGTGAAGGCTCAAGCTGTAAGGCTCTGAATTAATGCCTCTGCCTTGTGTAAAGTCTCGTAGTACTCAAGCTCAGGCTCGCTGTCAGCAACTATACCGCCACCTACCTGAATATAGGCTACGCCGTCCTTTATCACAAATGTTCTGATGATGATGTTCAAATCCATTGTGCCATCAAAGCCAATATATCCAATTGAGCCTGTGTAGGGGCCCCTCTTTGTTGGCTCAAGCTCATCTATTATCTCCATACACCTTACCTTTGGCACACCAGTAATTGTCCCGCCAGGGAATGTTGCCAGGATGCAATCAATGAAATCAATATCTGGTTTTAGCTCTCCAGAGATGTTGGAGACAATATGCATTACATGGGAGTATCTCTCTATCACCATCAGCTTATCAACCTTTACAGTTCCATACTTACAAACCCTTCCTATGTCATTCCTCTCAAGGTCAACAAGCATAATATGCTCTGCCCTTTCTTTCTGGCTCAAGATAAGCTCAGAGGCTAAATTCTCATCCTCTGCTTTTATCTTACCCCTTGGCCTTGTTCCAGCAATCGGTCTTGTCTCAATCTTGCCATTTTTAACCCTGATTAGCCTCTCTGGGGATGAGGAGACAATGGAGAAGCCATCAAGCTCAAGGTAGGCAGAGAACGGCGATGGGTTGATGGCAGTGAGCCTCTGGTAGAGTATCCAGGGGTCTGTCTCTATCCTACAAGAAAGCCTCTGGGATAGGTTCGCCTGGTAGATGTCGCCTGCCTTGATATGCTCCTTTGCCCTCTCTGCCATTTTGATATATTCTTCTTTGGTGAAATTGGAATCTATCCGAACTCTAAACTCTGAACTCCGAACTCCGAACTCTAAACTCTGAACTCCGAACTCTAAACTCTGAACTCTAAACTCTGAACTCTGAACTCTGAACTCTAAACTCTGAACTCTAAACTCTGAACTCTGAACTCTGAACTCTAAACTCTGAACCCTCTCTTCAACCTCTTCTCTATTGGGCGAGAGTATATTCAGGCTCTGAAGTTTATGGTCAAATACCAAAAGGTGTTTTGGAAAAATGAGGTAAAGGTCAGGAAGATCTAAGCCATCTTTCTTTCTTTTTGGCAAATCCTCAATAAACCAGGCAAGCTCATAACCAAAATACCCAAAACCGCCCTTAAAATGAGGATGAGCCTCTGCCTCTTTTAGAATACCCCTCAGTAAATGAAATGGATTTCCCTGGAGAGTTGTTTCTCCTTTCTCAGAGCGGACAATCATTCTATTCCCGTATGCCTTGACCACTAAGAATGGCTCAAAGCCAACAAAGGAGAAGGCGGCAATCCTATCCTTGCCTTTTACGCTTTCAAGAAGAAAGGAGTTTTCTGATCTAATGCAGCTATATGCAGAAGATGGGGTTATTTTATCTTCTTTCCTCATCCATTTTTATGGCAGAGACTTTTGGAGGACAGACCCTGGCGCATATCCCGCACCCTTTGCAGTAGTCAAGGTTTATACCCATAACCTTTTGGTTTTCTACGAGGATAGATGAGTCCGGGCAGTATATCCAGCAGTAAAGACAACTGTTGCATTTATCCTTGTCCCAGATAGGCCTTCTGCTTCTCCAACTGCCTGTCTTATACTTAGCGGCACTGCCTGGCTCAATAATTAAACCTGCTTCAGGTAGCTCATACCATTTTTCCATCTTAGCCTCCTTATCAACGAATTAAATGAGAATAAGGATTATCATCTTTCAAAAGTTGCGCGTACTCTACACTACCATTTTTTAACCACCATTCTGCTCCAGGCAAATGAATATACCTTATGGGTGCCAGATAATTCTCTTTCACCTTTTCATATAAATACATAGCATCAATAACAATTTCACCCAACCTATATCGCTCATGGGCAAAGAGCTCAGGAATGCTTATCTCTATAAGCCAAACCAGTTCTGGGATATCAGAAGAAAAAATTTTCTCAACCACCTTTTTTCTTTCATCTGGAAATGTTTTTGATAGCTCTGAAGCTCTAATAAGGAATGTTCTTAAGATAATATTTCCTTTTTCGAGATGGTCATGTAATCTTTTTCTCCAATCATTAGTAGAGGTTATATATTCATTTTCTGGGAGACGCCAAGCCCAAAATTCAAACTTTGTAATGGCCTTAAATGCAATTGGCTCTGCTATCTCTACCCTAATTTGGATATCTTTTCTAAACGGTACTATTATCTCCCAAATACTTGAGTTTTTTATCTCGCTATCTCTTTCTTTTTTTAGCTTCTCTTGTTGTTTTAGAGGCAAATGCTCCATATACCAAGGGGTTTGATAAATATCAAAATTTATCTTTAAAAAATCTTTAGGCATTGTTAGAAAAGAACCATAATTATCATCATGGATGATAAAATCAACCCACGCTGTGCTTCTTAAATAATTTCTCCCAAAGAGTCTCGCGTAATACTCTTTTTCTGCTTCAGGCCACCAAGCATCAGGGTCAAATGTGTGTCCTATAACAGTAACCACATGTCCTTCTTCTGGTGTTCTAAGTATGACAAAGACCGGTATTCCACTTTCTATATATGAATAGACTATCTGTTCGGGAGAGATGGTTGGCTTTTTTTCAGGGTGGTTATACTTATATGTGAGCAGATAAAACCCCATTTTCTCTAATCCTTGCTTAAAGTCATTAACCGTAAATTCTCCAGATTGTTCCCGAACTATCAAATTATCTATTTGAGGAAAGATGAGGTCTTTATATTTTTCTTCTGGATTCAATATCCCGCCTTTATAATACTTTAACCATTTTGAGAACATACGCAGGTTAGCAAACCCGCATTTCCACTTTTTAAGCCAATGTTGCTGAAAGAAAGGATAGGTAATGATGTTATCTTTTTCTATAGGAATTTCTGCTCCACAAGTTAGAAAGTACTGAAGATACCCTTTGTCTTTAGGTACTTTTATAACTGTTTCTCCAACCCTTTGAGGCGAGGTCTCACTGCCTGAGGGTTTTGGACGAAGAAGGGTGTAGCCCAAATAATCACCCTTTTCTGATCCTGATTTAGAAACATTATAGAAATCAAGTCTTGTGGTCTCTGTTTCGTCTAAAGACTCTAACTCCCACATCTCCCCTTCTATTTCCGCCTCAGGATAAGATTTAATTTGGATAATTACCCCTTCTCTATTCTGTCTTTTTAAGCTCAGTAAGATACGACGCAGAGGTTTATCATTACCATATTTTTTCAAAAAACAGAATATTTCCCCTATTGAACGAACCATTACATCCATCTTTATATCCTTACTCTAAAGATACTAAAAAAGCAAGTCTATTTTTGACCTGCCTTTTTAGAAATCTTTATCTTTCAATAAACTATCTAAGTCGCCGTGACCCATTTAAAGAAGGAGCGTTCATCCACTCATCCGTTCTCTTAAAAAAATCATATATATCATCATTCCCTTCCATCAGATTTTTCTTTTGCTCTTCTGTAACTTCAATGGAATGCCCTAATATTTCTCCTTTTTTCTGGTTCTTTACCTTCTTCTTCATTTTTTCTCC
>JAZDOR010000181.1:0-5238 GCA_043798435.1 bacterium
GGAGAGAATCTGGAATCGCGGATCGCGGATCGCGGATCGGAAAAGGAAAAAGTGGCAAAGATACCAGAGGGAGAGAATCGGGGATCGGGGATCGGGGATCGGGGATCGGAAAGGGAAAAGGAGGGAGAAAAGGAGAAAGTAACAAAAATACCAGAGACAACGATAGAACCACACACGGACACGCTAAACGGACACGTCTCACGGACAGAGCCACCTAAGGTAGAAATAGCAAAGATAGAAGCCCCGAAAAAGCCAGAGCCAATATCTATGGAGGCGATGACAGTAAAAGCTGCAGAGAGAACAAGGGAGGCAGAGAAGAGGATAGAGACCCTTGCCCAGATACCGAGCAATCTACAGGAGTTAAGAACCACACCAGGGGAATGGGCAAAATGGAGACTGCCAGAGGAGTCAGAACTCAGTGTTCTGGGTCGTAAGTTTATAAGGATGGAGTATAATGGAAAGAACTATCTAAACACAAAGGAGAAGGAGAAATCCTCTAATCAGCTGAATATAAACCAGGAATTAGATGTAAAGATTCAGGGAACTGTAAAGAAAAAGGTAACGGTAAACATAGACTACTCTGATAAGAGCAGTGATATTGCTGCTCCAAAGAAGACCTTTGAGGTAAAATATACAGGAGACAAAGGGGAGACTATTCAAGAGATGAACTTTGGTGATGTCGCCTTAGAGATTCCCGGGACAAGGTTTGTCAATTATAAGAAATCAGGATTTGGGATAAACGGCAAGGCACAGTTTCTAAAAAATACATTGGGTCTAACTGCTATAGCCAGCAGGGAGAAGGGTGAATCAAGAAGCAAGGAATGGACAGGAACATCAAGCTTAGTCTCAAAAGAGCTTTCTGGCATCTCGTTTATTGGCAGACGATACTACCAGCTTTTGGCAGGGATTGATATAGGCACAGAGACAACACAGGGTGGCAGAATTGAGTATCTCATAAGCAAGGGCTATCTGCCTATAAAGCCAGGCTCAGTCAAGGTCTATATAGACGACCAGATAGGGGATAACAACTGGACAGCAGAACCTTTGACAGCTTATGCCTATAATGAATCTGGCTCACATACAGGCTCCTTTACCCTTCAGTATCCAGGCGATGACTATACTATAGACTATAACACCGGGATAATCTCCATAAGAGACTCTATGCGGGATAATGATGTTGCTTGCGTCTCTTTTATCGATGGAAAGGGAAGCCCAACCACAAATCGCATTATCAAAGAAGATAAGGCAGAGGAGACTAATCATCCAGAGCTGTATGAACTCTTTGAGATTAAGGGATACTATAGCCTTGGCTATGGAAAGATAAACACTGATGACCCAAGTTTTTCCTTAGAGATACGAGATGCCAATAAGAAGTCCTGGTATGATGCAAATAACAACAACCTGAAGGATAGCGATGAGATACCATATCTCAGGCTTTTTGGCCTTGACAGAGAGGACAGGTATGACCAGTATGGAATAGAAAAACCTGGGTATGGAAGGATTGATAAGGAGTTTATTGACCAGAACCTTTCGATGCTCAAGTTTCCTGACCGCATTCCCTTTGACTTTGGCACAACTTCTGCAAAACAAGCCAATAGGTTTTATACTGAAGACACATTTATGTCAGGCTTGCTTTCCAGATATTCAAACGCCTTTTCAACCCTATCTAACCCTGACTGCTATAAGCAAACAAGCCCTTCTTCAAAATACTCTATCTACATCAACTATCCGAGGGAGAGCATATCGCTTACTCTTAATGAGCTGAATATTGTCCCGGATAGTGAAAAGGTTTACTTAAATGGAAACAGGCTATCAAAATCAGAGTATGACTTAAGCTATGAGACAGGATGGCTAACCATTTACCGAAAGATAGCTTCATCTGACAAGATAAAGATAGACTATGAGTATGCGCCCTTTCTTGGTGCCTATCAGAAGAGCCTTTTTGGAAGCAGGCTTACCTGGACACCCCACAAAGACATCTCTCTCGGCTCTACATTCATAGGTGAGACAGGTGCCGGGCTAAAGGGTGCGCCCTCTGTAACCCATCCCTCCACATCCCTCTCAGTCTTTGATGTAGACACAAAGATAAACCTTACTAATCTCTTGAAAGAGAGAACAGACCACTCTCTACCATTAGACCTTAGTGTCCAGGCAGAGATGGCCAGATCAATTCAGAACCCGAATACCTATGGATATGGGATGATAGACTCTATGGATGATTTAGAGCAGGAGAGAACAATGGCCATAGATGCAAATAGCTGGATGCTCGCAGGAATAATAAATAAGGGAAAAATATTTTATACTGATGATGGAAAACAAACCCCATTTTCCCAGAGGTGTGGACCTTATAATAAGGATGAAGGACATAGATCAGATGAAGACCAAAACAAGCAGAAGTCCCTCTGCTTTGAGCTTGAGCTTGGAACAAATAGCAGTTTATCTACTGTTTATTCTCTCGGAAAGGTGGGAGAGGACTTCTCAGAATACTCTCACCTTCAGGTTTGGGCATACGCCCCTGCTTCTTCCACAACAAAGATATATGTTGATTTAGGCAGAGCAAGCGAAGATTTTGATAATGACGGAATTTTAGATACAGAGGATATAAATAAGGATGGCTATCTCAATCCAGGAGAAGATACAGGGTTTTCCTTTGGTACTCCAACTGAGATGACAAAGGTTGGGGTAGAAAACGGCAAGCTTGATACAGAAGACATTAACGGCAATGGAACACTTGATATAGATCAGAGTTTATTGGGAATATTGGTCAACGATGAAAAATATTATATAAATACAATAAATCCTGCCTCTGGCTGGAAACTTTACAGCATACCCTTAGTTGATATAAACCCTAACATGGATTGGTGGAAGGTGATAAAGGATTTGAGACTCCAGTTTAAGACCGAAGGCACAGGGACATATAGCGGAAATATCCTGATAGACCAGATAGCCATTACCGGTGCCTCCTGGGAGAAACCCTTCTTTTTTAACGGCACAGGGACAGCCATCTTAGAGGGAAAGAACAGTAAGGATGATGCAGGCTGTAACTTTCCAAATCTAGACCCTGAATACAAGAACTTACACAAAAATGAGGAGATTGAAAAAGATGGCCTGCTCTTTCTAAAGACTGAACCCAGCACACAGTCTACCATTTATATCAAGAAAAAATTGGGAAGATTCCACAACTACTGGAGCTATGGAAAGCTGAGATTCTGGGCAAAGGGGTCTGCGACAACTTCATTATTAGTCTTTCAATTTGGCTTAGATGATGCCAATTACTTCAGGTATAATGTGGGAAGCCTGACCAAAGATTGGCAGCTGATAAGCATAGACCTCGCAAAATTCAAGGAGATGTTGGCAAAGAAAGGCACAGAGACAGGCCAGTATTTTATCAAAGGCAGTCCAAACTTAGGAAAGGTAAACGAGCTCAGGTTTATTGTAGAAGGCAGGGAATCTGATGAAATATGGATAAATGAGATCCATCTCTCTGAGGTTCAGCAGAAAAATGGAGAGGCTTATTTCTTCTCTGTATCTGGCAGCAACAACAAATGGGGTAGCTTCAATATGAGCAGGAATGAACAGGCTGGGAGCTTTCGAACAATTGGCCCTGCATCCCTGGGTGAAGAGACCTTTCTAGAGCACTTTGATGGAAAGATTACAAGAATTCCAGCATTAACTGACCTTTCCTATACTTATGATCAGTCAAAGAGCAAGATGAGTTTTGAGAATGTGGATGAGGTGAGTAATCAAAGCTTTGGGGATACCTTAAAGAAAGATCAGTTGGTCAAGATGAGCCTTGACCTGAATAAGATAAAGGCAAAGGGTTTTCCTACCTTCTATTCTTCCTATAAGAAGAATGAAGCAAGCTACAAATATGCGACAAATAATAATGACCTGGTAAACCAGGAGATAACCGGGGGCTTAGCTTACGGACGCACCCTCTGGAAGGGGCCCAAAACAGAAGCCATAGGCATAACAACAAACTATGATTACACCCAGAAAGATGGAACTTTTACTAATCGAATTGACACATCAACGACAAAGAAGGAAGAGGCCAGGTCCCATAGCCTGAAGAATACCGTTACTATTGTTCCTAAGGAGTATCTCTCTGGTTCAAACATCTCCTTTGGAGGAGGAAGAAGGATAGGGAAGATACAGTATCCGCAAAGAACAGGAACAGCTACAGCAGAAGAAGCAAGGGAGGCTACGGATGGCTCTATTGGTCTCATCCTTAAATTTTATCCAAAGTCTTGCATCTCAAAAAGGTTTCTTGGAAGCTCTTCTTTTTCCTCTGAATATTCAGGCAATCTAAGCTTGAGTAATGCAGATGTTATATATAAAAACGGCTGGGGAACAGAAACTACCGAAGGGCTAAAAACAGAGGGGATAAGTAATGGACTGATTGTAACCCTTTCTCCGATAAAACCACTGACAAATAGATATGAGATAATTGATACGATAAATGAAAGCAAATCTAACCTTCCCCAGAATGACTGGAAGACAGGCTCTCGTGACCAATCAAACAATCTAACCTATAATATTGCCAGGGGAGAGTGGTTTTCAGCAGAGAGCAGGCTCTATGGTCTGCAGAAGCAGCAGAAAGTAAAGGAGGATGCCAGCCTCAGGTTGACCAATAGAAATGTTAAGCTGGAATTGAATAAGGGGGTTTTCTATCCAAACGAGACAGGGATAAAGAAGGTTAGATACCTGAACTCCATCAGCTCTATAGGGATAGACCAGAGGTTTAACTATAGCGAGAACTACTCCTTTACCACAAATAGGGAGAAGCTGAAGAAGACAGCCAACATGGATACATACTTTGGGGTGGTGGAAAATTTTTCTGAGCTAAAATGGAAGGGCTGTAAACTAACCCCATCTACAGGCTTCTCTCTCAGTGCTAATGCAGGGTATGATAACCTTCCTCCAAATGAGGAGACCATGGTAACATTGGCTAATATATACAAGGATTACTTTCAGGGGCTTCTTTTTGGAAGGAGGGGAACAGAGGGTGATTTATATAAGTCTGCCAAGAGGGTTAGCTCTCAAAATACAAGGAGTTTCTTTGTCAACTCGGGCTGGTCCCTTTATAAGCCAATGACCACAAACTCAAAGTTTACCTATACACTGAGTGAGAGTAATAGCATAAGCAGGACAGACTCTATTGCTCAGGAGATAAACAACACCCTCAATCTACTGAGTGCAAAACCAGGGCTTGCCAGCAGATTTAAGGGCTCAGAAGCA
>JAZDOR010000204.1:0-2844 GCA_043798435.1 bacterium
GGAACACCTGCTGAAGGAGCTACAGGGGTAGGCGTAACCCCAACCTTTGCGTGGAATGGTGTTACGGGTGCAGCAAGGTATTGGATAGTTGTGTTTGATGATGAAGATTTAGGATGGATAAAATGGGTAATCTTGACAAATGGCCCTGTAACAAGCCTTCAGTATGGCTCTTCTGATGGAAGTGTGTTGTATAGTCCAGAGTCATTACAACAAGGGACGGGATATAGCTGGGAGCTTTATGCTTATGACCAATATTATCGCTGTATTGGAGACAGGGGCGATTACGATTTTACTCCTTAATTAGGACAGCGAACCATTTAATTAATGGCAAGATAGGGTTAGAGACAAAAGAAGGGGTCAAGTTCAAAAGGCTTGACCCTTTTTTACCTTGACTTCCTCAATTTCTATAGCTCATAATTGAAATTTATGAGTCCAACTGTTTTTCGTCATAAAGGCTATAGATTCTTTTTCTTTTCTCGTGAAGAGGAAAGAATGCATATTCATGTATCTTCTGGTGACGGTGAGGCTAAGTTTTGGTTAGAGCCCTCTATTTCGTTAGTTCAGAATTATGGTATATCTCAAAAAGAGCTTCGTGATATACAAAAAATTATTGAGGAGAGAAAAGATGAAATTAAGAACAACTGGAAAAAACACTTCCCAAGTTGAGGTGCTAAATATTTCTAAATATGGATTTTGGCTGATGGTAGATCAAAACGAATATTTTTTACCATTTTCAGCCTTTCCTTGGTTTAAAAATGCGAATATTTCATCTATTTTAAATGTTACATTGCCACAGCCACATCATCTTTACTGGCCAGATTTAGATGTGGATTTAGAGAAAGAATCTATTAAATCACCAGAAAAATATTCACTTATATATACTTAGAGACTAACAAATCGTTACACCTGACAGCTTTGGGTTATATGAAAAAATTTGTGTACCTGCATTGCCACTGGTGAATATAGCCTCCTGGATGGGGCAATAAAGGTTGATGAGCTTATCAAAAGGGCAAGTCATCTTAGTATGCCAGCCATAGCCCTGACGGACCCCACTGCTAACCTCTTTGGGGCTATCAAGTTAAATCCACAGATTTCACAGATTAAAAAAGGAAATTCCTATACTATCAAGTTTTATCAGCACTGCCTCTTGTTTGGGGTAAAACCTATTATTGGCTGTGAGGTCTATATTGCTTTGAATAAAAAATGTTTGACGAAATAAAAGGCTGTGGATATAATGGACAAAACTTTTGAGGAGAAGGTGTTGTGTTGAGAGAGAGAGAGTAATCGTGAATCGTTAATTGCGAATCGTGAATTGAAAGGAAAGAAAGCGTCTTTGTCGCATAAATTGTGCGATAGGACGCTTTTTTGTTTTAAGGAGGTGGTAAGATTGAGAAGAGCTGTAATAATAACAGGAATTTTAGTAACCGTTCACCGCAGAGAGCACAGAGAACGCTGAGAATATGAATTTTTATAAAAGATAATCTCTGCGAACTCTAGCTCTGCCCTAAAGGTGAATAATTGCTTTTATCACCCTCCTGAACGCTTACGAATTTTATTCCTTCTTTCCTCGTCTATCTTTGCTCAGGATGTGAGCAAAAGATGGGGAGTAGGGGTAAACTATCCAGGGTTGGGTGTAAAGTATAGGGTAAATGAAAAAAGTGCGGTAGGGATAAAGACGCAGTTTGCAAAGGATATCTTTGTGATAGGTCCCAGGTATTACCATAGTTTCAATCCCAAAGACAAGGCTGTCCTCTTAGCAGGAGGAGAGGTAGATTATCTAACCTTTAAGGGAGACTCCTCTAAAGGCTCCGGCTGGGTTATAGAAGCCTTTGTTGGTGGTGAATATTTTATCCAGCCCAACTTCAGCATATCATCAGATATTGGTCCTGCATTTATTTATCTAAAGGATAAAGATACCTCTTTAGATGAAAGCGGGATAGACTTTGTCCTTAATTTAGGTCTTACCTAATTACTTTGGAGGAGGTAGATAAAAAATGAAGAACCTTGCCATTGCGTTTATTGTATTGGGACTCCTGCCATGCTCTGTCTATGCTGATTTTGGCATAGGTCTGCCATCTGTCATCAAGAAGAGGGTAGAGAATTTTGATAAGAAGGTCAAAGAAAAGGCAAATCAGCCACCTGTAATATCTAATCTTATAGCAGATCCAACAACACTGCTAACTGATGGAACTTCCATCATAACCTGCACAGCCTCTGACCCAAATGGGGATCCGCTTGCCTACTCCTGGTCGAAAACTGGGGGTGTGATATCAGACTCTGGTGCTCAGGTAACCTGGACAGCTCCAGCAACAGAAGCAACTTACACCATCACCTGCATAGTAGCTGATGGAAAGGGTGGAACAGATACGAAAAGTGTGGGGGTAACTTGTAGTCTTAGTCCCTCTATCAACTTTTGGTTATTTATTGATGGTGAAGGAAGTAATCAGATAGATCTATTCACAACCACCTCCCAGTATGTTGATGGCTTTAACCTCTATAGAAAGACCCCTACCACTTCTTGGCAGTTGCTAAATACCTCTCTAATCCCTTCTGATCCTGACAGCGGACTGGAAATGGGTAATTTTTCAGACACCAACGGCATTACACTTGGCACAACATACATCTATCAAGCCAAAGCTGTTAAGAATGGACAGGAGATATTGACCAGCAATGAGGCAAGGGTAACTTTTCAGGGCTACTATGATCCACCTGATCTTACTGGAGGAACACCTGCTGAAGGAGCTACAGGGGTAGGCGTAACCCCAACCTTTGCGTGGAATGGTGTTACGGGTGCAGCAAGGTATTGGATAGTTGTGTTTGATGATGAAGATTTAGGATGGATAA
>JAZDOR010000207.1:0-11644 GCA_043798435.1 bacterium
CTGCCTGGAGGTAAAGGAAGAAAGGATGACTTCTCTATTGTCAATGCCGGCAGTTGGCTTGAGAGCTCAGACAGAACCTACAATACATATATAGTCATTGACGATGAGGTGGTTGTCAGGAAATTAGGGGATACTAATCCCTGTTGGTCAAAATAGGAGGTGTAAATATGTTACTGATTGATGTTCCAGTGGGCCTTATTGCAGGTCAGGTAATCGCTGATGCAGGAAGGAATATGATAAAGGGTGGTGATAGCAAGAATTATCTATTCTTGAAGACAATGACCATCATTTTTGCATTCTGCTTTATCACCCCTGTCGTCATTTACTTCTTTCTGGGCTGGCCAGCCTGGGAGACAAACTACTTCTTCAGCCAGGTAGACTGTATCCAGAATAATCCCAAATTGGCACTCCTTTCCGGCATAAGTGTGGTAGCGATGGCCCTCATCCCAGCTATCCTTGGTTTAGAGTCGGGAAGATACCTGATCAGGAGAGGAAAGGAAAGGTTATTGAGGGCATCCTATCTTGGGTTAGGGATTCTTATTCTGATTATTGTCTATCTCAGCAAGGAAGCGACCTTCAATGTTGCGGCTAAATGGACTGACTATCAGATGGGTAATACCTTCTCCTTCTTTGAGAACCCATTCTTCATCTTTTGGTTGGTTTTAACTATCTGCTTTTGGGGATCGCTTCTGGGATTCTTTTTATGGATTAGAAAAAAAGATAAGGAGGTATAAAATGGTTCAATTAGATATTCCAGCTGCATTTGCAGTAAGTCAACTCTTTGTTGATATAATCCGCAAAAGGATTAAGAAAGAGGCAAAGGAGTCAGGTGTCAAAAAACCCTTGATCTACTACCGCTATTTATTCTACTCTGTCTTCTTTGCTGCAATGGTCATTGTGCCGGCGGGTCTATATCTTTTAGCTGGCTGGCCAGGTTGGGAGCAGATCTACTGGAGCAGGCTGTTTGAGGAGTTGATCCATACAGGATGGTTCAACCCTATTTTTCCAACGCTATTTGTGGTAGGTATCGTCTTAGCCGCCTACTTGGGCTTCCGATTAGCCTATCACTGGGTTGTAAGTGGCAAAGAGAGGTATCTTCGTCCAACCTACATCAGCGTCCTGGTGATAGCTGCCTTAGTGGTTGCCTTCTGCTACCCATCCTTTCTTTTGGTAGGCACCTACGACCAGTATCACAACCTTGGCGAACAGACAAGAGAATCTATGGCCAGGGTATGGGAGAACCCCTTTGGTTTTGGTATTGGCTGGACAGGGGTGATGGTCTATTTCACCATCTGCCTTACCTATATGATTGTGAAGATAAGGAGAGAAAACAAGGAATAAATGTCTATCGCTAGTCGTATTCATCAGATTGGTGGAAAGATTGTATTACAGATAGCCCACTGTGGCCGCCAGACATGGTCAAGTGAGACAGGAAAGCCCCTCATTGCTCCCTCACCCAAAGATTGGTTTAATATCAGCAATTTTTAAGACATTACCATGTTCTTTTAACATTTTTTCGACACTTTTTTCTGCATTATCAAGCAATTTTTTAATACTGTAGTTTGCATTGCGTGCCATTTTTTTTTGGGTCTGGTATTTTTCTTCTAATAATTCATTAGTTATCATTGCTGTTCCTCCTCAAATAGTTCTAATGGCGTAATAATCTCTGGGATAAAAAGTCCAAGCTTTGTATTGATTTGTCGAACATGTCGCCTCTTGTTAGCATTTGCTAAATGTCTACAATTCCAGGTTAGAAGAAAATCTATTTTGTAAACAGAAGCATAAGCCAAATGAATAGCATCACCTTCTAAATCTTTTGGCATGACAAAGTTTTTCACATAGATTTCAGCAATCTCTTCTATTTCCTTAATCCGAGGAAGTAATTCTATGGTCTCAGCCAATCTTTCCGCTTCTTCTTTATATGGATAATTTCCTTCCTGTAATTCTGCCAAAGTTTCAATAGAAATATACAAGTTGTATTTTCTTCGTTGAAATTCCCACCATTCCCTCGTTACATCTGCATAAGTTTTAATGCTTTCTCTTTTCTCAAAAAGATAACTGAATATGGTTGTGTCCAGATATACTGAATCTTTCATGGGGCTTTTTCCTTTTTATATTACTGTAACATAAATTACCTAAATTATGGCATAAATAAAGTGGTTAGTCAAGAATAATTTCTTTTTTGTTGAATTGACTCACCTTAAAAACTACTTGCTTTTTATTTGAACATCTGATATAGTAAGCAGTAATTCAGAACAGAAACAAAATTTAATATTTTAAAAAAACAGTCCTGCCTCTTACGGGTAGGAGAGAACTTGAATTAATCTGTGGTTTTAACAAAAGGGTTGCTGACTTCGGGGTTCAGCAACCCTGAACCGTTAGGCGAATATTATAGTTAATTGCATAAATCTTTACACAAATTACAAAGACTTCAGACTATAGACTTTAGACTTTATTTTATTGATTTTTAGTTTATAGTCTGATGTCTAATGTCTGATGTCTTACCAGTTTTAGTGTATGGACTTATGCAAGATACTATAAAAGACAAGGAGGATAATATGGTTGAAAAAAGCTTAAGTGAGTTGAATTTTGAAGGGTTGTGTAAGAAAGATTTCTTCCCTTCACCCTCTGCATGGGAAGATCAAGTGCTCTATTTTTTGATGTTAGACAGGTTTTCAGATGGAAAGGAAAAGGGGTACATAGACAACAAGGGGAATAAGGTTACCGGAGGCAAAATTCTTTTATACAGGCAAGAAGACAAAGGAAATGCTGTAAAAACAGACGACGATAGAAAATGTTGGGTTGATGTTGGAGGCAGATTTGTTGGGGGCACTTTGAAAGGGCTTAAAAGTAAGATTGGCTACTTAAAACGGCTTGGCGTGACTGCTATCTGGATAAGCCCTATTTTCAAACAGGTCTCTTTTGAGGAGACTTACCACGGCTACGGTATACAAAATTTTATTGATGTAGACCCTCATTTTGGAACCCGCGAGGATTTGAAGAGCATGGTAAAAACCTGCCATAAACATGGGATATATGTAATTTTGGATATTATTCTAAATCATAGCGGCAATGTATTTGATTATAATGCAGACAGATATTGGATAGAAGAAAATGGTAAGTGGTTTATAGACCCTCGCTGGGATAATAACCCTTATCAGGTCAAGGGATTTAAGGATAAAGAAGGAAAATCTGATATAGCTTTTGAGCCTGTTGACCTTCCTTCTGCTTGGCCAGATGGGGCTATTTGGCCTTCTGAATTCCAAGAGCCATCTATTTTCACCCAAAAAGGCCGTATCAATAGCTGGGATTATTACCCGGAGTATCTGGAAGGGGATTTTTGCAGCCTGAAGGATATAAATCTTGGTCAAGGACAAATTGATAATTTCCAGCCTTCCCTTGCTCTCCCTGCCCTTTGTAAGGCTTATAAATTCTGGATAGCCTTTGCTGATATTGATGGATTTAGGGTTGATACTGTCAAGCATATGGACCCTGGTGCTACCCGATTTTTCACCTCTGTCATTCATGAATTTGCTCAAAGCATAGGCAAAGAAAATTTTTATTTAATAGGTGAAATTACAGGAGGAAGAAAAATGGCATTTAATATTCTGGAATCCACTGGTCTTAATGCAGCCTTAGGCATAGATGACATTCCTGATAAATTAGAATATCTGGTCAAGGGATTTCGCAATCCAAGTGAATATTTTGACCTTTTTAGAAATTCCCTTCTTGTTAAAAAGGATTCCCATGTCTGGTTCAACAATAGGGTTGTTACCCTCTTTGACGACCATGATCAGGTGCGAAAAGGAGAGAATAAAGCACGCTTCTGCCACGATGAAAAGGAAGGTCGGGAAAATTACAGGGTTCTATTAAATGTCTTAGCCCTTAATGTGACAACTATGGGCATTCCCTGTATCTATTATGGAAGTGAGCAGTATTTTAATGGCTATGGGAATAATGACCGTTACTTGCGAGAGGCTATGTTTGGAGGAAATTTTGGTGCATTTGAAACAAGAAACTGCCATTTCTTTAATGAAGATAACACGGCATATAAAGAATTAGCAAAGATTCTAAAAATCAGGAAGGAGAAAATCGTCCTGTGCCGGGGTCGCCAGTACTTGCGGACTATCTCAGGGGATGGGGTAAACTTCGGGCTGCCACATATGATTGGAAATGAAATACGCTCCATTGTCCCCTGGTCGCGTATTTTTAATGGCAAGGAGATGCTTCTTGCCATCAATACAGACTATTATGAGCCAAAAATTGCCTGGGTAACCATAGACGATTCCTTGCATAGAGAGGCAGATAAATTAAAATGTATTTATTCTACAGATAACCAACAGGTGGGAAAAGAGGTAACCGTTGAGCCACGAAATGGCAAGTCTGTTTTAATGACAGTCCCTGCTGCTGGATTTGTTATTTATGAATAATTAAAATTGGAGGTGAAGAATGAGGAAGAGGATGCTTTTGGTAGGAGGGATGATTATTCTTTCCCCTTTGGTTTTAGCTCAGGAAAGGGTTTCTCTCTTTCCCAGGCAAATTCTGGTTAATGAAAAATTGGTAATGGCGTTAGAAAAACTTTCTGAGCCTATAAAGATAGAGGTTTCAGGGTTAGTGATGGGGATAGACCCAGCAGGCTCAATAACCATCTCTTCAGGAGAAAATTGGATAGACATTAAGATAGATCCGAAAGGCACAGTTTCGTCTTCACATAACCTCTCTCCCTCTGGAAATATAGGGAAGGAGATAACAGGTATAGGCAAGCTCTCATTAAAAGGTGATCTGAGTTTGGGCAGGATAGAGTTGATACTGAAAGAGGGAATGGATTTGAATAAGCATGACCTCTTAATCCTGCCACTTATCTGGAAAGGAATCAAAAAGGCAGGCAGAACAACCGTGAAAGAGAAGGAGAGTATTGAGATCAGAAGATGAAGCTATTAGAACTTATAAAAGCACTTATAGGAGGAAGAAAGAAGGTCTCTTCATTGGATTTAGGAAAGCCAGACCTTGCTTATGAGGTTTGGGAATTGGGTCGGATGATAGCTAAGATATTAGAAGTCTGCTGGCTAATCAGACCTCCAATAAAGGAAGCAAGAGAAGAGGGCTTTCTGATCAGGGATGCAGGGGATTCAATATGCTGCCTTAAGGTTCTCTATAAAAATTTAGAGGAATCAAAGATATTGGGAAAGATGGAAGAACTGAAGGAAAGGATTGAAGAGATTTCTACAAGGGATATATTAAAGAGTTTCAAATCCGAAGATGTCAAGGCAATTGTGGAAAGGATAGAAGTGCTTATTGGCTATGAATTGATAGCAAGGTCTGCGCATCTCTTTAATATATTCTCCTTCAGCTTAAACCTGAGGAGGCTGAAGACAAAACTACTCTATGGACTCTCCTTAAAAGATGAATTAATAAAGAACCATATCAAACAGAGCATTGGTCTATTGGAGAAGATTAGGTTGGGAGATAAGATTCTGGTCAGCCCGAAGTTAGAGCTCACTAAACAAAATCTGATGATAATCAAGTATAGATTGGATGGATGGCTTAAGTTTCTACCAGAGTTAAGGGAGCATTCCAAGAGCATAATTCCCTATTCTACCGAAGAAAGGCTATTCTTGAAGAAAGTAGGAGATGAGTGTGACATCTGGACAGAGTTAATCCTTGATATAAAAAATCCATCCAATAACCTATCTTTTAAGCGAAAGTTTATTATTGGAATCATTTCTTTTGGCTTCTTTTATTATATGATTGTTTTTCCTCTGATTTTCTGGAATGATTTGATGGATTTCTTCTTGAAGGAGTTATCATTAGAACGAAAGGAGCTTTCTGCTACTATTTTTCCATTGTGGCTTTACCTTGGTTATTGGCTATATACAAGGTTAAAAGATTGGTTAATAAAAACGAGCTTCAAATTTAAGCTATCGGACTTTAAGGAATAGAAAAAATGAATAAAATTACCTTGGCTGATTTGAGTTTGAAGGATATTACCCTTGACAGCTTACCCAGGCTGAAACGGCTGCGGGAGAGCCATTTTAATACTCAATCTGAGGTCTGCGTTGAGCTTCCTTTGCTGATGACCGAGTATATGAAAAAGATGGACAATCCATCTGACTCATCAGAGCTCAGGGCAGGAAAGAGACTTAAGGCTGTTCTGACGAAGAAAAAATCGCTAATCCGAGAGGATGATCTCCTGGCAGGGACCACCACGACCAAAATAAAGGGGGTAGTCATTTACCCCCAGTTTATGGCTCAGGCTCTGTGGCCAGAGCTTGAGACACTCTCTATCCGCAAGAAGAATCCTTACCGCATCAACAAGGCTGAGATAGATACTCTGAACCTTGATGTATTTCCCTACTGGATGGAAGGAACAGTCCAGGAGGTTTGCCGAAAGGATTATAACAACCCGAAAAGCCTGCAGATGATGGAGCGGTTAGTCTTCTTCCTTTGCTCCAAGGTTCATATGATCTCCCATACTATACCTGATTATGAGGTGGTAGTGAAAGAGGGGCTGGGTTCTATCCTCAAAAAGGTGGAAGAGAAGGAGTCTCAGGCAATAAGAGTGGAAGGGAAGGAGTCTCAAACTGATTTTTATCAGACCATAAGAGTGGAAGGGAAGGAGTCTCAGGCAATAAGAGTGGAAGAAAAGGAATCTCAAGCTGATTTTTATCAGGCAATAAGAATGGAAGGGAAGGAGTCTCAAACTGATTTTTATCAGGCAATAAGAGTGGAAGGGAAGGAGTCTCAAACTGATTTTTATCAGGCAATAAGAGTGGAAGAAAAGGAGTCTCAAACTGATTTTTATCAGGCAATAAAAATGGTCATTGAAGGAGTTATCGTCTATGCCAATAATCTGAGCCAGACAGCAGCCTCTTTAGCTGAGATAGAGACCAACCTTGAACGCAAGAATGAACTGCTTGTGATGAGCAAAAACTTAAGCAGGGTACCAAAAGAAAAGCCAGAGACCTTCCATGAGGCATTACAGGCAATCTGGCTCTGTCAGGTTGCTCTTCATCAGGAGAATAACAACATCGCCTTAAGCCTTGGCAGAGTAGATCAGATCCTCTATCCCTTTTATCGCCAGGATATTGAGAAAGGCATCCTCACGGTAGCTAAGGCAGTTGAATTGATAGGCTGCTTCTTTCTGAAATTAGCAGATCATGTGCCGATGGTTCCTGAGACCGGAGAGGAGCTCTTTGGTGGCAGTGGCTCCAACCAGGCAATCACTTTAGGAGGGGTAAATTCAGATGGCGAGGATGCGGTGAATGACCTGACATATATAATGCTTAGGGCAACAGAGCTGCTCAAGGTAAGGGACCCTAATGTTAATGCAAGATACTACCCGGGGATCAATCCCAAAGAGTATCTGGATCGCCTCTGTGGAGTGAATATAACCACCAAAGCCACTCCCTGCTTCCATAATGATAAAAAGGTAATTGACACCCTCTTAGCTCAAAGCTACTCCATAGAAGATGCCAGGGACTATTCCATTGTTGGGTGTGTGGAGCCAGTAAGGGGAGGCAAAACCTTCGGTCATACCGGAGCCATTATGCTCAATCTCACCGCAGCCTTAGAGATGGCTCTCTTTTCTGGAAGAGACAGGCTGACTGAGGAAGAGCAGTTCGGGCCAAAGACTCCATTACCTTCTGCAATCTCAAACTTTGATCAGTTTCTTTCTGCTTTTAAGGAACAACTCATCTTCTTGATTGACCAGAGCGTAGAGCTGAATAATATGTTTGGCAAAACTCATTTCAAGGTTAATCCCCTTCCCTTGCTCTCTGCCCTCACCCAGGGCACCATAGAGAAAGGTAAAGATGTTCTTTGTGGTGGAGCAGTCTATAACTCCTCCGGGGTGGCAATCATCGGCATTTCTGAGGTAGTGGACTCTCTCTGTGCTATCAAGGAATTTGTCTTTGACAAAAAGGAGGTTACCTTCTCTGAGTTAATAGTAGCAATAGAAAAGGATTGGGAGGGTCAAGAAAAGCTCAGGCTCAAGATAATCAACTCTGACACAAAATATGGAACTGCCAGCCAGGAGGCAAAGGAGATGGCTAATTTTATCATTGATCTCCTCCATACAGAATATCAAAAGAGGGAGAACTATAGAGGAGGCAGATATACAGTCGGTTACTGGAGTATGACTACTCATGCCGGATGGGGGGTGCTTACTGGAGCGATGCCTTCTGGCCGCCGAAATAAAGAGGTCTTGCCAAGTGGAATTACACCTGTTTCAGGACAGGCACCAGAATTGACTGAGGTCCTGAGGTTTATGGCTGAACTTGATTCAAGGAAGATTGCTAATAGCTACACCCTGAATCTCAAATATACACCAGCAACAGGGATTATTGACAAGTTCGCTGCAAGCATTGAGGCATATATGCAGATGGGTGGACTCCAGGTCCAGTTCAACCTTATTGATAGAGCTACACTTAAGGATGCCAGGGATCACCCGGAGAAGTATCCAAATCTCTTAGTCAGGGTCTCTGGTTATACTGCTTATTTTGCTGATCTGAATCCTTATATGAAGGAGGAGATCGTTACCAGAGCCGAGTATGATTTACAGACAGGAAAGGAGGTGAAATAGTAAGCGTTCATGTAGTGCAAAAAAAGGAGATGTAGAGATTAAGGAAGGGGATGGGGGATAATATAATAATATCTTCTATCTCCATATCCCCATTATCTCCGTATCCCCTTTCTTACACTCTTTGATAAATAGGCTGAACGCTTACAAAATAAAATGGATTGGTTACTTAACCCCTACCGAAGAATCTGCCGCTATTTCATCAAGCGGGCATTTCTAAAGGCTTTTGAGAGCGAGGTGGCTGAGGAGTTTTTGAAACTTCTCCTTAATTTGATGAGCCTCTCTTACATCCTTGACCGTAATCTACGAAGGAGTATAGAGGGCTTCTCTGGCCTCGTTCAGTTCAGGAGTAAGGACAATGAAATACGGGTACTGGCAGAGTTCAAAAACAACCGCTTGAAGGCAAAGGAACTCAAACCAAAAGAGGAGTTAAAACAAGTACCCAATGTAACTGTTATCTTCAAGGATGACCAGGCACTGATGAACTTCCTTCTTCCTAAGGGTGGCAAGAGGGATATCTTAAGGTCGCTCCTGAATAATGAGGTTGTCCTTTCTGGAAACCTTAATTATATCTATCGGTTTGGATTCTTGGCTAACCATTTGCAACTTGAACTTACCAAGATGCTTGAGCAAGGATAAAATTATTACGGATAGGATATAATTCTTTAGACACAGATTTTCACTGATTATCACTGATAAAATTTAAAAATTATCTGTGTCCATCTGTGTAAATCAGTGTCTAAAAGTATTTTTTGTGTCCATCTGTGTAAATCAGTGTCTAAAATTATCCATGTCCATCTGTGGCAATATACCTGTCTATGGCTGTCGAGATAATGATAGGAACTTCTCCTCTGATAGTTGATGTCAAAAGGGGCTCCACAGAGGATGGGCCAGGGATAAGGACGACTGTCTTCTTCAAGGGATGTCCACTCTCCTGTAAGTGGTGTCATAACCCGGAGACAATATCACCAGAGATAGAGATCGGCTTTTATCCGAAGGACTGTATAGCCTGCTTTGATTGCGAAGGGGTTTGTCCAAAAAAGGCTATCCTCAGGGACAATAAAAGGATTAACCGCTCAAAATGTGATGCCTGTGGCAGATGTGCAGAAGTGTGCCCGGGCAAGGCACTTCGCCAGATAGGTAGATTTTATGAGATTGAGGCATTGGTAAATATCATTCTCCGTGATAGAGCCTTCTACGAGACATCAGGAGGAGGAGTAACCTTATCTGGAGGGGAACCAACCCTCTGGCCAGCATATATAGGAGAGCTCTTAAGAAGACTGAAACTTGAGGGTATCCACACCACACTTCAGACTTGTGGGTATTTTGATTACTCTCTCTTCGGGGAGAAGATACTTCCCTGGCTTGACCTGATTATGTACGATCTCAAACTTATCTCTCCCAAAGAGCATCTTCAACATACTGGCAGAGACAATCAAAGGATATTAGAAAACTTCCAGCGGCTATTGAATGAAGATAGAAACAAGGTCATACCTCGAATCCCCTTAGTGCCAGGATTCACTACTTCTCCTGAAAATTTAGCTGGTCTATCGGACTTCCTTAAACAGAATAGGGTCAAAGAATATTCCCTTTTGCCTTATAATCCTTTGGGTCTCTCCAAATGGGATCATTTGGGTAAAAAGAGACCCCTCCTTCCAACTAATTGGATGTCAAGGTCAGAGGAAGAGAACTGTCGTAAGATTTGCTCTTATAAAAAATAATTGTAGACAAAATAATTCAAAAGAAATATACTACATTAAATCAAAAGTAGAAATAAGCGTTCAGTAATCAGCAGTCAGCTAATAAAAATAACAATAACTGAAGCCTGATACCTGAAAGCTGATAGCTATTTTAAGGAGGTGCCAAAATGGCAAGACAAAAATTTGAGAGGACAAAACCACATCTTAATGTGGGAACAATAGGGCATATTGACCATGGGAAGACGACCTTAACCTCAGTCATAACTAAGGTTTTATCTCAAGGGGGGCTGGCAGACTATAGACCCTTTGATTCTATTGATAATGCACCAGAGGAGAGGGAGAGGGGAATAACCATAGCCATAGCCCATGTTGAATACCAGACAGCCAACAGGCACTATGCCCATATAGACTGCCCGGGTCATGCAGATTATATCAAGAATATGATTACCGGTGCAGCCCAGATGGATGGGGCTATTCTTGTTGTAGCTGCCTCTGATGGTCCAATGCCCCAGACAAGGGAGCATATCCTCTTAGCCCGGCAGGTTGGCGTCCCTTATATTGTTGTCTTCTTGAACAAGATAGACCAGGTGGATGACCCGGAGCTATTAGAGTTGGTAGAATTAGAGATGAGAGAGCTTCTGACAGAGTATAAATTCCCGGGCAATGAGATTCCTATCATCAGAGGCTCTGCCATGAAAGCCGCAGAGTGTGGTTGCTCAAAACCAGAATGCCCACACTGTGGAGCTATCCATAAGCTGATGGAAGCAGTAGATACATATATCGCCCTTCCAAAGAGAGAGAAGGAGAAGCCTTTCCAAATGGCTGTTGAGGATGTCTTCACTATCACAGGAAGGGGAACAGTAGCCACTGGAAGGATAGAGCAGGGTGTCATCAAGACAGGAGAGGCTGTAGAGATAGTCGGTATCCAACCAACAAAAAAGTCAGTCGTCACAGGCGTAGAGATGTTCAGAAAGACCCTTGATACAGGTGAGGCTGGAGACAATGTTGGTCTTCTCCTCAGAGGAATAGAGAAGGATGGTGTAGAAAGGGGTCAAGTGGTCTGTGCCCCGGGCACAATCACCCCCCATACAAAATTCAAGTGTGAGGTCTATGTCTTAAAGAAGGAAGAGGGTGGCAGACATACACCATTCTTCACAGGCTACAGACCCCAGTTTTTCTTCAGAACAACGGATGTTACAGGCAACATCAAGCTCCCGGAGGGAGTAGAAATGGTTATGCCAGGGGATAACATCAATATGGATGCAGAGCTGATAATGCCCATAGCTATGACAGAAAAACTGAGATTTGCCATCAGAGAGGGTGGGCATACAGTTGGAGCTGGGGTTATCACCCAGATTATAGAGTA
>JAZDOR010000224.1:0-10308 GCA_043798435.1 bacterium
GTTTGAAAGCTTGCGGTTAAAAGATGGGGTTGAAATTAGAAATTTGAAATTAGCAGAGGGAGCAGAATCTTTTCTTCCCAATTTCTAATTTCCAATTTCCAAAAGAAATCATAGGGAAAATGATGAGAATGAACCGTCCCACTTTTCGTACTATTTTAGTAGAATTGCTGGTAGTCTTTTCAGGCTTTTGGTTGTAGGATCAACTATTATCCCTACAGATTCCAAAGCTGTGGCACCCAATAGAGGTTCTGAATTGCAGGGGCCAAAGATGACCCGACCAGCTGTAATTTCACCCATAAATTCAATCCGAACAAGACCATAATAGTATTCCTTTACGCTTCCGTCAGCTAACTCATAAGACATCTTCCCCACTTTCATAACCTCAATCTCTTCCAATCTATCTAGCCGGAGCCATAGAGTCTGTCGCTCCAGTATCAACCAGAAAAATCTCCTCATATGCTCCATAAGGAGAAGAAATACTTGTAAGTTTTGTTGTAACCTTTGGCAATCCCATTTTCTTTATTACCTCTTTTTCTTTCCTGAAGTATATTCTATCTTTGGTCTTGTAGATATAAAGCCCTGTATAGCTATCCGCTTTCAGCTCTCCGTTTATTAGCTGATTACTGACCGCTGATAGCTGACTGCTTTTTTACTGCTTTATCACGACTAATTTCTTGATAACCTCTTCTTTCTTTCCTGAGGCATACTCTATGGTTACCTTGTAGATATAAAGCCCTGTGCCGACCTTTCTGCCAGCCTTATTTGTGCAGAGCCACTCTATAGAACTATGACCAAAACCACCTTTTCCAGTATTTTCCCAGACAAGGTCGCCTGAAAGGGTATAGACCTCCACCTTCACATCTCCTGCATCATCAGGAAAGAAGAATTCTGTAGAGCCTTTTGCTGGATTTGGTTTAGCATAGACACCACTTGCATTTAATACCTTCTGTCCCTCCGGAATAGGAGACATAATGGCATACATCTCTTTGATGGGTGTATTTGCAGGAATAGTGTAGGTCACCTTATTGGTATTTTTATCAACAGTGCCACCCACCTTAATCCAACCGCCATCTTTTTCATAGATATAAAGTTTTTGTTCATCCGCACCAGCAAGATCTCCATCCGTGTAGTATAAGGTTAGTTTGACATCCTTAGTAAACTTTGCACCAGAAAGGGAGATGGTGCCATAGTAAAAGGAGATAACTTTTCCTACCACCTTTAAGCCTGAATGTCCGCCTGGGTCAGATTCCGTTCCCATCCGCACAGTTCCTGAACCAACTGTACCTTTTGTGGGAAATGTTATCTCTGTGTCATAAGGTATCTCAAGGGTGTTGCCATCTGGACCAGTAACCACAATCTGCTCTGGAATCACAAAATTAAAGGAGGATGATGTGCCATTTCCCTCTATATCACAAACCCAGACAGTTACAGTATATGTGCCTGAGGCTGTTAGTCCTGGAACGGGTGTTCCTGTAAGATATCCCTTGTAATTCACTGTCTCTGTAGCGTAAGAACAGTTACAAGTATGGGTTGTATCACCTTTTTTAATGCCCATTGTTGTCTTTGTCCAATCTATAGCAGATTTACCAGTATCCTCATCTGATACAAAAACAAGGATAGGACCACTAAATGGGGCAGAAACAATCTCATTGTTGACTGGGGATGTCTGTGTAACCTTTGGAGGTGTTTTGTCTTTGACTGTAAAATTGAAGGTATATGAACCTGCATTGCTCTTCTTATCCACAGCCGTTATTTTAATGGTATATGAGCCAGGCGTAGAAAGGGCTGCCTCAAGCCCCCAGTAAATTGTGTCAAGACCATTGTTTGTTTGGGAACCTGGCACAAGCGTATTACTGCTGTCAAAAAGTCGTATCTCTGAGTCTGAAATATTAACACCCACTCCACCCTGATTATCAATCAGCGCAGCCGAAACCCTGAGAACCTCCGACTGCTTTTTGACTGTACCAGCTATAGGATCGGTAGCAGATACTGATGGAGGGGTGGTATCTTGGGGCGGAACAGGCGGGTCCTCTTTTGCCTCAAACTTGCGGTCATAAACATCTGAACGCAGTCCATAATGCCCCCAATAATGAGGCTCTGCATGCCATTTCCCACAAACAACAGATTTCCAACCAAGGCTAACCAACTCTGCCGAGAGCCTGTGGGTATAGATGCCTTTGGGGTTACTCCATCCCCTTTCAGCATACTCATATTCAGTGTAATAGTTTCCATCGCTATCCTTTAAGAAGGCTATAAGGTTTCCATAATCATTCTCTTTATCACCATCTCCTTCACATTCAGATGGAGTATTGGGGTCATAATCGCCATAGTTTGGTCTGTTTGGAAGCCCTGTTGGAAGCAAGATATTGAGCCATGGGTCTATATCAACACCTGCGGTCATATCTGGATATTTACTACTATGTTCCAATTTATTTCCCTGGGGGTCATAGATATCAAAAGAGAGGAGTCCATAGGGATAGTTCAGGTGCCCCGAAGACTGTTCAAAGTCAAAACCAAGGTTCTCTAACTGTTGCTTCGTTACACCTCCCTGTATAGAGCTCTTTAAGGTAATCTTAAACTTCACAGTAAAGTATATGCCGTCTTTATCTGGCTTGTTAATAAAGAACGGGTCAGGAGAGATATTGAAGCTCTCAACCTCTATCTTCAAGGAGGTAACCTTTACCTCACCCTCTTCAGAGATATAGAGATTTCCTGCATCATCTTCTGCCTTTATGGTATAATAATAACTGCCATCAGTGACCCTATTTCCCATATTATCCGAACCATCCCAGTAGGTATCAACATTTTCTCCCTGTTGTGGGTCCGGAGGCACAAGCCTTTTCACTAATTCACTGTTTTTATTGCATATCTCTATGACAATATAGGATTTTTCTGAGAGGCTATAACTAATCTTGAGGTTTGTGAGATAGGGGTTGAATGGTGATGGTTGTGCACCGATACTCGTCACCTTTGGCGGCGTTCCATCCATGCTCACCATTATTCTGCTATCTGTATATCCATCATTTGTTGCTTTTTGTTTGTTATACAGAAAATGCCCATATACTGGAACACCTTGCCCATCGTCTCCATTCTTTATCGTATAAAGAGCAGAATATACACCATCACCCGGCCTTAGATCGCCACATAATCCAGCATCAGAAAGCCCAAACCCCTTAATGATTGAACCAATATCGGAGTTTGCATATCCTCCTACAGCAAAAGAGACTTTCTCACAGGTTGATATAGAAAGCACCCTGTAATCAGAAACAATAGGACCAGAATAGAGGTTGGCATTAGATATGGTAAAAGAACCGGCAGTTGTGGCCAGACCAAGCCAGAAGTTACTGCCTGCACCCACTAAGATACGCTCTCCTATCTTTATATTAGGGTCAGAAAGGGTAAGGCTTCCAAAAAGCTGATTTATTAGTGCAGGAGAAAATGTTTTTTCTGCCTTTATGCAGGAGATAGAGAAGATAATCTCATCACCGCCTTTGGCAACTGTTTTCAAGGCAGAGGCAGTTCCAACCGTTATATTTCTATAGTCTGAGACTGGAGAACCATAATATAGATTTGAGTTGTCAAGTGTAGCTGTGCCATTGATAGCAGTAGCTATCCAGATATGGTCGTTTGAGTTATCATATACCTTTATCTTTTGATTTGTCTTCAGATTTTCGCTTGAACAATCAATGGTTATGCTTCCTGTTGTTCGGTTTATAGAAGGGATTGACAAAGGTCTTTCTTGAGGAAGAATAGCACCTATTCTGATTATCCGTGTAAAGATATTTGGGTTTGGCGGCTGGCTTCCGTTTACAGTAATGGTTCCAAAGACTTTGTTTGTGTTTGTATTCAGATTTCCAGCAGAGTCAATAATAGAGCCTCGTATCTCTAATATTCCCAAATCTCCATCCTTTACTCTGTAGCTTCCAGAAAAAATTCCTGCAGAGATATTTTGAAGTTTTATCTCTCTATTGCTAAGATAGGTTGTAGCTGTCTGGACATCAATATCTGTGTATAGAGTGAAGACAACCACCTCATCCCTATAGAAACATTGGCCACCGGTGTTATTTGTGATCGTTCCAATCATAGGACAGGTTCTGTCAATGGTCACAAGGGTTGATGTGCTGTACGAGTTACCTGCAGAGTCAGTTACTATCACCTCTACAATATATGCACCGTCAGAGAAAGTACCAAGGGTATGACTGCCATCCCAAGTAAATTCTGCTGATTTATTACCGAGTAAGAAACCTGTGGCACTACCTATACCCGTTGGAGTCTTTCCATCCACCTTGATAGTATAAGTGCCATATTCTGTGCCTATAGTAAAGGATATTTTGGTTGTATCCTCTGAGCCTTCTGATGTGCTAGGTGAAAACCTATCATCTGAAAGAGCAAGGCTTTTTATTTCAGGTGATGTATTGTCAATGGTTATAATTAAAGCTACTTCTCCCTTCTTTCCAACCATATTTTCACATGTTATCTTCATCGTATGCGTCCCTTCAGTGAATGTTCCGTTATTCTGGTCCCTGCCATTCCAGGGATATGAAACTGTTCCATTTGCTAAGATATTTCCCTTCTTTAATTCTCTATCATCAACGGTGATTGTGTATGTAGAGGCCTCATCGCAAGAGAAGGTTAAGGTGGCTATCTTTCCTAAGGCATAAGGAGAAAAAATAGTCGGGCAAAGAGATGGGGCTATTATGTCTGGCAGATACCAACTAACCTCCAATGGAAAAGAATCAGTAGATTGAGTGCCTTTTGTATCCCAGGCCTCTGCTCTAATCCAATGTGTCCCTTCGGCAAAAATTTGAGTAGATGTAGATAATGCTGCGATAAGGGTTCCTGAACGGCTTCCCCCTACATAGCTTGTGTCTGGTATTTTTACATTATTTAGATATATATTAGCCGTTGATGTATCAATTCCCGCTTGATACTCAGGTGGGTCAACCTTTATCTCAATAGAAATGGTTCCCTGGTATGGCGACTTAAGCATCAAAGTGTCAGGTGGATAAAGCTTGCTAAACTTTAATCCCGCAGGGTTAATAGTAAAGGTAAAGATGATAGGTGTAACCAGAGATGAAAACCCTTTCTCATTGTATGCCTTTATCTCAACCCGATACTCGCCAACTTGAGTAATAGCACTCTTTAGACTATAGGTTAATGTACCATCAAAATCGTTTTTTGTAAGTGCTTCCTCTTCTAAATCCACTCCTTGTGGACCTGTCACAGAGACGGTTGAGGTAGCCCAGTTTATCTTATACCCTGACACCTCATCCTTTTGATATACTCGTACACTTACAGTTCCGTGATATGAGCCATAATGTATGCTTCCTGCCCCAGGACAAAGGATGTCTACCTCGGGTCTTGGAGTCTTCAGATAAAAACTATAGGAGTACTCAGCAAAGTTTCCTTCTGCATCATAAGCCTTGCCGCTTAGAGTATATGTCCCATCTATGAGAAGCGGAGAGGAAAGCTCTCCCTTTGCCTGCATACTGTTTGGTCCTGTAGAGAAGAATGAAAGGGTAAGGGTTGCCTCTTGTGGACCTGTCAGTTTTAAGGTTGTCAGCTGGGTATCTATGGCTGAGCCACCCTGACCCGCCTCTGTGATAAAGATATAGACTGGCCCGGCAAAGGGCGCATAAGTAGTAGTGCCATCCTCTGGGACTGGACCAAATACCCTTGGAGCAAGAGAATCTTTTATCCTGAAAGAAAACCCTTGGTAGCCATCCTTAATCCCATTCTCCTTATTGTCAACAGGCTTTACCTTTATGGTATAAGAGCCTGGCATATCAAGTGGGGTATCCAAGACCCATTTTATCCTGTTCTTCTCAGCATCGTTTATCTGTCTGCCTGCTACCTTCTGGTTTTTGGCATCATATAAGAATATTTCTGATAGGCTCAGGTTTACACCAGAACCCTCTCCATCACTTAAGTCAACATAGGCCTCAGTCAGAGAACCTTCTTTTGTCACATCAATATTATCGCCTGTGGCCGGGGATATAGCGATAATCTCAGGTTTTTCTGTATCAGGCACCTCAGGAGGGGCTGGCTCTTTGACATAAAGCTCTGCTCGCTCCATATCTGCCTTTACTCCATAGTGCCCAAAACCTGGCAAACCATGCCACTTCTCAGGACACTCATCTGGGCCACTGGTAAGCCCCCACCATATACTCACAAGCTCAGCACCTGCTTCAACAATATAGGTTCCAGCAACATTATCCCAATCTAGCCATCCATAATTAAACTTCCAATAGTAGTTTCCCTTCTCATCTTTCCAAAGTGGGCAGAGGGTATCCTGGTCATTCGTTAGATTTCCATCACCCTTATCAGGCCTTGAAGAATAACCCATAGAATAGCCATCTAATATTGTATAAGTCATAGACCCATAATTTGGTATACCCTTGAGACGATAGTCCCTATCATTACCTGCGCTCAAATCTGGATAGCCTGCTATCTCTATAATCCTGGTAGTGCTTGAATCATAGACCTTAAGATGAATCAAGGCATAAGGAACATTTAGCGATTGAATACCCTGGCTAAAATCAAAGTTCAGGTTATTTAATTGGGCATCACTAACAGGTTGATTGGGGTTTTCTGCATTCTCTAAGACAGCCTTGAAGCTGATAACCGTGTCAATGGTATCTGGAATCTCTTTGTTTGGATAGAAGGGATTTGGGCTGGCAAAGAGCTCTTTTATCTTAATGACAACTGAGGTAAGGCATATCTCTCCTTTCTTTTGTAGAGCCGGGTTTCCTGCCTCATCCTCTGCATCAAGGCAATACAAGTACTTGTCATCCTCTGGTATAACACCACCAGATGTTCTTCCATCCCAGACAATCTTCACATTCTCTCCAAACTGTGCCTCAGGAGAGGCTATGGTTCTGATGAGATTATCATTTCCATCTGTAATCTTCACCTTCACCCAGGATTTCTCACTCAGATTATACTTTATCTCACAATATGCCTTATTAAGGTGTGGATTGAAAGGAACTGGAGAGGCAGAGTTGTTGGTGATAATCGGTGGTGTAGAATCTATGCTGAGAATCAATCTGGTATCTGTATATGGGTCGTTCTTTGCCACATTCTTGTTATATACAAAATGGCAGTTAAGCCCAGAATTCATTAGCTCACCTACCTCTACAACTGTCCAGGCCCCAGAGTATACGCCGTCACCAATTACGAAATCTCCTGCGGTTTGGACGCCATCATCACTCAGAGCCACAACCCCAGTAACGCCACCAATCTCGACAGTTGCCTCACCCCCTAAGGCATCTGCCACCCTTTCTCCATTTAGAGCAGAAAGTTCTGTGTAATCTGTAACAAGGGGTCCAGAATAGAGGTTTTGATTGGATATAGTGAAACTGCCATCATTTATGGCTGTTCCCATCCAACAGTTTTGCGAGCTTGAGATACAGATTGAGTATCCTTGTTTTATATTTGGATGTTTAACAGTCAAAGAACCGACTACCTTGTTGTCTAAAGAAGGGTTTGAAAATTCTTCTTCTACCCTCATTGCCGTAAGGGATAGGTTAAACTTATCACCCTTCTTTGCTTTGGTCTTCAGGGCATAAGAGCTGGCGATACTTCCGATGGTAAACCCGCTATAGTCTGCTACAGGCTCACCATAATAGAGCCAGCTATTGTCTAAGGTTAGGGTTTGGGAAGCAAGGTTATAAGAAGCTGACCAAATATGGCTTTCATCTTGAGATACTACCTTCACCCTCTGACCATTATCAAGGCTCTCTCCTTGCCAGTTGATGGATAACCTCTCTGTGAAGCTGGCCACAACTGTTAATCCAGCTAACTCTGGCTGCTCTACCTCTGGATGGAGAAGCCCAATCCTTACTATTCTTGAAGCTACTGCTGGTCTTACCCTTGTTCCATCAAGCCTGATTGTTGTATTTGCAAAGGCTGGATTTCCTGCCCAGTCAGTCAGAGAGGAAGAGACTGTCCATGTCCCATAATCTCCTTGTTTGACTGTATAGTATCCACGAAACAGACCTTCATCTATCTTGCTTAAAGAAATATTTTCAAGGACAGGTTGACCTGTCCGTGTTCCAGTTAATATGCAGGTAGGGTTGTTATAGCCAAGGTTATCCTCTGGTCCTACATTAAAGAGAATCTCCTCTTGCCGATAGAAGATTTGGCCACCTGTATTCTCATTCAAAGATAGGCTTGGCCAGGTTCTGTCAATGACAACCCCAATAGATGCTGAGGCAGAGCTTCCTGGTTGATCAAAGACCGTGACTGTTATCAAGCGAGTTCCATCAGTACCTGGACCAGATGTATAAGAGCCATTCCATGTCCACCATCCTCTGTAAACACCTGCTGAGAGATTGACAAGTGTTCCTTCTGCGACTCCATCTGGGTCCTGACCATCAACCTTGACCGAGAATGTGCCTGGTTCATTAGAGTCAACATAGATCATTACGCTATCTTTTGAATTAGTGGATGTGCCTGGAGAGAAGTAAGTGGTTGAAACAGAGATGGTCCCAATCTCAGGTGGAATATTCACATTCCACTCATAAAGCGCATTCTTCACATTTATCCTTCCAGCCCCTAAGCCACTCCAGCCTATCTCATCTGCTGTCTTTTTGATAATATCACTCACATCCGTAGCTGTAAGGGTTCCGATATAGGAGAATAAAAGCCCTGCCAGACCAGAGACAAATGGGGCAGCCATTGATGTGCCACTATATCGAGCATATTTGCCAGCTATAACTGTGCTCAAGATGCTCTCACCAGGTGCTGATATATCTACCCAGTCTCCGTAGTTTGAGAAACTACATTTATCATCAAACACGTCTGTAGCAGCTACTGCCATAACCGGGTCATAACCTGCAGGATAAAGTTTTGAGGTTGAATTATTATTTCCTGCAGCAGCTATAATTAAAACACCATTTTCATTAGCATAATCGCAGGCATTTTCTAAGGTTTGCGAATCGTCTGTGCCCCCAAGGCTTAAGTTGATAACCTTAGCCCCTCTACCCACAGCCTCCATAATAGCATAGGCTATATCTGCATAAGTGCCAGTGCCTGTTGCACCAAGAACCTTGAGGGCTAATAAACGGCAATTCCCAGCCAAACCTGCTGTTCCTGTGCCGTTATCAGTTAAACCAGAGGCAATCCCGGCTACATGCGTTCCGTGGCTATTGTCATCATCCGGGGTATCATCGTCATTCACATAGTCCCAGCCATTGATTATCTTAGGCTCTAACTCAGAGAATGGGGTGCTGGTGGAAAATATATCAGGATGGTCAAGGTCTATGCCTGTGTCAATTATGGCTATGGTTATACCAATTGTGCCCATAGTCAGATCCCAACCTTCCTTTGCAGAAATTTTATCAATAGCCCATTGGGTAGGAAGAGAAGGGTCATTTGGGGTATATAGAGCATCAGCTATATAGTTTGGCTCAGCATACTCTATATTAGAGTTCTTCTTATAAGCCTCAACTACCTTAAAGACATCCTGTTTTTCAGCAAACTTGAGCCTGTAAACAGAAGCAAACCTCTCTTCCTTCACCCGTGCAAATGCATTTTTGCAAGAGACTATGCCAAAGGACTTGCCTATAGCCTTGAGGTTTGTAACAGAGACTGCCCTTTTTGGCTTCACCTTAACCAAAATCTCCCCTGGAACAAAATCCCCTGTTGCATACCCAAAGCTCCAAAGGATAAAAGAGATTGCAATTATCTTTTTCATTATACCTCTCCTTAAATAAGTTTCTCTTAATTTTACCTAAAGAGAGAATTCCTGTCAAGGTTTTCTTGTAATATTTCTTGCTACTGTAAGAAATATCTGTAATACGCGAATAGAAATGTCGGGATGGTTCACCTTTGTTTGAAAGCTTGCGGTTAAAAAAAGGAGTTGAAATTAGAAATTTGAAATTAGCAGAGGAAGCAGAATCTTTTCTTCCCAATTTCTAATTTCCAATTTCCAAAAAAAATCATAGGAAAAAGGCTAAAAATGAACCGTCCCGACATTTTCATTTGGCTAAGAACAGGACATTTTTATTTGGCTGTAACATAAAAAACTTGCCTTCCTGACTGATTGAATTATATACTTTATGAGTGAATATAAACTTTGGCAGGGATGAGCTTTTGAACCTTGAGTATTCTTTGAAGAAGGAGTATCTTTTGACGAATGGAAGGGGTGGCTATTGCTCTTCTACTATTTTAGACTGCCACACCCGTAAGTATCATGGACTGCTCATCCTTCCTCTCAAAAAATATGGGCTATTTAACCTCCTCTCAAAATTAGAGGTATCTGTTGTTATTGGCAACAAAGAGTCTGCCCTTTCTACCAATAAATTT
>JAZDOR010000225.1:0-4007 GCA_043798435.1 bacterium
GTTTGAAAGCTTGCGGTTAAAAGATGGGGTTGAAATTAGAAATTTGAAATTAGCAGAGGGAGCAGAATCTTTTCTTCCCAATTTCTAATTTCCAATTTCCAAAAGAAATCATAGGGAAAATGATGAGAATGAACCGTCCCAACATTGGTTAAAGCAGAGCCCCTTCACCTAAGATGGGTTATGTTGTCCCTCCATCCTCGCTACTATGAGCTCATCCGACTGCCCATAAGACACCTTATCACTTCGAATTTCCCTTATAGGTAAAGCTCTATATCCTATAGGCTCTCGACAGGTTCCCTTCAAACCCTTTTCAAGTATACCACCCCTTTTACCCGTAAGAAAATCTATCTTGCTTCATCTGTCTCTTCAGATAGATTGCTGACTTTGTCTACTACTCACAGGCTCGCCTTTCTTAATAAGTTAACGAGGCTACTACAGGTTCACCCTGTTAGATAATACACAAAATACTTCTCCTATCAGTCAATTAGGATTAAAGAGCTTATCTTGGCACGCGAGTAGTTACAACATCTTCACCTTTCTAAACCTTGCCGGGGCTACGCCGTGACCTACATGGGCGGATTGACCGGGTTGACCCTTGCCGCAGTTGGGAACTCCAAAGATGTGCCAGTGGTTTTTATTGCAGATGGCATCGCAGGATTTCCAGAATTCTGGGGTAATGCCTGTATAGACTGGGTTTTTCAGGACTTCAGTTAGTTTTCCGTTTTTTATCCTTCTGGCGAACTCACAGCCAAACTGAAAGTTCAGCCTTTTGTTGTCTATGGACCAGCATTTATTTGTAGATAAGATTATCCCATCATCTGTGTCTGCTATCAGATCCTCTAAAGCCCACTGCCCTGGCAGGAGGTTTATATTTGTCATTCTGATAAGCGGCAGCCGTCCCCAGCCATCAGCCCTCATTGTGCCATTACTTTTTTGGCCTAAGGCTTGTGCGGTCTCCCTTGAGGTGAGAAAGCCACAGAAGATTCCATCCTTTATGATAGGGACACTTTGTGCCGGGACACCCTCATCATCAAAGCCAAAGCTACCAAGACCACCTATCAAGGTTGCATCCGCAGTGATATTAACTATATCCGAACCATATCTAAAAACACCCAACATCTCAGGCTTTAGAAAGCTATCCCCAGCATAGCTTGCCTCTGTCCCAAAAACCCTGTCCAATTCTATGGGATGACCAATAGACTCATGAACCTGAAGGGTCAACTGTCCACCATCGACAATGATTGTCTGCTCTCCATCCGGAGCTTTTGGGGCAGATAAAAGCTCCAATGCCTCCTCAGCTACCCTTTGAGCATTCTTCGTAAGCCCCATCTCCTTTATAAACTCAAAACCCCTTGACCCGTAATCCCCAAAGTTGTTTGGATAGCTCCTTCTTTGAACCTCTGTGCCTTCTATGGCTGTGGCAGCAATTTCTCCACCTGTTTCAATCCGCCTCTGGGTGATATAGCTTCCTTCTGTGCTGGCAAATATCTTATCCTCAAGAAAGCTCATTAAGGAAGATTCGCGTATCTTTATCTTTGAACTGATATTCATCAGAGAATCCGCAGCAAGAAGAAGGTCCAGTTTTTCCTCTAAAGGCACAGAGAATGGGTCAATCTGGCAAGGTGTGGAGTAATCTGCTCTGATTGGTTCTGCGGGAGCCAAGACAATATCCTTCTTTTTTGTCAAAGCAGATGAGCGGGCAATATCAATAGCATTCTTGACCACTGTATCTATATCAGACACCTTGGATGAGGATGAGAATCCCCATGAACCCTCTGTTATCACTCTGACCCCAATGCCCTGATCTTCATTGCTTGATATTGCCTCAGGCTTGCCATTTTTTACCGAGATATTCTCCCTCTTTCTGCTGGTAAATCTAATATCAGCATAAGATGCTCCCATTATTCTTGCTGTCTCAATAGCGATTTCAATCTTCTCTTTCATTTTTTTCCTCCATAAAAATATAATCACGAAAACACGAAAAAAGGTAACTGTTCAAGCTATACATCAGAAGTGTAAGAAAGGGGATAAGGAGATATAGGGGATATAGAGATAGAAGATATTATTATATTATCTCCCTATCCCCTTCCATAATCCCCACATCCCCTTTCTCCTAATTCATCTTTCCGCCACAGAAAAAAGGAGGGTTGCCTCAGCCACTAAATCCTCTCCAACATAAGCCTTTCCTTCACAAACCCCTACCTTCTTCTTAATCTTTACCGGAATAATCTCGATCTTTAGCTGATCCCCAGGTGTTACAGGCTTTCTGAACCTGACATTGTCCAGACCAGCAAAGTAAACAAGTTTTCCCCTGTTCTCTGGTTCAGAAAGAACAAGCACCCCAGCCACCTGAGCCATAGCCTCAACAATCAGAACACCCGGCATAACCGGATGCCCGGGGAAGTGTCCGCAGAAGTACTCCTCGTTTATACTCACATTCTTCAGACCCACAGCCCTCTTTCCCCTCTCCATCTCAAGGATTCTATCCACCAATAGGAATGGATACCTGTGGGGAAGAATACCCAGAATATTCTTGGCATCAATCATATCATTACCTCCTTCTATCTTGATTCTTCTATCTTTATTCTTTATTCTCAGAGCAAGCATATTTGCCAGCCTGATATTCATGGCGTGGCCTGAGCAGAAAGCGGCAATCTCTCCTTTCAAAGAGTATCCTAAAAGAGAAAGGTCACCTAAGAGGTCAAGAATCTTGTGCCTGGCCAGTTCATCAGAAAACCTCAAGGGCTCCTTGTTCATGATCCCATCCTTTCCAATAACAATAGCATTCTCCAGGGAACCGCCTTTGGCAAACCCACGCCTGCGTAAGTCCTCAACCTCATCTAAGAAACCAAAGGTTCTGGCCGGGGCTATCTCTTCTATAAATCTTCCTTCATTCATCTCAAAATTCGTTGATTCTGTTCCTATCATTGGATGGTCAAAGGAGATGGTATAGGTTATCTTAAATTTCAAAGAGGGCAAAAGAACCAAAGACCTTCCTTCTTCTTCAATACGCATAGTATCCTCTATGGTCAAAACCTTTTGCCACCCCTCTTGCTCCTCTATCCCAGTTGAGCGGATAAGCTCAACAAAGCCTAAAGCACTGCCATCTAAAATTGGTGGCTCCTCTCCATCTAATTCTATTATCAGATTGGATATAGAAAAGCAAGCCAGAGCCGCCAGGAGGTGTTCAACTGTTCGAACGCGAACACCATTATTTTCAAGAATAATCTCCCTGTCAGCAGAGACAACATATTCAAGTTTTGCCGGAACCTTAGCAGAACCCCTGACAAAACAAATACCATGGTCAGTAGGTGCAGGTTTCAAAACCATTTTTACCACCTCCCCTGTCTGAAGCCCTATTCCCTCTATACTAACCTCTTTTCTTATTGTTCTCTGTTTCATCATCCTTGTTTTTAAACCATCTCATCGTAAGTGATAACCTTAATGTTTAGCATTTTGTAAACCTCTCCTCCCTTATCTGTAACAGATACAGCAATAAGAAGAAGCTCTGGCTCTATCTTCGTCTTTTTCTTATAAAACTTTGTCTTTTTGGAGAATAGAAGTGCATTATCCTGATTTGCTGAAGACTTTATTTCTATCAACAGATTCAAATATCCACTCTGGATGCTCAGTCAAAAGCCCTGGAAGTTTTCTCTTTAATTCTGCTGTATAGTTTATGACATAATTATATCATAAATATTACAAAAGTTAAATTAAAATTTGGGGTAATAAAACTTCACTTTGAATATATTTATCAAAAGACAAAAGAATTCCAAAAAGATAACTACGAAAGGCGCGAAAAACGCTAAAAATTCTGATTCACAAATTCTCTTTTTCCTTGTAAACTATTCGAAACAGTCTCCTATAATTTCCCATATTTCGCACCCTTTGGGTGAGATTGTTGGTTTATAAGCCAAAATGTTTAAAAATGGCTCTTTGACTCTTTCGTAAAAAGGCTAATTTTTATATATCTTCATTCTCTATGGTCTATTTTTTTGCTATTTTTT
>JAZDOR010000016.1:0-16022 GCA_043798435.1 bacterium
AATTCGCATTTCGCAATTACTGATCCACGATTCCCTTCTATCTCCTTCAATTCGCAATTCGCAATTCCAGATCCACGATTCCCTTCTATCTCCTTCAATTCGCAATTCGCAATTCCAGATCCACGATTCCCTTCTATCTCCTTCAATTCGCAATTCGCAATTCCAGATCCACGATTAAGGAATTCTATTCCTTTAATGAGCACACATAGGTATTTCTGGCGATGTCCTATCTTCCTTCTATATCCTTTTCTCCGCCTATATTTTACTGTGGTAATCTTCTTTCCTTTTCTTTCTCCCAGGACCTCTCCGGTAACCTTTGCCCCTGAAAGCTCATCTCCCATGTAGAGCTTCTCCTCATCCCTTACCATTAGAAGATTGGTGAACTCTAATTTATCTCCCTTGTTTTTCTTTTCAAGGTCAATACTTAGCCTATCTCCCTCCTTTACTATATACTGCCTTCCCTTATCCTCTAAAACCGCATACATATTTACCTCCTCTAATAGGTTCTATGTTCTAGGTTCTATGTTATTTGATCTAAAGTAACATATAGTTAGCTTTTATATTCAGAACTTTCCCTAACATAGAACATAGAACTTCTTGAACCTGTTTTTATGCCATTCCCTTCATTTTTAGCTTCATATTATTTGGGCTGTCTGAATTACGCAATGCCTCTTCCTGAGATACTATACCTTGTGCATATAAATCAAAGATACACTGATCAAAAGACTGGCACCCTTCATTCCTGCCTGCTTCAATCGCCTCTTTCAATTCTCCTCCAATCTGACCCCTCCTTATCAACTCCTTTATCCTTGGGGTCACAAGCATAATTTCTATGGCTGCCACCCTCTTTTTCTCCACACCAGGAATAAGCCTCTGGCTGATAACAGCTTTTAGATTTAGAGAGAGGGCAAGGAATATTTGAGCATGCATCTCTTCTGGAAAGAAGGTTATCACCCTTTCCATTGTCTGATTGGCATTGGTAGAATGCAGTGTAGAAAGAACTAAATGTCCTGTCTCTGCGTAGTAGATGGAGGAAGAGACAGTTTCAATATCCCGTATCTCACCTATCAAAATAACCTCGGGTGCCTGGCGAAGGGTATTCTTTAAGGCATCTGAAAAGGAATGGGTGTCTATACCCACCTCCCTCTGACTGACAATCCCTTTCTTATCTGGATGAACAAACTCAATCGGGTCTTCAATGGTGATAATATGTCCTGTCCTGCTTTCGTTTCTATAATCTATTATGGCGGCTAAGGTGGTCGATTTTCCTGAGCCTGTTGCACCTGTAACCAGGACAAGCCCTCTTGGAGTAAGGGCTATCTCCTTAAGGATTGGTGGCAGACCCATGTCATCAATGGTGGCAATCTGAACCTTTATCTGACGAAAGACCGCACCTATTGACTCCCTCTGCTTATAAACATTCACCCTGAATCTTGATTCGCCCAAATGATACGCAAAGTTCAGCTCAAGCTCTCTCTCAAACTTCTCCTTATCCTCATCACTCGTAATAGAATAGATCAGCTTCTCTGTATCCTCAGGTGTGAGCGGCTCCATCTTTGCCGGTAAGGTAGCCCCTTCTATCTTATACATAGGTGGAGCACCTGTCTTAAGATACAGGTCAGACGCATTTGTCTGGATCATCTTCTCTAAAAGCTGATCCATGTTCATTTGTATCATAGCTATAATGATACGGAAATTCCTCTCTCCTTGTAAAGGAAAAAAATGAAACAAGTTAATTGGACGCAGATCTTCACAGATTATCAGGATTAATTTTTGAGTTAATTCTATATGTTTAAAATCTTGAAAATCTGCGTTCACCCCGTTAGCCCGTTAGTTAGATAGTAAACATCTAACGGGGTTCATCTGTGTCCCAAATAAAGGAAATTCCTATAATAATTAAATTACTTCTTGACAAAGATATTCCCGTATCTATATATTTATGGTCTTTATGGAAATAAAAGCTAAATCAAAGTATCTTTGGATTTCGCCACAAAAGGTTCGTCAAGTGATTCAACTCATAAAAGGAAAGGATGTAAAGAAAGCCGAGAACATCCTTCAGCTTGCGAATAAGAAGGCGGCATATCTCATTCATAAGACTATGGCTCAGGCTGCAGCCAATGCTCAAATGATAAATCCAGCATGGAGATTGGAAGATTTAATCATAAAGAGGGCTATGGCTGATGGCGGTCCAATGCAAAAAAGAATGAGGCCTCGCGCCCGTGGACGGGCGGACACAATATTAAAAAGGACATCACATATAACTATAGTCCTTGAAAAAAAATAATGATAATTCAGGAGAAGATGAGATAATGGGTCATAAAGTAAATCCAAGAAGTTTCAGGACAGGATACCTCTATGGTTGGGATTCAACATGGTTTGGTATGCGTAAAGATTATGTAAAAAACCTTCACGAAGACCTTTTTATCAGAAGGTTTATAGAAGAGCATTTTTCAAGGGGAGGTATAGAAAAGGTAGCAATTGAAAGGTTCGGCCAGAGAATAACAGTGAATATTCATACAGCCCGGCCAGGAATTGTGATTGGAAGAGGGGGTAGTGAAATAGAAAATCTCAGAAAAGAACTTTCCCGAAAGGTTTCTGGTCAACTTCAGATAGAGATATATGAGGTAGAAGAACCAGATCTTTCTGCAATCCTTGTCGCTCAGTCTATTGCTCGCTCTATAGAAAAAAGAATTGCGTATCGCCGAGCAATGAAGAGGGCTGTTCAGTCTGTAATGGCAGCAGGTGCTATTGGCGTAAGGGTTTCAGCCGCAGGCAGATTGAATGATGCAGAAATAGCCAGGTCTGAGTGGTACAGAGAGGGAAGAGTGCCTCTTCATACTATTAGAGCAGACATTGATTATGGATTTACTGAGGCACAGACTACATACGGAAAGATTGGTATCAAAGTCTGGATATTTAAGAAGGAGATAATCAAAGATGTTAATGCCCAAAAGGGTCAAGTTTAGAAAGCAACAGCGTGGCAAAAGGGGCGGAATAGCTATAGCCGGAAGCACTCTTTCCTTTGGAGAGTATGGGCTTCAAGCATTAGAGCCAAACTGGATTACAGCACGGCAGATAGAGTCTGCTCGTATTGCTATTACCCGCCATGTAAAGAGGGGTGGAAAGATATGGATACGAATCTTTCCAGATAAGCCCATTACCAAAAAGCCTGCAGAGACAAGAATGGGAAAGGGAAAAGGTGTTCCTGAGGGTTGGGTAGCCGTAGTAAGACCTGGCAGAATTCTTTTTGAAATGGCTGGTGTGACTCCTGAAACAGCAAAAGAGGCATTTCGGTTGGCTAGCCATAAACTGCCTATAAAAACAAGGGTTTTGGTGAGAGAATGAAAGCAAAAGAGCTCCGAACACTTCCAAAGGAAGAATTGTTAGAAAAGAAAAAAGAGTTTTCCTCTGAACTACTAAACCTTCGTCATCAAAAGGTGATAAAAGGACTGGAGAAACCTCATAAAATAAAGGAGATAAAGCGGTCTGTGGCTACAATCAATACTTTGCTGAGAGAAAAGGCATTGGGAATAAAGACATCCTTAAAGGGTGCTTGATAATCTGTGTAATCATATTCTAAAATCTGTGTAATCAAGTATATATTATACTGGAGGAAGATATAATGGGAGAGAGAAAAAAGAGAATAGGTGTTGTCTTATCTGATAAGATGCAGAATACTATAGTTGTTCAGGGAGAGACCATTGTTCAGCACCCCGTGTATAAAAAGTATATCAAAAGAAGAACAAAGTATTATGCAGACAACCAAATAGGAGCAAAGATAGGGGACAAGGTAAGAATAACAGAGACAAGACCATTATCTGCTATGAAAAGATGGCGGGTTATTGAGGTGCTTAAATGATCCAATTACAGACAAGGCTTAATGTTATTGATAATACCGGGGCAAGAAAGATTATGTGCATTCATGTTCTGGGTGGTAGCAAGAGAAGATATGCCAGGCTTGGTGATATAATTGTCGCCTGTGTCAAAGATGCAATTCCCACGGCTCAGGTTAAAGATGGAACGGTAGTTAAGGCTGTTGTTGCCCGGACAAAGAAGGAACAGAGAAGAGAGGATGGTTCGTATATCAAGTTTGATGAGAATGCGGCTGTTATTATAGATAAAGACGGAAATCCTGTAGGAACACGAATCTTTGGGCCAGTAGCCAGAGAACTGAGGGCAAAAGGATTTATGAAGATTATTACCCTTGCTCCGGAGGTAGTATGAGCCTCAGAATAAAGAAAGATGATAATGTGGTAGTCCTCTCTGGAAAGGATAAAGGGAAAGAAGGAAAGGTTATCAAGTGTTTTCCAGACAAAGAGAAGCTGATCATAGAGGGGATAAATAGGGTTAAGAAACACAGCAAACCCACTCAAGCAAATAGACAGGGAGGAATTATTGAAAAGGAGCTACCTATGTGGCTCTGCAAGGTGCAGCTTTTATGTCCAAACTGCGGAAAGGCAGTAAGGTTCTCAGTGTCACAAAAAGATAATGGTAAAAAACTGCGGGTTTGCAAAGCCTGCCAGGAACCAATAGATAAGGTAGAATAGTAATACTTCGCCCATCTGAAGAAAAACTAAGGTTATACTTTTCAAATAAAATAAAAATGAAAGGGATGAAAAATGAATTTTACTACAGAGAGGGAGAGAGAGAGTAAAGACAAATCTTTACTGAATATAATCTTTTAGCCTAGATCTTGTAAAGATGTTAGCAGAGTAGCTCTATTACTCTGCTCTTTTTGTTTTATGTTGCCTATAGCCTCATTTGCCACCAATCCTCCTGTCACCATAAACGAGAGCCTGAATGTTTAATCATCAGTCAGCCTGAACAAGGTTTCAGGTGATAACCAACAAGTACAAGTGAATGCTACCTTGCCTCAAGCCCTTATTATCAGGGTTAGCTACTATAATGGCACAGCCGTGCCAAATGTTCCTATCAGCCTTGCTATCACCTCTCAGCCTCAGGGATCAACAGGGGCAAGGCTCTCAGCAACCTCTGTCAACACTAATAGTAATGGCTAAGCACAGGTTAATCTGACCCTTGGGAATATAGCTGGTCAATATCAGGTTACAGCCTCTAACCCCAATCTTACCTCAGTAGTCTTTAGTGCTACGGCTATTGCAGGAACATCGGGTGAATATAAATTGGCAACTGAAGGTAGAAGACAGGGCAAGTAGAGATACTGGCTCATTAAACTTATGGAAGATAAAGGTGATTACCTCGCAAGAGGAATGGGTCAGCTATAACTATCTCACAGAATCCCCTCATAATTATCCGAATAACTATACCAATACCTGGGTAATTACACATCTTGGTGCATCTAAGATGCGTGTACATTTTGAAAGCTATAGCTTAGAGCCTTATTATGACAAGCTCTATATCCTTGATAAGAACAATAACCAGATCGCCTGTTATTCAGCCTATAACCAGACAGACATCTGGTTACCAGTAATCTCAGGTGATGTCGTGAAGATAAAATTAACCAGTGATGGTAGTATTGTTGCTTATGGCTTCAAGGTGGATAAATACCAGGCTGTAGGTGGCTCACCCCCTCCACAGGATACCACGCCACCTGCAGGGATAACCAGTCTCTCTGCCTCTGAGGCAACAATGAATTCCATCAAGCTCACCTGGACAGCATCTGGAGACGATGGTAATATAGGTCAGGCAAATTCTTATGATATTAGATACGCTACCTCAACAATTAATGATACAAATTGGGCAAATGCTACACAGGTACAGAATGAGCCAATACCTGCCATAGCAGGAACATCTCAGAATCTTACTATCTCAGGCTTACAAATAAATACATCCTATTACTTTGCTATCAAGGCAATAGATGAGGTTAATAACACCTCTCCTCTTTCAAACATTGCCTCATGTAAGACCCAAGCTCCCATAAATATTGGAGTGGGTAGCCAGACAACTGGAAGTTTGCTAAGTGGTGGATATATGTGGTATCAGCTTTATTTAGCCAGCCAGATGCAAGTGAAGGCAATCTTGAGTATGACGAGTAGCGTAGATTATGATATCAAGGTTTACTCTGGCGATGCTTTTTTACCAGGTTCATTTATTACCGGCTCATATCAGGGAATTGGACAAACAGACCAATGTTTTATCAACACAATGGGCTATATCTGGATAAAAGTGTATCATTATTCTGGTTCAGGAAATTATACCTTAAACTTAAATATTGAAGGAGGGGATGTTACCTTACCAGCCCAAATTATCAATCTACAAACAACTAACCCCCAACAGGGCTCAATTACCCTGACCTGGACAGCACCGGGTGATGATGGAAATACAGGCACAGCTACCCAGTATGATATTCGGTATAATACGGAGCTAAACTGGGAACAAGCGACTCAATGCCAGAATGAACCTATTCCGACAACTAATCCCCAACAGGGCTCAATTACCTTAACATGGACTGCCCCAGGGGATGATGGAAATACAGGCACAGCTACCCAGTATGATATTCGGTATAATACGGAGCTAAACTGGGAACAAGCGACTCAATGCCAGAATGAACCTATTCCGACAATCGCCGGGACTCAACAAAGCTTTATAGTTACAGGACTACAGCCATATACTCGCTATTTGTTTTTGATGAAGACCAGGGATGAGGTGCCAAACTGGTCTCTCCTTTCAAATATAGCTATGGGGACGACTACACCATTATCAATCGTAGTCAGTCAGGTTACTCCTTCAAATGACGGTATCTCCTTTACTACGCAATCTCCTGAGAATCTCATCCGTTGCATAGCAGATATAAAGCCAGATTCATTAGATGCTACTTACAATAGCCAGATAGAATGGGAGATAGATGATAATCCAGGGGATGGGATAAATAGTGGCAATCCATTAGACCCGGAAAGAGGCAATAATGTCTATCTTACAGCTACTCCCACAACTGCTCCTAATGGCAGAGGAGCACCCCTAAGCTATCGGATTAGAGCCTCTCTCACCATTAACAACGCAACATATACCTCTGTGGGGACTTATACCAGACAGGATGAAAGGGATCAAATAAGACAAGAGTATATTGATATGAATAAAAACAGAACTCCCAATAGGCCCGAGTTTGTAAACGCTCAAACTTATGTAAATCCGGGGCATTTTGCATTTAATGAGATAAATATAAATCAACAATATACTTGGGCAATATTTACCATAGCTCAACACTTAGAAAATATCAGAAATGTACTAATTACAGTACCTGGAAGTGACCTAATGCCTGTGAATAGTGGGTATCGGAATCCGATTCGGAATGCCTCTGTCCCTGGCCCTGCTCTTAATAGTTGGCATATATATGGACGAGCAGCGGATATTGCTAATCAGGATTGGAATAATGATGGAAGGGTTGATATAGCTGATCAAAGGAAGATGGAAACATTTGTATTAGCCGAGGGTGGTCAAGTAGAACCTTTTAATTTAACACGAACATGGGTGCATATGAACTGGTAATAATATCTTAAAGCAATAAACATAAAGGAGGATAGGAAAATGAAGAAGAATCTAATGATACTGATGCTAATAGGTTTTTTTATGGGTGATGTTGTGGGTGTGTATGGAACAATTGTAAATGAGGTAGCAACAAAGGATATAAATAATATGGATATTGAAGAGATAGTAACTTTATTAAACTCTTCTGATTGGCGAATACAAGATGTAGTGATAGGAAAAATAGAATATGGTACTCCAACGCTTTTGAATAATGAAAAGATAAAATTGGCGGTTATCAGATTGTTAGAAGAAATAAATGCTAATGGAGAAAAATTAGCAGCAAAGTGGCAAGAATATTATGAAAAAACAGGTCAAGAACCTCCACCTGACTGGAATCCAGAAGGAGTTATAAGAGAGGATGGTTATGGAGAATTTCAACTTTATGTAGTAAGGATTGTTGAGGGGTTTAAAGATGAAAGGGCTCTACCTGCATTGGTAGGATCTATAGAATGTGAAGGTTATCGACAAATAGCAGAATTTGGGGTAATAGCAGTCAAGCCCTTACTTGAACGATTAGAAAAGACTAAAAATTATTCAGCAAAGTCAGTCATAATTCTTGCATTAGGAGAGATAATAAAAAGGGGTAAGGTTACTACTCAAGCAGAAAAAGGGACACCTACAACAATAACTTCTTTTAAGTCACCCACAGTCTCTCAAATAGGATCAATGAAAGATGTATTTATTAAGAGTTTGAATGATTCTGACTCATTTACCCGTATGGAGGCTATCAAAGGTTTAGGTATTCTTGGTGATACCTCAGTAATTCCTCTTCTTAAACCAATAGCCAAGAATGACCCTCGTGCATGGAACACTGTTTCTGGGGATCCATCTAAATTTGTATATCCCGTCCGTGAAGAAGCCCAGCGTGTATTAAAACTGCTTGAGGAAAAGAAGAAGGAAGAGAAAAGCAAGAAACAGGAGGTTCCCAATGAATAGATTGTTTTTGACAAGTATCCTGGTCTTATCAACAATAGCTCAGGCAAAGGCTATCTTACCCAAGGAAAAACTGGGTGAGGCTGATTACAAGGCTTTGAGCGGAATGAATGAAGATAGGAAGATATAGGTGAGGCTTATCTCAGAAGGCAAGATAGAAGAGCATTGCCAGGAGCTAAGGGAATTGGAGATAGAGATAATTGGCGTAGAAGGAGAGAAGATAGCTATCAAAACCTCTGTAGAGAGACCGAATAAGCTCTCAGGTCTTGATTGGATAGCCTGGATTGAGAAGGATGGAAAGGAAAACAAAACAAGATCTGCTTCTAATGCCGTGATACCTTCGGTTATCTCTGCCCAAATCCTCTGTGATAATCCTCCAGCAGACTATCAAACCCAGATTCAAGCAATAGGTGTCAGGATAAAGGTAGAAGCAAATGTGATTGAGGTAGAAGCAGATACCTATGAGCAATTAAACAAGGTAGCACAGCTAAGCTATGTGATGAGGATAGGGAATATCATGGAGATACCTGTCCTTGAGAAAGAAAAGGAGAAGGAATGAAAAAGGTTGTTTGGGCATCAGCCTTCATTTTATTGAACAGCCATGCCATAGCCTATAATCTCTTCCCTGACTCTTCAGGCAACAGGGTAAATCTAAGGGTAACCAACACAGGCGGTTTCAATATGCCTGCTGTCAGGGTTACCAAGCAAAGCCTGCCTGCTTGGGCTACAAACTTCAGCCCAAATGAGGTCAATCTTTCGGATATAGCCCCAAATCAATCTGCCACAGCCACCTTTACCTTCAACATCCCGGCCAATACTCAAGCAGGTCTTTCAGGCGATATCAGCCTTCAGATAACCTCAACAAGTGGAGAAACCTTCAGCAAGAATATAGCTCTGGCTATAGTCACTCCAACTGGTGCCATATCTGGTTCAGCCTTCAGATAACCTCTGCAAGTGGAGAAACCTTCAGCAAGAATATATCCCTTGTTGTGGTTACTCCAACTGGTGCCATATCTGGTTCAGCCTTCAGATAACCTCAACAAGCGGAGAAACCTTCAGCAAGAATATAGCCCTTGTTGTGGTTACTCCAACTGGTGCTATTTCTGGTGATGTAGATGCAGAGGGGATAACAGAGACCCCAAATGGGGCAATACTTACCTATACAGGGCCTAAAAATGGGAGTATCACCCTTGGCATTACCGGGGGATATACCATAGAAAACCTTCCAGGCGGAAGCTATAGGATTGTTGTTTCAAAATCAGGTTTTGTTCCAGTTCCAGCCTATAGGGATGTCGTAGTAAGCCTTGGACAGACCACCTCTGGTATAGACTTTAATCGTAAGCGTTCAGGAGGGTGATAAAAGTAATTATTCACCTTTAGGGCTCGCTGAGTTCGCAGAGATTATCTTTTATAAAAATTCATATTCTCTGCGTTCTCTGTGCTCTCTGCGGTGAACGGTTACCTTTAATCTTATTCGTCCACCCCAGCCTCCAGCCTTATCCTCACCAGCAAACAATGCCAATGTAAACACAGCCAGACCAAGGCTTGACTGGGATAATGCAGACTGTGGTGGAACCAAGAGATACCAGATTCAGGTGGCCACAAATAGCAACTTCTCATCAATTATAATAGATGCTTCAAGTCTAAGCAATACGGATTATACTCCAACCTTTGATCTATCTAAATAATATCACATATTACTGGAGAGTCTTAGCCAGTAATTCTATAGGCAACAGCCCCTTTAGCAACATATGGTGGTTTAAGATTGATCTAAAGGGAACAATTAGAGGTGATGTTGACAGCCCTGACACCTGGGGTCAATATAACGCTACTGTTCAGGCAGTAGGTCCAATGACCAGGATAGCGACTACTGGTCTGCTTGGAGGATACACCATTTCTGACTTAAGTCCAGGAAACTATACGGTTACTTGCTCAAAGACAGGCTATGTCTCAAGCCCTTCAAGTAGAAGTGTAACCGTGACTGCTGGCCAGACAACAAACAACATTGATTTTGACCTAACACCTACACAATCAAGGGCAACCATTCTTTTGTCCTCGGACTCAGCCATTAGAAATGCCTCTTCATACTATCCTTATGTGAAGGCATTAAGGTCGCAAGCCAACAAAGAAAGCCTGACAGCCTCAGAGCTACTGACACTGACCACACCTGTTATCCCGATATTAAGCAGTGGAGAGGTAGGTCTGGCTGTAGAAACCTCAAGACCAATCTTGGTCTATACTATCGGTGAGGAGAAGCCAGAGAGGGTTGTTCTCTCAGGCACAGGAACTACCTTCGCCAGTTCGCTCTTTATTAAATCAACCACACCAGAAGGAACAGCTACATTTGGTTACTCTGCTTTAGATGAGACAGGAACATCATCTGACCAGATAGAATATGGCCAGGAGTTTGTCATAGACACGACTATCTATCCAGATGAGGGTGGCTATTCTCAAAACCGTGATGGCTCATCTGTGAGACTACAACTAGGAGCCTTACCTATTGCCGTTAATATCACTATCACCCAACCCCAATCTCAAAGGGTATCTACATTGATAGAAGATAATTCCACAGCAATCTTTTCTACGATGAGGCAGTTCTCTGCCCGGATAGATGGAAAGGAGGTGGTTTACGAAGGCAGGGCTATATCCTCAATCAACCAGATAGCCAGTGAGATAAAAGGCTTGTTCATCAGCCTGCCATATCAAGACCAGAACCAGGATGGGATAGAGGATATTCAGGGCTTAGATGAGAACAGCTTGAAGATTTATCAGCTAAGACCCGATAACACCTTGCAAGGAATAGAAGACTGCCAGATAGATAGAGAAAGGAACATAGTCTCTGCCTCAGTCAATTCCTTTGGCACCTACATCTTATCTGGGGCAAGGGTAATCACGGATATAAACAGCATTATCAGCTATCCTAACCCCTGGTATCCAGAGAAGGAGAGCTTTGTCAGAATAACCTTCATCCCCCTAAACAGCAATCCCAGGGTCTATATCTATAACATCGCTGGTGAATTAGTCCGAACACTTGATGACAACCAGGAGATAATCCTTACTGGCCAGGGATACCTTGAGGCAAGGTGGGATGGAAGGAATGACTCAGGCAGAAATGTTGCCTATGGGGTCTATATCTATGTTACTGAAACAGACAAAGGCACAAAGAAGGGAAAGATGGGAGTAATAAGATGAAGAAGATAGCCCTTATCTTTCTATTGGTTGGTCCTCTCTTTGGCACAAAGAAAGGAAAGATGGGAGTAATAAGATGAAGAAGATAGCCCTTATTTTTCTATTGGTTGGCACTCTCTTTGGCACAAAGAAAGGAAAGATGGGAGTAATAAGATGAAGAAAACAGCAGTCCTTTTCTTTCTATTGGTTGGCCCTCTCTTTGCAGATGATACCCATAAAAAGGCTGGAGAATCCTCTGCCTAGTTCTTAAAGATACACCCGGATGTCAGAGCCTCTGCTCTGGGTGAAGCTTATACAGGCTTAGCTACAGGAATAGGTGCTCTCTACTATAACCCAGCAGGTTTATCCAGGATAAAGAAGAGAGAGGCAACCTTCATCCATAATGAATACCTTGAGGAAATAAACCAGGAATCCTTGGGTTACATCCATCCCACAAAAGATAGAACCATAGGTATAGGCATCAGCGGTCTATTCACAGAGCTTCCCAGAAAGACAAAGCTAAATACAGAAGATGAAGGGGCTTTTAGAAGCAGTGATTACTGCCTTATCTTATCCGCAAGTCAAAGGATAAAGGAGAACCTCTCAGGTGGTCTAAGCCTGAAGATTATCCGCCAGGAGATAGACAACCAGGAGGGAACAGGAATAGGCATAGATGCAGGTCTGCTCTATAAATACTAAATAAACCAAAAATACAAAATCCAAATGTTCTATTTTTCCCTTGACAGAAAGAACCAAAATGCTTCATAATAAAAAGATGAAGAAACTATTTTTGTTGTGTGTAACAGGGATGGCTTTAGAGGGAGTAGGATTTTGTGAGGAGTTTTCTTATAAACTCACCTTTATTATGGGCTCAGTAGAGGCAAGGAAAGGGACTGCAACCTGGCAGAAGGCGATGCTCAATTCTACACTTGCCCCTGGCGATGAGATACGGACAGGTCCAGGCTCTGAGGCTGAGTTGCGGGATGCTGATAAGTCTCTCATCAAGGTCAAGGAGAATACCCAGCTTACCATTCAAAGGTTTGACAGCGAGGAGAGTGTCTTCAAGGTTTGGGCTGGAAGAATCTGGATGAGGATGATACGGCTCAAGTATGGAAATATGAAGGCATCCATCAATACCCCTACAGCTGTAGCCGGATTACGAGGGACAGAGTTTGCTACTGGTGTCTGGTTAGATGGCACAAGTGATTTCTTTGTCTTTGAAGGTGCGTTGGGCATAAGAGAGGTGAATCAGACAGAAGAGATTCTGCTTAATAAGGGTTTTAGAACCAGTGTCTTTTCTGGACAATCTCCTACAGCACCAGAAGCACTGACTGAGGAAGACCTTTCTGAGTGGCAGGAAGAAAAGCCTGTGGAGGAAAAGCCAAAGGAAGAGGCTAAAGAAGAAAAGCCCGAAGAAAAGCCTGTGGAAGAAAAACCAAAGGAAGAGGTTAAAGAAGAAAGGAAGGGGCTTGGTTGGCAAGCTATATATGGAGCCACCTTGATTGATGACAAGCTCTACTATCAATTAGGGTTTCTGCCAGAGTTTAAGTTTTGGAGATTTGGGCTTGGGTTAGACCTCTCCCTTTACTTTGATCAGGATGGAAAGATGAAGCCTGGTGATTGGAAGCTGAAAAATAAGATTCTCTATCTTAGCTATGGAGAAAAGGAGAATGGTTTTTATACAAGAATAGGTAGCCTACCGGAGGTCACTCTGGGTCACGGCTTTATTATGAACCGATATACCAATATGCTTTATTATCCCTCAACAAAGACTATTGGGTTAGAAACCTCATGGAATAGAAAAAATAGTGGATTTAGTGCGGTTTTGCCTGATGTTGATGAGGCTAAGTTGGTTGGTGGAAGGGTTTATGGAAAGGTCAAGTGGTTTAATCTTGGTGCCACCTGTGTTTCAGATACAAAACCAGCAACCAAGACAACGGTTTATGGAGTTGATATAGAACTTCCCTTGCCTCATAATATAAAGCTATATGGAGATGTAGCTAAGATTGATAAATATGGCTCAGGCATAGCCTGCCCCGGGCTTTTGGCTAAAATCTTTGGGGCAGATTTTAGATTAGAGTATCGGAATATGGCAAGTGATTTTATCCCAGCCTACTTTGACACCTTCTATGAGAATGCAAGAATGAATAAGATAGGCTCATTGAAATCTTCCGGAGAGAGGATAAAGGGTGTCTTTTCTGGACTTGGCTACCAACTTTTCAACACTATCTCCCTGGCTATGGCTTATGAAAGCTACTCCAAAAAAAATCCTTCTCTATATTTGGGCTGTGGCTTGAATAAAAAGATAGGAAACCTGAACTCAGCTTCTGTCTCTCTCTATAGAAAGGAGGCAAAGCCATTATTCTCTGATTTTAAGAAGCCAAACACGATGTTGAAACTAACAGCAGAATATCAGTTAGCTGGAGCTGTCTGTGCGATTTATACCTATAAGGTAAATTATGATGATAGAGGAGAAAGCCAGCCATCCTCATCCTTATCTACAAAGATTAGTTTTTAGTCAGTTCGATAGCCTCTCCCAAATCCTCTTTTAAGGTTTTCTCTTGTGATTTCTTAATTGACTCCCAGAAGGAGTTTGGGTTATGATTGTGAGCGCGAAGAAGAGACGAGCCGCTAAAATAGAGGGTTCAATCTGCTATCATTTTTTACAAAAGTATACTTCAGTCTTTTGTAAATATCAAATGGGTGTGGCTACTTTTGGACGACGCCCAAAACAGGTTTCCGCAATCCTGCTCTCTTTTAGATGTAACCTTTCTTAATTCCTCTGAATGTGAAAGGACCAATAATCTTCAAAGTCACTACTTAGGTATACCCAAATAAATCAGGTTTCCAAAAAAGTGGTTAAAAAAGACTATAGACTCAAGAACATTAGACTCAAGACTGGCAAGGTTTTTAGTCTGATGTCTTCTTAAATTTTTGCTAAATCACGTTTTCATTGGGTATATATGGCTCTCATCTTCAACATAGCGGATGCCTACTCTTCTGTCTTTTCTCTGCCAGATCATTCCATCCTATTCTTAACAAGATTCTTGTAAGCTCCTTCTACAGAGCCACTGGTAATTGGCATCCCTTGATTTAGATACTCATTGTATTTCATCTGGGGACGGTTACGATAGAAATATTTACACACCCTATCAACTGTCTTACGATTATTACCACGAATCTCTCTTTTGGTGGCACTTTGCCGTATCCCCTTTATTGCCTGACTACCCAAATTTGACAGTTATAATTTAGATTCTTTCCTTACCTTATTCATACATAGAACCAAAGACCAATTTTACTATTTTAAGATTGATTTTGCTTATCCAAAGAATCATTTTTGCTTAAGATTCTAATTACGATCCATTATTTTTAGGTTAGTTTTGACTTTTAAGTTGTAGTTTTGCATTTTTACTTTTTAGTTTTTTAGATATGGTCTAATGTTTATAATCTTTTTTAACCACTTTTTTTGGAAACCTGATTTATTTGGGTATAAATACTCTAAGCATCCAAAAAAAGATCCTGATCTCCAATTTCTTCTGATGCTAACCCCAGACGATTACAGAGAGTAGATTGATGCTTATACCATTCTGGAATTTCAAGATTAATAATAAATAATAGGGGACAGTTACAATACTGTTCGGAATGATAATTTTATAATGTTTTTTAGATATTAAATTTACCAAAAGGAAGTCAATGATAGCAAGGAATTTTTTGTTTATGGGGTATATTTATAGAAATGCTATGGAGGTGAACGGTTACATAAGTAGTTTTTGGCTTAAAAAAGGGCAGACCAACCCCTTGTATTGCAAAAGGCAAAATATCCCTGTCTCACTTTTAAGCTTTAAGTCTTTTGATGTGTTGAGCTAATTCTTCTTCACTATCCCAACCCATGAAGCAAAAGCACAACATCTCAAAGGTAGAGTTTATTAGGCTTACAACCAGTCCAAAGGGTAATTAACATACTGGCTTACAGGGCACAGTAACTTTCATAGAGACACCGTTCTTTGAAAGAGAAATAAGATGGGTGTAACCCAGAATACATTTGAACCAACGGAAGAAAAGCTCTATCTGCCATCTGTAACGATAGATCCTGTTGAAGGTTTTTAAGTTTAGGGTCTTTTTCTAAAGGGATAGACTTCTTAGCCAGTTCTTTGATTAAAGGGGCAATCAGGTCAGCATCAAAAACACTGCTTGCCTCGGAAAGAGAGCCAAGACTTGTGCTTTTAACACCAAGCATTTTCTTAACCTTCTCAAGGTGAGAAACTTGTTGAATTCCACGAAGACTACTTAGGAAGGAAAAGAAGAAGTAGAATAAAATAAGGGAAATATATTGGTCAAGGTGGAGCTCTCTGTTATGGTGGTCACGAACCAAATGAAAGCGTTTAAGCAGAGGAATAAACTTATGGATAAGCTTAAGA
>JAZDOR010000004.1:0-5788 GCA_043798435.1 bacterium
AACAAGCACTACTATCATCAGCTATAGCCGAGTATGCCCCAGCCATTCCATTTGCCCTTGCACCTGCACCGAGCTTCAGAAAAGCGGCTGATTTTTCTCCTGCATTATTGCAATATGCGACCTGCCCCAAAACCATTCCCAAAACCAATACTACCAATACCTTCTTCATCTTCTCCTCCTAATTTTTATTAAAAATAAATCTTGCCACAGAGAGCACAGAGGTCACAGAGCTATTCTGTTAAATATTTATCTCTTCCTCTGTGTTCTCTGTGTACTCTGTGGCTAATTATTCCTATTTCACAATTCCAATCTTACCCACAGACTTTCCCCCTCCTCCGCCTGTAACGGTGTAGATATAAACGCCTGAGGCTATCTTCTTGTCAGAAATCTTCCAACCTTGAGGGTTAGCTGTCACTTTTATCTCATCTACAAGCTCACCAGCTATGGTATAGACCTTGATAGTAGCTTCAGAGGTTACATCCTTAAACCAGATATAATCTCCACCAAACTTAGCATCACCCTTCTTGTATGGATTAGGATAGACATAGACGCTGCTATTGTTTCCTGCAAACCTTATTATCCTTGAGACAACCTCATTTGTAGAAAGACCTGGCTCAAAATCAAAGTAAATGGTTGCCTTGTTTTTTATCTCTGTGCCGTGTCCCAATCCCTGTTTTGGATAGATAGTAAATGAGACAGCCCTTGTATTTTCTGAGCCTGGGGCAAGGGAAACATTGTCTATCCAGGTAATCTTCCTTGTGGAGGTGTCATATGTGCCTCCATCGCCGATAATCAAACTTCCCTCATCTAAGTTACTATCCAAAATATCCTCCACCTTTATAAAAGTTGTAGGAACTGAGCCAACATTCTCATAATGGATGGTATAGAAGAGCATCCCTGTCCCTTGAATATCCCCTTGTGGATAGACAGATTTATCATTCGGGTCAATGGCTGCTCCGACTATCACAGACTGGGTGAAGGAGTTATTTCTATAATCTATCTCTGGTGTATCTGTCTGGATACTCACCCTATTTATCAGCTCTGCCCCATTTGCCGTATCTGCTGGAATATTGACGGTTATCTTGCAATGTCCACAACTATATGAGGAAACAGTGCCTATCTGCCAGGTTACAGTGCGGTTTGTTGCGTTATAGATTCCGCCATCTGAGGAGATATAGATTACCCCTTGAGGTAGTGTATCAATTATAGTTGTATTTGTGGAAGGTCTGAGCCCATAATTGGAATAGTAGATATAGTAGTAGAGATCGAAGCCCCTCTTTACCCATGGTGTCTGGCCTCTGGCAGACTTACTTACACCAATATCTGCTCCAGTCTGGCTAACCACACCAGCCCTATGGTTATAAGAGTTATTGGTGTAGGTCGTCTCTGTAGAGGCAGTCGTTATCCTGACTGTATTTACCAATTGTGTGCCCTCTATAACTGTGCCTGGGATAAAGACGCTCAGGCTCAGAGTTCCTATGCTATTCTTGGTCAAGGTGCCTATATTCCAGGTTACAGTATGACTTGCTGGGTTATAGCTTCCAGAGGGAGAGCTTGATAGATAGCTTGCAGATAATGGTAGGCTGTCAATCACTGTCACACTTCCTGCATCATCTCCTCCCCTGTTTATGGCAAATATCTTATAGGTCAGGGTAGTGCTTGCCTCAATATTGTGAGGGGCTGTCTTTATCACCTCTACATCAACCTGCGGGTCCTTCACAGATAGGTAGACTAAGACAACCCTTGGACTGCTTCCTTCAGCCGCTCCTGCTGATTCTATGGTTACCCTTGCCTGATATAAGCCTGCACTCAGATTTTGGGCATTGGCTAAAACTGTCAGGGTAGCTGGAGTATTGCCTGAACCTGGGCTGACAGAGAGCCAGGGCTGGTTAGAGGAAGCTGTTACTGATAACTGACCTACACCACCTATAGCCTTTACCTCAAGGGTCTGAGAGCCGGGATTCTGACCTACTTTAGTGCTAAGACTAAGGCTCTGGGGGCTAACAAAGAGAAGAGGTTTTTCCTGAGGCACACTCTGATTGATGTAGATATCAAGGTTCTGGTTGTAGGCAATGATATTTTGGGATGACCAGTCTATACCGCCCATTTCTTCGTCTAATTGAGAGAAGGTGTCTTGTGCGTTTGTCCTGGTCAATCCTGAGCCAGCAATACTGATGTAATATGAATTAAGTCCATCAGTAAAGCCAAGTTTCGTTGAATCAGGCGACCAACAAAGCTGACTTATCCATTTATCCGTGGTATAAACCACTTGTGGCTGTCCACCATTAGCCCCAATAAGCATAATGGTAGAGGTAGCCTCTTCATTACCCTCATAAATATAAGCAATCCAGTTTCCATCAGGAGACCAGACAGGGCTATCAAACAAGCCTTGAGTTGAGGAGGCAAGGGCTGTTGGTGATCCACCTATAAATGGGAGCTTGTAGACATACCTTTCATTACTTACCCGACTACTATAGCTATAGGCAATCCAGTCTCCATCTGTAGAGGATGTTAATCCCTGAAAACTGCCTTGAGTTGAGGAGGCAAGGGCTGTGAGTGTTCCACCATCAGAGGATACCTTGTAAATACCACGGTTATTTTGCCAATCATCATAGCTATAAGCAATCCAATCATTCTTTGGCCAAATAAGGTCAGAGATCCAGCCTGTGGTCACAGTCACCACTGGTATTGGTGTTCCACCATTAGAGGAGAGCTTGTAGATACCATTCTCATTCTTATATCCAATCCAATCCCCATCACTTGACCAGACAAACTCCTCCCACCAGTCTGTGGTTAAAGTGCCAATCTCTTTTTTGTTCCCTCCATTCTTATCCATAACCCAGATGCCTATTCCCCAGAGAATACCGCTGGCATCCTTATTTGGGAGGCTTGTATATGCCATTTTGCTTCCATCAGGAGACCATTTTGGCTCCATATTTATCCCTACACTACAAGGGTTATCAGTCAGGTTGATAGGATTGCCACCAGTAGTTGAAATAACATAGATGTCTTTCCAGTTAGTGTAGGCTACCTTGCTTGAGCCTGAGAGGAAGAAAAACCATTCTGGAGAGGTTAGGGTTAGCCTGTTCTTTGCTGTTCCATCTGGTTTTGCTGACCAAAGCCCAGCTTCTTCTGTCTCATAGAGTATCCACTGACTGTTCGCTGACCAGAGAAAGTCAAGCCAGTCTGAGGTAGCAATCTCTATCTGTGTGCTATCCTGGACATTTATCGTGCAAAGGCTATGCGCATTATTCTCATAATAGCTATAAGCAATCCAGGCTCCATCTGGTGAGTATGTTGGGTTGGAAAACGAGCCTTGAGTTGAGGTAGCAAGGGCTATGGGTGTGCCACCAGCAGAGGCTACCTTGTAAATACCACCTGGATAACCACCATAACTATAAGCAATCCAGGTTCCATCTGGTGAGTATGTTGGGTTGGAAAACGAGCCTTGAGTTGAGGTAACAAGGGCTATGGGTGTTCCACCAGTAGGGGCTACTTTGTAAATACCACATGGATAATCATTTAATTCATTCGTGTCCATACAGCTATAAGCAATCCAGTCAGAATCTGGCGACCAAGTCCAATCCCAGACATTTTCCTCCAGTTCATTCTTTATGCTTCCATCTACCTTAGCTACCCACGAGCTTTCATCGCTTTCATAAATGAGCCATTCGCTGTTTGGTGACCAACAGTCATCCACAAGCCACATATCATTTGAGGAAGAGGCAATTTCTGTCTTGCCTGTGCCATCAGCATTCATTACATAGACATAGGATTGGTTGGATGAATCCCATGTGATATAAGCTATCTTATTGCCTGAGGAAGAGACCTTAGCCTCATATTCTAAACAGCTATCATTTGTCAGCCTGGTCTTGCTAGTTCCGTCTTGATTCATCTTATATAGGTCAAATTGGCCATCCCTATCAGAGAGAAAAAGGATACCATTACTGGCAAGCCCATCAAAGGCTAAATTAAGCTGATGCTCAGTAATCTTTGTTCCAGTCTGTGCCTGGATAAAGGCATTTCTTCCTGGACCCGCTCGTCTTTTAGCCTTTTTGGTTCGCTCCTCATACTGCCTGGCAAGGCTATCAGTCCCGAAGTTTCTCTCTCTGTTTCTCTCCCTGACAAAAAGACCCTGCCTTAAATCAGATGATCGCTCTTTTCCTTTCAAACCCCAAACATCCCCTGCACATATTCCCATCACCACTGCCAAAACCAAACACTTTTTCATTTCAAACCTCCTATCTTAATTTATCCAATAAAAAAGCACCCCCATCGCACAAATTATGCGACAAAGATGCCTTTCTTTCCTTTCAATTCACGATTCGCAATTAACGATTCACGATTACTCTCTCTCTCTCTCTCTGATAGCCTCATCTTTTATCTCCTTTCTCCTTGAGAATCAATAATATAAACATCTCCTTAAAAATATGTCAAACTTTTTTTGCAAATCAATTTCATTGGGTATACCTAAAAGCCTTTCCTTCTTAAATCCTCTATCCCCTCCTACCACTCAAAGCTCTGAATTACGATTACTCCCTTTTGCTCTGCCTCTTTCATAAACCCCTTTGTGGCATAATGGGTAACCAATATCTTCACTATCTCTTCCTTGTATTCTTCTTTTACTGCCAAAACCTTTTCTTCTAATTCCTCAAATACATCTGGTTTTTTGCGTCTTTCATCACATCTTAACTTTGCCTCTCCTACTATGACCACATCCTTACCATTTCTTTTTGCTCTGCCTAATATGTTTATCTCTTGACCACCTATTTCAGTTCGAATCATCTTATCAGTTAGTTCTATTCCATAATCGTTTTTTAACGCTATAGGTAACATACGATAGACTTCATTTTCAAAGGCATAGCTTACGCTCCGAGATAATCCTCCAAGCTCTCCTCTGGTGAGATCAAGTTTATTTGATAAGCCACCAAGTTCTTCCCTTGTCAAACTAAGGTCTTCTCTTGTGAGGTCAACTTTATTTGATAAACCACCAAGCTCTTCTCTTGTCAAGCCAAGCTCACCCCTCGTGAGGTCAATTTTATTTTCCGTCTGACTAATCTTTTGACTAAGTTCCTCTCTTGTCTGTTGTAATCCTTCAGTAAGTTTTTGTATCTCTATCTCTGTCCTTTTTTGTGCCTGTGCAAGTTCCTCTACCCTTATCTCTGTTCTTTTCTGTACTTTGGCTATCTCTTTAACAATATCTTTAAGTTCAGTAAAATCCTCCTGTCTTACATGTTTTTCTCGTATCCGCTCATCTATCAATTCTTTAATCTCAAACCTAAGTGCTGGCGTTAAAGTTGTCTGCATAATTTTTCTCTCTTTAAGGATAACTTTATCTTCAAGCCCTGCCTTATATCAACCTTTTTATTGTCTAAATTACACTCATCTCTTATCAGGAAGGACAGAAAGCCCCGGCATCTCCTTTCCAGCTATGTATTCTAATGATGCCCCTCCACCTGTTGAGATATGTGTCATCTTGTCAGCCAGGCCAAGCTTTGTAACAGCAGCCGCAGTATCTCCACCACCTATGATGGTTGATATGGATGGAGAACCAGCCAAAAACCCGGCTATCTGCCTTGTCCCTTGAGAGAACCTTTCTATCTCAAATACACCCACAGGTCCATTCCAGAAGACAGTAGCGGCATTGTCCATAATCTCTGTCCACCTTTTGACTGTTGCCGGTCCAATATCAACACCCCTCTGGTCAGCAGGAATATCCTTTTTTCCAACAATAGTAGATGATGCTCCCTCTGAGATAAATGGGGCAACAACAATATCCTGGGGAAGA
>JAZDOR010000029.1:0-9956 GCA_043798435.1 bacterium
AGGGTTAAGAGAGACAGTGGATAAATCAGGCTTAGTTGATGAAGGCTTGGGAGGAGATATGTGGGAGGATGTCCTTTACACCCAATATGCCAAACAAATGGCAAAAACCGCTTCCTTTGGTCTGGCAGAGACAATCTATAAGCAGATGAGCAAGAGGCTATAATGCCCCACCTATACTCAATGAAAACATGATTTAGCAAAAATTTAGGTAGCCTAAGACTATAGACATCAGACACGAAACCAATAAAATAAAGTCTTAGTCTTGAGTCTGAAGTCTACTGTATAATTTGGTGCGAAGATTTATGGAACTAACTATAATGGAAAATAAGACATTTCTATTTGTGACTAACATAATCCTTGCTAAATAAATAAGATTCTGATATAATATAGCGTTCAATAATCAGTGAATAGAAAATAGTAGGCAAAGGGCAGCTAATAAAAATAGAGGAGATAAAATGAATACAATAGAAAAAAAATGGTATGTGGTTGACGCAGAAGGTGTGAGGTTGGGAAGACTCGCTTCACCTGTAGCCAGAATACTTTTGGGAAAACATAAGCCATCTTACATGCCCAATATGGACTCAGGTGATTATGTTATCGTGGTAAATGCAAAAAAAATATTGGTTAGTGGAAAGAAGGAGAAGGATAAGCTCTATCACAAACACTCAGGCTATCCTGGAGGTCTAAAAACCCTTACCTTCAGTCAAATTAAAGAGAGAAATCCAAGAAAGATAATTGAAATTGCTGTAAAAGGAATGTTACCACACAATACGCTTGGAAGGAAATTATTCAAAAAGCTAAAGGTCTATACTGGACCCGATCATAAACAAATTGCACAAAAACCAGAGGTTTTGGAGGTCTAATTATGGAAGAAAAATACTTTTGGGGAACAGGAAGAAGGAGAGAGGCAACAGCCAGGGTGAGGCTTATCAGAGGGGAAGGCAAGATTATTGTAAATAAGAAGGATTTTGCAGAATACTTTGGCGGTAGAGCCGAGTGGTTCAAGCCCAATGTGATTAGACCATTAACGATTACCTCTACAATGGATAAGTTTAATGTATTTGTAAATGTAAAGGGTGGAGGGGTAGCTGGACAAGCTGATGCGATACGGCATGGGATAGCCAGGGCACTTACAAAAGCAAACCAGGAACTCCAGCCAGTCTTACGTAAAAATGGCCTCCTTACTCGCGACGACAGGGTTCATGAACGGAAGAAATATGGACTCTATGGAAGAAGGCGAGGCTTCCAGTGGGCGAAGAGATAGTTAATAAATCGCGGATCGTGGATCGTGGATCGCGAATTGAAGAGAAATAGATTCGCGATTAACGATTCGCGGTCCGAGATTCTGTATGGATTATCCTTTCAAAGAGATAGAAGAAAAGTGGCAAGGGGTCTGGCAAGAGAACCATTCTTTTTCTACAGAAAAGACAAACCTTCCTAAATACTACTGCTTAGAGATGTTTCCCTACCCTTCTGGCAGAATCCACATGGGTCATGTCCGAAACTATGTGATTGGAGATGTTATTGCCAGATTCAAAACCCTGACAGGATTTTCTGTGATGCACCCTATGGGATGGGACGCCTTTGGTCTTCCTGCAGAGAATGCTGCTATTACGAAGAATATTCATCCTGCCAGGTGGACTGGTGACAACATCAGCTACATGAAAGAACAGCTCAAGAAACTTGGCTTGTCTTATGACTGGAGAAGGGAGGTGGCCACTTGTAAGCCTGAATACTATAGATGGAACCAGTGGCTATTCTTGAGGTTATACGAAAAGGAATTAGCCTATCGCAAAACCGCAGAGGTAAACTGGTGCCCCAAGTGTCAAACTGTCTTAGCCAATGAACAGGTAGAAAATGGTAAATGTTGGAGGTGTGAGTCAGAGGTTACCCTAAAGAGCTTGAAACAATGGTTTTTCAAGGTTACAGAATATGCAGAAAGGTTGCTTTCCGATCTCAATCTTCTTGGCGAATGGCCAGAGAGCGTGGTCACGATGCAGAAAAATTGGATTGGAAAGAGTAAGGGAAGCCTTATCTATTTTAAGGAAGAAGAGACTGAAGAGGTGATTCCAGTATTCACCACAAGACCCGATACAATCTTTGGAGCAACATATCTCACCTTAGCCCCTCAATATCCCTTGATAGAAAAATTGATAGCCGATGCAGAGAATGAGGAAGAAATAAAAAGGTTTATAGAGAAAGCAAAGGTCAAAACCAGAGAAGAGATTGAAAAAGAGGGAGTTTTTACAGGGAAGTATGCCATAAACCCTGTCAATGACCAGCGTGTGCCAATCTGGATTGCCAACTATGTCTTGATGGGATATGGAACAGGTGCAATTATGGCTGTTCCAGCACACGACCAGAGGGACTTTGAATTTGCCAAAAAATACGACTTGCCCATAAAGGTGGTCATCCAGCCTGAAGGAGAGATTCTCAACATAGAAACGATGGACAGGGCGTATGAAGAAGAAGGTGTATTGATAGGATCTACCTGCTTTAATGGTCTGAAAAATAAAGAAGCTATCCATAAGATCTCTGCCTGGATGGAGAAAGAAGGGATAGGAAAGCCCGAGACCTGCTGGAGGCTGAGGGACTGGCTCATTTCAAGGCAGAGATACTGGGGAACACCGATTCCCATAGTCTATTGTGAGGCTTGTGGAGCAGTTCCTGTTTTAGAAACTGACCTGCCTGTCCTCTTGCCAGAGGAGAGTGGACAGGCTTGGTATATGGATTCAGAGGGCACATATTCTCACCTACGAACCCTTGCTGATTATCCTGAATGGGTAGACTGTAAATGTCCAAACTGCAATAACGCCGCAAAGAGGGAGACAGATACAATGGATACATTCGTTGATTCTTCCTGGTATTTCTTGAGGTATTTATCGCCAGACTATAAAGATGGCATGGTATCAAATAATGACATGGATTACTGGATGCCAGTTGACCAGTATATCGGTGGGGTAGAGCATGCCATTCTGCACCTTTTGTATGCCAGGTTTATCACCAAAGTCCTGTTTGATATAAGGGTTGTAAATATTAAGGAACCATTTATAAATCTATTGGCTCAGGGTATGGTTATCAAAGACGGGGCAAAGATGAGTAAGTCAAAAGGGAATGTGGTTGACCCGGACGAAACCTTAGAAAAGTATGGAGCAGACACAATAAGGCTCTTTATTCTTTTTGCCGCACCCCCTGAAAAACAATTAGAGTGGGATGACAAAGGAATAGAGGGTTGCTGGAGGTTTATAAATAGAGTTTATAGGCTGAAAGATAGAGTTAGGGGTCAGAATACAGAATACAGAATACAGAATACAGAATACAGAATACAGAATACAGAATACAGAATACAGAAGTCAGAAGTTAGAAGTCAACAGGAAAAGATGGGGGATATTGATGACCCAGAGGTTTTGAGGCTTTTGCATAAGACGATAAAAATAGTCTCTGAGGATATGGAAAGGTTCAGCTTCAATACTGCCTTAGCCAGGCTGATGGAGTTTGTTAATGAGTGCTATCAAAAAAAGGTAAGCAGAGAGTCATTCAAGAAATTTTTGCTTCTTTTATTTCCCTTTGCTCCACACCTTGCCTCTGAGTTATTGGGAGATGGAGCTTCCAATCCCAAATGGCCATCTTATGATGAATCCCTTACCAAGGAAGAAGAAATTCTTATTGTAATCCAGATAAACGGAAAGCTAAAGGGAAAGATAACCGTTCCACGAGACATATCAGAGGATGAGCTAAAGGAGAGGGCAAAAGCAGGGGTGGCAATAAATCGCAAGATACAGAATATTATCGTTGTTCCCAATAGGCTGGTCAATATTGTGGTGTAGGCTTTTATCCATTTTCTTCCATCCATTTGATAATATTGTTGACATCTTAACATCGGCAGAGAGTTTGTAGTAATATATTAAGATGCTAAATTTTTGCTTACTGTTCACTATCTATAGTTCAAAAAGAGTTGTCCCCAATCAGTCTTCTGCATCTCTTTTACCCTTTTCTTTCCAACAAATGGATACCAATAGAGGTCGTGGTAAAGTTTGGAGGCAAAAAAAGACCATGGGACTATGGGTGTTCTGAGCAAGAGATGCTCAAATGGCTTGAGCCAGCCGTGATATATCGCCTTCTGCCCTTTACTGGCAAGGGTGTCACCCCACTTGAATCTAAAGTTTACCTTTGATATATCCTCACCAACTATTTCTATCTGGTTTGGGTCGCCACAACCAAGTCCTTTTTCATGAGCTAAGCGGATAAACTTTAAGGATAGGGGGTCAAACCCCTGCATCTTAGCAGAAATGGCATCTATGGCTACCTGGTCTGCACTTGCCAGTATATAATTCTTCACATGGGGAATCATACATCTGGGGCCAGGCCCTTCTCCAGCAAAGGTTGCATCCATAACAGCAAAAACCCCAGGATGAATCTCTTTTTGAATGGTCAGAAGGTCAACTAATGTCTCATGAATAACGCTATGCGTCCAGTGTCTATTTTCAGAAAGGAGTCCGCCAAAAGCGTTCTTCATCGCACCAGTAATAGTGGTAAAGACATGGGTCTTCATTGTCGGCAGATGGATGATGGACTTTCCAGAAAAGAGTTTAGGAATGAGGATTCCTTTGGGAAAGACCTTGTCTAAGACAAGCATCTTGCCTTTTGGTTCATACCTTTCCCATTTCACAAGTTCTTCATTTAGATAGACCATAGGAATTCCATATTTGTCTGTAACCAACTTATGTTTATTATACACCTCTCCTACCCTGTCGCTTACAACTACGGTTTTGTTATGGGCGCCGATGATATTCTCCTTCGGATACCCTGCGGCAAGAAGCGTCTTTATTACCCCTTCCAATTGCCAGGGTGTGGTTGAACAGGCAGGATACCAGTGGTGCCAGGATATGTTTATCTTGAGGAAAGTAGCCGTATCCTTTGGCAGAAAGGTCTCAAACTCTGCCAGGTGGAGCAATCTCTTATAATCCTCAAATACCCTTTCAGGGCTTGTCAGCAAAACAGCAACTTTACTCATACTAAACACTATACACTCTAAACACCCTTTCAGGGCTTGTCAACAAAACAGCAACTTTACTCATAATTATTGATAAAACCAGTAGTGTGTGGTAAAGTAGGAGACCTGATGCTTGTCAACAACCTCTAACTTTATTTTTGTCTTTTCAGAAGTGATAAGAGAGCCTGAAATTTTTATCATCGGCTCATGCCATAAAGATGTCTCCTGGCTTCCCTTGAAATTCTGCCACCACTCCCGCGCCTGGCCATTTATATAGACGCCAAGACTGAATGGTGCGGTTGCCCTGGCAACTATGAAGAGGTCTTTGTTGGGGATGGTCTTTATGGTAAACTCTTCACCACCAGATACCACCCTTGCTCCATCTGTAACAATCTTCTCATGTTCATCTAAATAAGAGGCTGTGGTCACAAATGTGTGTTTAGTAAGCCCTGGTTCTGCTTGCCATGTCTTATAATGATGAGCGTCTTCATCAGCCACATCAGCTATATCTATCTTATCAACCAGCTCCTTTCCAGCCAAAGCTTCTTTTGTCCGTGCAAGCTTGATATTATCTCCATTATAGAGACCACTAAAGTTTGCCTTAAATACCTTCATTGGCTCTGACCCAGCCCCTGCCACAGTAGGCTCAAGGAGACCAAACGAGCCCATTTCCCCTCCCAAAACCTCTGTACCGAATCTAAACCAGGAGGGATAAATGATAAAATAATCAGGCTTCTTCTTCAGGTTTTCAAGAAATTCATAGAGCAAGCCATTTCCACCACCACGAGGTGTAGAAGACATAACTATATCAGGATAGCAAAGCCCAATCAGGTCAATGCAATACCTCTGGCTGAGATATTTTATGGCCCCGGCATCGTTTATGGCCAGGATAGCATCTTCGGGTATCTTCTCTTTCACCCATTTCCCAAGGGCGATCTGCTGAAGATGGATATCCTTACAGTTTTTACCGAAGGCAATACCAAAATAAATGGCTGTGAGAAAGGAGAAGAGGACAAAGAAGACAGCTATCCCCCAAAAACCTTCTTTTTGAGCAGGGAAAGAGAGGCTCAACTGATGAATTCCGACTGCCACCATTATTAAAAACAGGGGATAGTAAGGGATGATGTATCTATGCCAATGGATATTATCGGGTTTTGAGATAGATGCGGTCAGGATTCCAATAAAGAACCACAAGAAACTGAGAGAGTATGGACCCAACCTTCTCTTTATAACCTCTCCTATACAAAAAGGAAATACAGCAACAATAAAGAAAAGCAGGGCAAAGGGTGCGATATAGACCGCAGGATAGCCTGAATTCGCATTCAAGACACTGATATAATCCCCAGAAAATCCAGCAAAGACATCTTTTAAGAGAAAGAAGAAGTATCTGATGCCTGTAGCCAGACAATCTAATATGGAGCTATGTCCTGTGGCTAATTGTGATTTTGAAGCTATGGTGTTGAAGCTCATTGAGCCGGTGAGGCTAAGGTTTAATAATAGCCAAAAGATACCAGAAAGAACAGGAATTACCGAAAGGATAGATTGAATAAAGGGCAGCCTCTCATTTTTGGGCTTGATTAACTGATTGACAAAGATTAGAAAGAAGAGGATGATGGAAGCGATAAACCCCTCAGGTCTGGTGATAGAAAGGAGGCTTCCAGTTATGACTATAGGTAAAAGGTTCTTCTTTTCATAAAAAGCAAGAAATGTCCAGAATGTTAAGACTAACATAAAGCCAAATAGCCCTGTATCCATTCCAGAAAAGGTTGCCCAGAGGAATGGCCCACTTAAGATAACAAGGAGCATAGAGATAACTCCAACAGCGTGGCAGACTAATTGTTTTCCAATAAGATAGGCAAAGAATCCAGTTCCAATAAGTATTAAAAGGGAAAGGAATAAAGAATAATTGATAGCACTTAAGCCATCACTTCCCAATAGAAAATTAGGAACAAGCAGAAGTGTGTAAAGGAGGGATGTTACGCCTGTGGTAGGGATGTCTCCTGTGTTATATTGAAAAGGAAAGCCTGCGGCAAACTGGCGGGCATACTGAAAGAAGATGAAGGGGTCATCTAAGGGAAGGGATAGCTCTCCCTCCGCATAATATCGCATGGAAGCAACATATAGCCCGGAGATTATGGCACAGATAAAGAATAGGGAGAGAACGACCCAAACAATTCCACCCCTCTTTTTCTTTTCTTTCATTTTAGAATCAATTTTAAGACTCTTCTTTGGCTTTGTCAATGAAAAGATATAAGGTGTCGTAATCAATCAGTTATCGGTGGGAATTTTAGTCAGATGGAGGTAAAAATGTGTAAGGTAAATATCAGGATTAGAGACAATAAAATCGGCTCTTCTCCAATGTGCAGGAGGCAAGTAAAAGCAGAAGACCTTTAGGCAACTTATCTGACTTCTAACTTCTGACCTTTGATCTCTAACATCTAACTTTATGAACTGCAAAAGCAATAGAGTTTACAAAATCAAAGACAGGCTTTACTGGGTCAGCTAAGTTTTTTCCTATGGTATCTACAATAGCAGAGCCAACAATGACACCATCGGCTATCTTTGCCACCTCTTCTGCCTGAGAAGGGTTAGATATTCCAAAGCCAACAGCTACAGGTTTTTTGCAAAGGGTTTTTATCTTCTGCAATCTCTCTTTAAGGTGAAATGAGAGAGAGTCTCTTATCCCTGTTATCCCGGTTATAGAGACATAATAAATAAATGGGGCAGGGCAAGAGCCTATAAACCTTATTCTTTCATCAGTTGATGTGGGTGCAAGAAGAAAGATGATAGAAAAATCCTTCTTCTCAGCACAAGAGGCAAGTCTCTTGGCCTCTTCAGGTGGAAGGTCAGGAATAACTACAGCGGAAACACCACTATCCTTTGCTGAGGAAACAAACCTTTCTATTCCATATTTATAGATGGGATTGTAGTAGGAGAGAAGGATGATGGGAATCTTTACCCTCTTTTTCTGCCTCCCTACCATTTTAATCACCTTTTCTAAACTCACGCCTTGTTTTAATGCTCGATTGTAGGCAGCTTGGATTATTGGGCCATCAGCGATAGGGTCGGAGAATGGTACACCCAACTCTATCATATCAGCACCAGCAGATTCTATTATACCTATAAGCTCCTCTGTTTTAGAAAGAGATGGGTCGCCACAAGTGATATATGGAATAAAGACGCTTCTTTTGCTTGCAAAAACCTCTTTTAATCTCATTAAATAATTGTAAATAAAGGATGGTTAAAAACTTATTGATGTATATACCACCAGATTTTTTTTGCAGAGCAAAGATCACCAGGATGAATAGGTGCTATATGGAGTACCAGTACCAACAGTATCTAATTCTTGAGAGTTTATGAAGACCTTTCCACATTGGTCGGAAGTGGGGCCAGTCACTAAAAGCCAGCCACCAGTATTATCAATGCCTGCTGTCTCAGCTACCACCGCCTTGTCTTCATCGGCATGCGCCGCACTCCTTTTCAATAAAGCAGCTGGCCTACTATCAAAATATTCCGAGAGGATTGCCTCAAACTCAGCATCTGATGTAGGATATTGATCCTTTGTCTCTCGGATACAGTAAGCGTTCACTGCCGCCTGAATGTTCTGAAGGTTCTTGTGTGTAGTCTTCTCCCTGCTTCTATCTATCAGCATACCTACTCTTGGAAGCAATATTGTTAAAAGAATCCCAATGATCGTTACAACTATCATCAACTCAATCAAAGTGAAACCCTTTCTTTTCTTCATGCCCTTATTATACTCCCCAAACCTTTCTCTGTCAACAGATTTTGCATAATATTTAATTACTCAACTTTGGCAAATTTGCAAAACTTTTTAAGGTAAATTGATAAAATGCCGATAAATAGAATAGATTTGTCTAATTTAATTATATAGGAATTTCCTTTTTTAGACACTGATTAACACTGATACTCACAGATAATTTTTAAGTTTTATCAGTGAAAATCAGTGTAAATCTGTGTCAAATAACTTGTTAAGCTATATATAGCTATGTAATCCTGACAATAAAAAATTTACTCCGAGATAAGTGAAGATGACGGCAAGAAATCCGATTATAGCAAGGTAGGCTGATTTTTTATCTCTCCAGCCAATAGCCCTCAAATGGAGATACAGGGCATAAATAAGCCAGGTGATAAGTGCCCAGGTCTCCTTTGGATCCCAGCTCCAGTATCTTCCCCAGGCATAGTGTGCCCAGACAGCCCCAGTGATTATGCCTAATGTCAAAAGGACAAACCCAATGGCAATTGATTTATAGGCTATCTCATCTAAGTATGCCTCCTTCTTAAAAAGATAGGATAGGCTAACCCCAAAGGAGACAGCAAAAGAAGCATAGGCAAAAAAGCATACGGCTACATGGAAGAAGAGCCAATAGCTCTGGAGAGCAGGCACTAATGGTGTAATCTCCTTATATTTTGAGCCAAGCAATGAGGCAGACAAAAGGAGCAGAAATGCCAGTCCAATAACAAGCCCACCGAAAATCCTGGTCTTGTATCTGGATTCAATAAATAGATACGTGATAACAATAGACCAGGAGAAGAAAACCAGAGATTCATATAGATTTGTGAAGGGCGGATGGCCTGCCTCAAGTGTTCTGATAACCAGGCCTCCTGTATGAGCAATCAAGCCCATTAGGGCAGAAAGTCTTCCTTGTCTTCCAAGTGAGTAAAAAAGGATACCTATCCCATAGAAGACCAAAGTAGCGATAAATAAGATGGGGCTATTCATTTTTTTGTAAGCGTTCAAGGGGGCGATAAAAGCAATTATTCACCGCAGAGCACGCTGAGTTCGCAGAGACTATCTTTTATAAAAAATTCGTAACTATTTACTCAAGTGAAGTAGAAGAAGAAACACGAAAGCCCGAAAGGGAGAAAACCCGAAAGTGAGAAAGAGAGTTGAACCACAAAGCTCACAAAGAGCACAAAGATAGATATTAAAAATTATTCTTAT
>JAZDOR010000031.1:0-2184 GCA_043798435.1 bacterium
TTTTCTTTGGTTTGGGAGTATATTTATGAGAAGGCTGCAAGGAACTTCTTTAAGAAATGGTACTGGTGGGCAACACATTCACGACTTAAACCTATAGCAGAGGCTAAAAAAGATGATAAAGAGACACCTTGACAACATCCTAACCTATCTTAAATATAGAATAACTAATGCTGTAGCCGAAGGAATAAATAGCAAAATTCAACAGATGAATCAGCAGCAAGGGGATTTAGAAACTTTGAGAAATACAGGATTGCTATCTTGTTCCATTGTGGAAAGTTAGATATGTATCCACAGAGAAAGCCAGTAGAACCCATTATTGAGGAGCTCATATCAGATACAAATGTGGGGTATACAGATTTGATCAATATCCCAAGCACAATTGGCGCAAAGACGACAAAGGTCTTTAAGATAATAGAAACTACCTCACCAGGGCTATTACTGACCTTTCTGTTGCTACTATCACCCCAACTTCTATCACCCTGACCTGGACTGCCCCTGGGGATGACGGCTATCTCGGCAAGGCATCAACCTATACCATAAAATAGGCAACCTATACGATAACCCCTGAGAATTGGGGCTCTCTCTCAGGCACTCTTACTTCAGTAACGGAGCCAGCTTATGGCACAGAAACCTTTGTTGTTACAGGGTTAAAGCCAAACACAACCTACTGGTTTGCCATAAAGACAGCAGATGATGTAGGAAACCTGTCAGCCATCTCTAATATCGCTTCAATAACCACCCCTGGCTGATTACCCTCAGGAAGACCTCCGACAAGAGATACATCCTTCCAGGTGGCACCATAACCTATACAATAACCTATACCAATGAGGGTTTGGGAACAGTAACGGATGTGAATATTATAGAGGTGTTGCCGGAGAAGTGTAAATTGTCCACAGTCAAATATTGGTATAATAACGGATGGAAGGAAGACTTTAGTGAAGATGCCACAAAGATAAAGTGGGTAATCCAACAGGTTGCCCCAGCAGAGATAGGCACAGTCAGCTTTACTTGTGAGGTGAAGTGAGCTTTTTTTGACAGATTACGACTTTTTGTGCTATAATAGTTTTGGGGGTGAAGAGATATGCCTACAGTAGTAGAAGTAAGAAGAAAACTTGAAAGGGTATTTGAAAAAGAACAAGCAAGGGGGCTTCCCAAGGTGATAAGTTCTTCCTATGATGAGCTTGTAAAGGTGAGTGATTTCAATGCAGAAGCTTGCATAAGCACAGAAGAGGATAGAGATAGTATTACAGAAGACAGAGATAGAGATGCAGAAACTCATCAATGGATTGAAAGGGACGAAATAGAGGATTGGATGCCGTCAAGGAGTGTATGCTATATCCTTGCGAATGAGGCATACAGGATGTTACCTAACTTGCTTAAAGATAGTTATGGGATTGAACTAAAAGAGAGACTGATAAGGACTGAAATAGGTGGCAAAGAGATAAATATATTAGGCAGAGCAAGGAGGAATAACCAGGATATATTGATTGTAGGAGGGGTGAAAATGAGGCTTGATGAAAGCCAAGAGAATAAAGATGTATTTAGGGAATTAGAGAAAAAGGTGTTAGCGGTAAGAAAGAAATATAAGGAAGAGGTAGTAAGGGTATTGGTTACACATTATGCTACAAAAGGATTTATGAAGAAGGCAGAGCAAAAGGGGGTAATCGTAGTCCAGAGCTTTGAGTGGTGAAAAGAGAAGAGAATAAATGAACCCCGTTAGATATTTCTCTAATAATGTTGCAGGGGGAGTATTTTGTGTATTATCTAACGGGGTGAACCCGTCCCCTTTTTTCTATCTTTGCTATTTCTGCCCCTTCGTCTCTGTCTATTTACATGATAAGGCAATTAAGGAAAGAGTCATCTCCTTATAAAATGTCAAGAATAAAGATTTGACCCCCCTTCTTCTAACATATGCTATCACATATACCAATGAAGGTCAGGGGACAGTAACGGATGTTATACCGAAAAGAAATTGGTTTACAAAAAAGTAACTACTCAGGTTCAGAGGTTAAAGGATTCGTAACACTTTACTCATCTGAAGAAAAGATTAACCTTTAGGGGCGCAGAGGGCACAGAGAAATAAAATATCTACTTTGAATTTAACCTTATCCATAATTATCTCAGCGAACTCTGCGTTCTCTGCGGTGAATAATTCCCTTTTACTTCACTTGGGTAAATAGTTAC
>JAZDOR010000032.1:0-5620 GCA_043798435.1 bacterium
AAATTATCAATTATCAATGCAAAATTATCATTGTAAAATGCTAATTGCTAATTTTGCATTTTGCAATGAATTCTCTCCGTGACCTCTGTGCCTCCGTGGTTTATATTCTTTTCTTGCACTTCAATTGGGTAAATAGTTACAAGATAAGAAAAGATATGGAGATAGAAAGATATTATTATATTATCCCCCTATCCCCTTCCATAATCCCCATATCCCCTTTTCTTACACTACCGCAGCGGTTACGAAAATTCTGATATTAGAAGGAGGTTAGTATGAAGGTATATGAAGGCAAAATGGATGCAAGGGGGATGAGGTTTGGGATAGTGGTCTCAAGGTTCAATGAGTTTATCGGAGGGATGCTGAAAGAGGGCTGTATTGACACCCTGATACGGCACAATGCCGAAACAGATAACATCTGTCTTTTTTATGTGCCAGGTGGGTTTGAAATACCTCAAATAGCCTATAAGCTGGCGAGGAAAAAGACCTTTGATGCCGTCATCTGTCTTGGTGCTGTTATCAGAGGGGATACCCCACACTTTGAGTATATTGCTCAAGAGGTAAGTAAGGGCATAGCCAAGGCATCTATGGATACAGATACACCTGTTATCTTTGGCGTTATCACAGCTGACAATATTGAGCAGGCAATAGAGAGGGCTGGAACAAAGTCTGGGAACAAGGGAAGGGACGCTGCCCTTTCTGCCATTGAAATGGTGAGTTTATTGAGGGAGATGGAAAAGGAATAAGAAAAATCGTAAGCGCTGCGGTAGTGTAAGAATAAGGAGATATGTGAGGAGATAAGAGGATTATTATAGAGAGATAGGGGGATAAAATTAAGAATTAAAAATGAATCATCTCTATATCTCTCTCATTATCCCCTTATCCCCTTAAAAAATGAATAATCTTCATATCCCCTATATCTCCTTATCCCCCTTCTTACACTCTTGATGTATAGCCTGAACAGTTACGGAAAATTGCGAATAGCGAATTTAAGGAAGATGAAAAATGATTGACAGATATACACTTAAAGAAATGGGTCAGATTTGGGAGCTTGGGCACCGCTACCAAAGAATTTTGGATGTAGAGATAGCTGTGGCAAAGGCTCAGGCAGAACTTGGGTATATTCCCAAAGATGCAGCAAGGGTTATAGAAGAGAAGGCAAGATTTGATGTCCATAGAGTGGCGGAGATAGAAAGAGAGGTAAAGCATGACCTTATCGCCCTCCTTACCAATGTAGCCGAATATGTTGGAGAGCCAGCCAGATATATCCACCTGGGGCTGACATCTTATGATGTTGTTGACACAGCCCTATCCTTGATGCTGAAAGATTCCCTTAAGATTATCAAGGAAAAGACAGATGACCTCCTTCTGGCGATAAAAGATACGGCGATTGAGCACAAAGAGACGGTGATGATTGGTAGAACTCATGGCATCCATGCCGAGCCTTTATCCTTTGGCTTAAAACTTGCCTTGTGGTATGCTGAGATGATGAGAAACGCCGAGAGGCTTGAAAGGGTAGAAAAGGTTATCAGTGTTGGAAAGATCTCAGGTGCTGTCGGCACTTATGCCCACATTGACCCAAGGATAGAGGAGATTGCCTGCAAAGATTTGGGTCTTATGCCTACACCAATATCCTCTCAGATTATCCAGAGGGACAGGCACGCAGACTATCTCTGCACTTTAGCCATCTTAGCAACAAGCTTAGATAAATTTGCCACAGAGATACGAAGCCTCCAGAGGACAGAGTTGGGAGAGGTAGAGGAGCCATTCGGAAAAGGACAGAAAGGCTCATCAGCTATGCCCCATAAGAAGAACCCTGTGCTTTGCGAGAGAATCTCTGGGTTGGCAAGGATAACAAGGGCAAATGCGCAAGTGGGCTTGGAGAATATGGTCACATGGAATGAAAGGGACATATCCCACTCATCAGCAGAAAGGGTTGTTCTGGCAGATTCATCTATATTAGTTGACTTTATGTTGGCAGAATTTTCCAGAGTTACAAAAGGTCTTGTTGTCTATCCAGAAAGGATGTTGGAGAACCTGAATAAGACCAAGGGACTTATCTTCTCAGAGGGTCTGATGCTGACTATAGTGAGGAAAGGCGTGAGCAGGGAGGAAGCATATAGGCTTGTTCAAACACCTGCACTTTTGGCAAAAGAGAAGTCTTCCGATTTCAAAGAGCAGATTTTGAAGGAAAAGGGCATATTGGCTATACTCTCTGAGACAGAGATAGAGAAATGCTTCTCTATAAAATCCCACATGAAGAACATAGACCTCATCTTTGAAAGGGTGTTTGGAAATTGCTATTTTTCGCACTCTTGATGAAAAGTTCTCTTTATTCCTTTTCTGTTTTGCGAAAAATAGGAATATGATGAAAAAATCTTCAAATCAGATATTTTTTCTTAATATACCCAAATAAATCAGGTTTGCAAAAAATTGTGTTCGTTTATGGTTCTGAGGTTCACGGTTCAAGGTTAGAAAATAAGAGGATTAACCGTGAACCTTGAACCCTTTAACCCCTGAACCTGAGTAGTTACTTTTTTGTAAACCAGTTTCTTTTCGGTATATATAAACTTCCTGGGACGGTTCACTTTTGTTTGAAATCTTGCGGTTAAAAGATGGAGTTGAAATTAGAAATTAGCAGAGGAAACAGAATCTTTTCTTCCCAATTTCTAATTTCCAATTTCCAAAAGAAATCATAGGAAAAACGGTAAAAATGAACCATCCCAAATTTTTCCGCATTTTCGGACCTTCTTTTTGTGCTATTATACCACACAATGTATCTTAACTGCTGGCCCAAAAAAATCCAGTCCATTATATTGAACTAAAAACTGTAGACATTTTTTCATAAGAGCGATTAAAATTAGCTAATCGGCATCACAGGGTGCGGAAAATGGGAAATTTTTATAATGATAAAATTTATTCTAAAAAGACTGCTTCACGCTATTCCCCTTCTAATTGGAATTACCCTTGTCTCTTTCTTCATTATCCAGCTGGCACCAGGCGATTATTTTACCCAGATGGAGTTAAACCCTGAGATAAGCAGGGAGACATTAGAGAAGATGCGGGCTGATTTTGGGTATGATAAGCCTATCTGGATTCAATATGCAAGATGGCTCAAGAATATCTTAAGATGCGACTTTGGGGTCTCTATCTCCTACCACATTCCTGTGGCTACATTGATCAAACAGAGAATTTTGGCTACCTTATACCTATCGCTTGTGGTGATACTTTTTCTCTGGCTTATCTCTATTCCCTGCGGGCTCTTTTGTGCTACCCATCAGAACAGCTTTTTAGATAGGGTGATTATGGTTATTGGATACATTGGCATGAGCCTGCCCTCTTTCTTCTTCGCCTTTCTTCTCATCTTCTTTTCTGCAAAGACAGGGCTTCTTCCTATTGGAGGGATTGTCTCTATAAACTTTGATGACCTATCCTTTTTTTTCAAGGCAAGAGACCTTATCTTGCATATTGCTATCCCTGCCTCTGTCCTTATCTTTGGAGGTTTTGGCTATCTTACCAGGATTATGAAGGGCTACCTTCTGGATGTGCTTTCTTCGCCATATATTATTGCAGCCAGGGCAAGGGGGCTTTCAGAGCTACGGGTTATTGGAAAACACGGCTTAGCCAATGCTCTAAACCCGATGATTACCATTTTTGGCTTTCAACTTTCAGGCATACTCTCAGGTGCAGCCCTCATTGAGATTATCACTCGCTGGCCTGGAATGGGCAGGCTGATGTTAGACGCTGTTCTCTCTCAGGATTTATATGTGGTGATGGCAGGGCTGGTTATCTCTTCTCTTATGTTAATCGGAGGTAATCTCATAGCTGACATCCTCCTTGCCCTCTCTGACCCAAGAATCAGGTATGAATGAAATTCTCATATTACTGTGGTTGCTAACTTTTTTAATACCCAATTGACCTGTTTTCATAAAAGCTCAATATCTCCTTGGCAGAAAGTTCTATAAACTGCTTGAGATGAAGAACTTGGGTGACTTGTTCTTTTTTATACCCAATAAAAACGTGATTTAGCAAAAATTTAAGTCCCAAAGAGAAAGCAAGATGGTACAATAAAAAAGCAGAGGGATTTCTGCGATCTCAAGATTATAAACTTAGTCGCTGTTCAAAAATAACTACTACATTTTGCTTGATCTTTTCGTCAATTGCTGTTAGTTCACTTAAGTCACATAGCTCAAGGCTATGCTCCTTCGTTTTCTCCTTGCACTTGACGAAAATCTCGGCGTAAAATTGTAGCACTTATTTTTTTACAGCTCCTTACCTCTGCTGGGAAGGGCTATCATATTGCAACAACAAAGACTACAAAGAGGTAAGAAAGAATATAAAAAGGGAAGTAGGTTTCTTTGCCGGGGACTATTGACAATTTGACGTTTGTGCTCAGAATACTAAACGCTTATAGCATATCCACATACCCGCAGGGGCATTCTTCGGCACATTTTTTGCAACCTTGACATAGGTCCAAAGCAAACTTCATAGTGTTCACCCTTGAGTAGGTCTTTTGATAGCTTCTTTACTGTTTTGTCTGAGCAGTAGTCAAAGCAGTTGCCGCAAGTCTCATAGACCGCAGGATAGGCACCTCTTTGCTTCAGAGATAGCCTCTGTTTCAGGTTATTTAACACAGATTTTAGTAATTAGAATAAAATCGGTGTCTAATTGGTTTATTTGCCTGGTGACCCTCAGGCTGATTAGAAGGAATAGAGTAGACCTCCTCCGATGGTCAAGCCACCTACCTTCATATCTAATGTCTTGGCTGAAGCATACTTTGCCTCTGCATTAAGGCTCAATTTAGGCAAGACTGAATAGTCAAAACCACCTAAAATATGGAAACCCAATGCTAAGTCGCTTGATTCTTTCTCGATCATACTCCCCGTTTCCATTTTTGCAGAGTAACCTCCTATTCCTGCACCAATATACGGAACAAACCCTTTTTTATTGTGACCTGGAAGAATGGCAAGTATATTGGAACTTATCGACATAATCTCGAGGCCATAAGTAACACTATTCTTCGTATAGCTTTTCTTCCAGTAATCAAGAACACCACCGATAGAAATGTCAATATCTGTAACATACCCTCCACCAATAGAGAAGCCAATACCACTTCCATAGGCATCTTTCACGCTCTTATCCGCAGGCATAAAATATCCCATCTTCCCTATCACCAAATATTTGCCAGCTGACCATTTATCCTCATCATAGGCTATAGCCTTATCGCAGGATATAATTACCATCACCATCACCAAACTAAACATAATCATCTTTTTCATCCTTCTTTTACCTCCTTAATTTTTTTGATTCACTTCCTTACTCCTATCATTGGGTCGCCAAGTAAAGACTATAGTTTTATAGGGTTATTCTCCTTTTTGTTTTTGCTCTATTTTCTTTAAGACTTCTTGGGCTAATCTTTTTACATCAGAGTCTTTGTCCTTCTGGACAGTATTCTTTAATGGCTCAATCGCCCTTGGATCACCTATATTACCTAGGCTCTTCAGGGTTTTTTGTGGAATCAAATGATTATTTTTGAATAATTCAATGCAAAATGTAAAATTAGCATTTTAGCACTTTCAAAATTATTTTTCTTTCGCTGTAATGATACTTTTGGCAATGATTG
>JAZDOR010000040.1:0-4200 GCA_043798435.1 bacterium
TGGGGTGTATTTATAGAAATGCTATGGAGGTGAACGGTTACATAAGTAGTTTTTGGCTTAAAAAAGGGCAGACCAATCCCTTGTATTGTAAAAGGCAAAATATCCCTGTCTCACTTTTAAGCTTTGAGTCTTTTGATGTGTCGAGCTAATTCTTCTTCATTAGCCCAACCCATGAAGTAAAAGCACAACATCTCAAAGGTAGAGTTTATTAGGCTTACAACCAGTCCAAAGGGTAATAAACATACAGGCTTACAGGGCACAGTAACTTTCATAGAGACACCGTTCTTTGAAAGAGAAATAAGATGAGTACAACCCAGAATACATTTGAACCCCGTTAGAGAATCCAATTTCTATTTAGAGAACTCAAATTTTCTATAAATTCTTATTCCATAATTCTCTAACGGGGTGAACCAACGAAAGAAAAGCTCTATCTGCCATCTGTAACGATAGATCCTGTTGAAGGTTTTTAAGTTTGGGGTCTTTTTCTAAAGGGATAGACTTCTTAGCCAGTTCTTTGATTAAAAGGGCAATCAGGTTAGCATCAAAAACATTGCTTGCCTCAGAAAGGAAGCCTTGTGCTTGTGCCTTTAACACCAAGCATTTTCTTAACCTTATCAAGGTGAGAAACCTGTTGAATTCCACGAAGACTACTTAGGAAGGAAAATAAGAAGTAGAATAAAATAAGGGAAATATATTGGTTAAGGTGGAGCTCTCTGTTATGGTGGTCACGAACCAGATGAAAGCGTTCAAGCAGAGGAATAAATTTATGAACAAGTTCAAATCGTTGCAGATCTTTTTCTTTAATGGGATCTTTCTTTGAACGCCCTTTCTTCTTTACTGATGAAATTTCAAGAACAGGAATTGTTGTCATCCTATTCTATATATCTGCTATTTTATTCCTTTTCCTTTAACAAAATGATATAAGTAAAAATTATTCCGAACAGTATTGGAACAGTTACCTATCCCCCAACTATTTTTCTCTGGAAAGATTACTATCCTTTCAAGATCTAAAAAATATTTGTAAACGAATAGAACGAATTAAGCTAAAAAGAATAGATAGATTTGTTAAATTTGCTTAATTCGTTTACCTATAAAATTAAAATTGAAAAGCCATTACTATCCTTTCAAGATTAATCTACCAAAATTTTCTTGCCCTTCAATAATAATTGTATATATACTTTGGTTATGTTAAACTTAATTGAGAAGAGAATTCCGGATGTAAGGAGGCTCAGCGATATGAGAGAGCTTCTTTATGATAGGGAGTGGGCAGAGAGGGCAGAGGATATGGACCTTTACTATATGTATCGGGATGTGGCTAAGGAGGAAGATAGGCAGGTGTTGAAGGCTCTATATCTGCGATATGACATTACTATTATCCCGCCAAATATGCTTGGAAAGGAGTATACAAAAACAGTGGGCCATTACCATCCGCTTGCAGAAGAAGGCATATCCTATCCTGAGGTTTATGAAGTTTTAGAAGGAGAGGCTATCTACTTTATGCAGAAAGAAGACCTGACGGATTTCTATTTTGTAAAGGCAGGCGTTCAAGATAAGGTTATTATTCCACCAAACTACGGTCATATCACCATAAACCCATCTAATGAACCACTAAAAATGGCAAATTGGGTTTGTGCCAGCTTCTCCTCTTCTTATGGTGCTTACAAGGAAAAGAAAGGAGGGGCATACTACCGAACCTTGTCAGGCTGGGTAAAAAACCTAAACTACCCTGCTATTGCTGAAATTAGACAGCTTCCACCAACAAACTTTGAGGATATAGGCTTTAAGAAAGCCGTTCCTATGTATAATCTGGTTGCTGATATAGAGAAATTAGAGTTTCTAACCTCCCCAAAGAGATTTTCTTCTCTATTTAATCGACTATAATGTCTGAAACAAGCTCTTTTGTCAAAGCAGCAAAGGAAGCACTGAAACACCCATCTGTCCTCAATGCTGGGAAAAGGATTGCTTACATTCTTTTATTGATAAGCGTCTTTCTTCTCATCTTTGTTTTTTTCCTACCAGAGCCTTTTGTCTCAAAATATCAGAAAGAGGGAGAGGTCTCAAAATCCTTCCAAAAGGCAGAAAGAGACTTCTGGATAATAGAAGAAGAGGCTACAGAGGCTAATATAAAAGAACAAGAGGAACAGCTTCTTCCTATCTGGACATTAAATCCTGAGGTTTTGCCCCCTGCCTTAGAGAAGGTGAACAGCCTCTTTTCAAAGATAGAAAAGATCCAGGATTCAAAGAAGAGCTCTGAAAAACAGAGCCAGATAAAGAAAATCCTTCCAATCTCTCTTAAAAAAGAAGATGCAGATCTTCTATTCGGGCTGAAAGGAGAAGACTTGAGAGCATTAGAAGAGGATACCAAAAGAATGGTAAGCATCTGTTTTGGAAAGGGGATATATAATGATAAGAGAAGAGCGATTTCTGAAGATGTAAAAAAGGGAATAAAGATAGAGCAGAGATCAGAAAAGATGGGTAAGGAAGAGAGAGTAATCCATAACATAGAAGAGATATATCTCTTCTCTCAAATAAAAACCCATACAGCAAAGGAGCTTAATCTTTCCCTTCCACCCTTTCTTCCTCTTTCTGAGCTTTCCTGGAACATAGCTAAGTGCTATTTAGAGCCAAACCTTAAATTTGATGAGAAAGCAACACTCGCAGAGAGAGAAAAGCTAAGGGCTGGAATTCTTCCTGTAAAGATTCTTGTCCAAAGGGGTGAAAAGATTGTGGGAGAGGGTGAAGCAATAGATAGAATGACAGAGAGGAAACTTGCGGCTATAGCAGAGATGAAAAAAGAAGCCAATACGAAGGTTTATATTGGCTTTTTCGTCCTTCTCTTTCTTTGCTTCACTGGGTTTGCTCTCTATCTTACTGCCTATCAAAAGGAGTTATTGGCTAACAAAAGGAAACTTCTGGTGCTTCTTTTAATTGCGGTAGTGACGATAGGTTCTGCCAGACTCTTGCTAAATTACGCACCTGCCTGGGCGATATACCTTTTCCCCTTTGCAGCATCTTCTATTCTCATTGCCTTTCTTCTATCTGGCGGGTTAGCTATATTCTTTACTATTGTCCTCAGCCTTCTTATGGGTGTTATGCTTTCCGGGAATCTTGAGATGGCATTTTTATTCTTTCTTTCCGGGCTTTTTGCCATTTTTATCATTCCCTTTGTGAGGACAAGGGGTGAGATAGCCAAGATTGGATTGGTCGTTGCCCTGATAAATGGCGTTTTACTCCTTACTTTTCAGCTTATCTATCAAGAACCAATAGCCTTGACCTTAAGATCAAAACCACTCTTAGGAATTTTTAATGGCGTTATTGTCTATTGGGTAGTCTATGGGGCACTCCCTTTATTTGAAAACTACTTTCTTCTGACGACAAACTTCAAGCTCTTTGAGCTTTCTGACCTGAATACAGCCTTGCTCAGGGACCTGTTTCTTGAAGCACCAGGCACATATCACCACTCGCTCTTAGTTGGAAATCTGGCTGAGTCTTCTGCATCTTGTGTCGGTGCAAACCCATTATTGGCAAGGGTATCAGCCTATTACCATGATGTAGGCAAGATAATAAACCCTGGATATTTTCCAGAGAACCAAAGGGATAAGAATGCTCATCCCGAAATAAAACCAACCTTATCGGCTACAGTCTTGCGGTCTCATATTCAGAGAGGCGTTGATATTACTAAGGCAAAAAAGATGCCTTATGAGATTATTGAAATTATCAGACAGCACCATGGAACCTCTGTAATGACCTACTTTTACCATCAGGCAAGGGAGAAAGGGGAAGAGCCTAATGTAGAAGAGTATCGGTATTTTGGACCAAAACCCCAGACAAAAGAAGCAGGAATTATAATGTTAGCTGATAGTGTAGAAACAGCATCCCGCACCTTAGAAAAGCCATCGCCTGCCCGCATAGAGCATTTAGTCAAACAGTTGATTAAGGAGAAGTTTGTTTCAGGTGAGTTAGATGAATGCGACCTGACCCTGAAAGACCTGACAAAAATCTCCCTATCATTTGTCCATATACTTACCAGCCTGTTTCATGCAAGGGTGGAATATCCGAAAGAGGATATAGGAAGCAGGGAATAAGGAAATAGAGAAAATGTAAATAGCACACGGATGAGACGGATGCACGGATTTTTACATCTTAATTTATATACCCAAACAAATCAGGTTTGCAAAAATTGTGTTCGTTTATGGTTCT
>JAZDOR010000045.1:0-20542 GCA_043798435.1 bacterium
GCGAATTATGGAGAGGGTAAGGTCTATCCTCCCTCTCCATTAGGTGGTATCCTGTTATAGTTTAGTTATAGCGAGGCATCTGAAAAAGGTATAAAAAAGGATTATTCATTACGAATTGTAAATTTTAAATTTAAAATGCTAAATTTGCAATAACGAGGCAAACCTCTTAAAATTGGTCTTGACAAACCCGACCACCTTAAGCCCAATCTTCTTTTCGCTCTCAGGATTATTTGCCATTAAAACTAAAAAACTTGGGTCTATATAAAAATTGGACATTATTTATACCATGTTTTATTTTTACAGACTTAAAAGTGCCGAATAATTTTTCAATCTTAACATCTTTTTCGTTTATTTTGGCTTCCCATTCCGAATCCCAATTATCAATAAAACTTAAGTATCCTTCCTCAGAATTCTCAACTACCATTTTGAGCCTATCGCCATTATACTCTATAACCTTGTTTCTAAAATTACTACTTTTTTCATAAGTGATAGCATCTGTCAGAAAATCTTTAATAGATTGATATTCTATATTTTTGGAAAAATAAAATCTTTTACCATCATTCATGCCCAACAACTGTTTTAAGTAATCCTTCTCCTTCTTCTCGTATTTATCCTTAAAATTAATATATCTTTCATAATGCCAGTTAGCCATACCACCAACAAAAAAGAACTTGTTTAAGCCAATGGTTCCTATATCATATCTTAAGCAAGAAAATGACTCCATATTTTCTTTATCAATATTTAAGGCTACTGGTTTATAATCGTGTGTCCCATGATAAGCCCACTGAAGAATTCCAATTTTACGCACATCATAGGAATTCAGCAAAAGCAATAATATCATTATGGCTATTGCCATTTTGTTGCGTGACACCATAAATCCTTTATGGATATTCTGTCTTTTTCTCTTGGATTTTTGATCTGCAAATTTAATCTTTCTGGCAAAAACCAATAAAAAAAATATAACACCAAATGATACGGCTCCCATTGCAATATAAAAACTTTCATTAAAATTTTGTGGTACAAAATTAAGGGCAACATAGTAGCCTGTCCAGTAATTGTCAAACAATTTGTTATGATAAAAATAATATTGAATAGCCAAAATTATTAGATAGACAATAAAAAATTTCAATAAAAATGGGCGAAACTCAACACGGTGATTTTTTATAGAACCATCATCCAAAATTAAAGCCTCAAAAGAAGAATATGCCCTTGCAAGAAGCAGTGAAATTATGGGGAGCAATATAATACTCAATCTGCCCCATCCCCTTAAACTAGAAAAACCAGGGAGATGATACCATAATAACTTAAATAAATATGACCCTTTACCATAACTAATGTATGTAATAGTCAAAAACCAGATGAATATTATTGATAGAAAAATGATATTACCTTTAGACCTGTTTATTTTCGAGACAGAATTTATAACGAAGATTATAATAAGGAGCACACCTACCATTCCAAAATAATACCATCCTTCACCCTGAGCAGACGGAGGAAAAAATAATGACCCCAAAGTATCGCTTAAACTAAATACACCTGCGGTAGACCACTCAAAACTTGCACCATACCTATCTGTAGTTTGACTTAAAAGTTCCTTCATCTCCCAGAGATAGGGTAAAACGATGACAACAATCAATGAAAAAGAGGCAAAAAGGGTAACTAAGTATTTTTTGAGATTAACAGGTTCAGTGTAACCAAGTTCCTTTCTTGTTTTATTAAACAAGAGTAGCATTATATAAGGACCAACTAAAAATATAGAATAATAAGTATAATAAGGATAAGCAGCAGTCACAAGCATTAAAAAGCTTAAAACAATTATCAGAAGACCTTTGATAGATCTATTCAGGGCGATTGTAATGCCCAGCAAAATAAATGGTATCCATGCAATAGAATGAACGGCATTAGGAAATCTGAATATCTCAACTATTTTCAAATCAGTGCTCATTATAGCTGCAGATACAAAAGCTGGGCGAATACCTATCTTCAAAGATCGGAGCCACAAATATAATCCCAAAGCAAATATCGACACACCAAGAACAGTAAACACTTGATGAAAAAATGGTGGATAGCCATGAAATAATTTATAAACAATAACCAATAGAATATTTAATGGATAAAATGTTTGAGCAAGTGGACTTGAGTAAAAAGGGTAACCACAAGCCTCAGATGGTGACCAAAGGGGCATCCTGAAATTGCTGAGTACATCCAATAAATAAGCTTTATAAACATAATAAACTGTATAGAAATCATTACTGATTGAAAGTGAAAATGACTGATTGGGAATAAGATATGGAAACAGATAAATAAGCGGCCAAATAAAAATGAGTAACATAGCTATCCACTCATTACTTATTCGTTTTTTATTGTTGTTTGGTAATGGCAAAATTTGCAAAGGTTTGGTCATCTTTTCTTTAATAATGTTAATGTTGCAAAAGAGAAGAATTTTCCAATAAAATTGTTAAAAAATAATTTATCTAAATCAAATAGTATTCTAACCAAAGATTTTCCCCCAAAATTCAAAAAAGGGAACGCATCTGGATTGTAAAACAGTACATAAGAAGAAAGTCCTGGATATATCTGGTCTACAATTTCAAAATTATTGGATAAAAATATCGTGTTAAGTTTTTTTAATTCAAACGCCTTTTCTGTATTCTCATCAAAAAGCATATTTTTCTTATAAATTAATCCCCTTATTTTCTTAAAAAGAAAATTGTTATGAGTAGGTTCTAAACAAATAAAATAACCACTCCTTTTTAAGACATTGCTAACCATCTTAACTACCTGTTCTGAATACTTGAACACATGATGCAATCCACCAATAATAATAACAATATCATACTTTTTATCAGTTTGAAACTTTGTAACATCCATTTTATAAACATTCAAACAGGGATCATTTGATTTCGCTAAATCTACCATTATATCGCTATAATCAAACCCTTCATAGATAATTTTAATCCCCAAGTGATCTTCTATAATTTTTTTGCCTTCACAATATCCGCACATTGGATCTAAAACCGTTTGATTATCGATCTTTAGATATGCTTTATCTTTAAAAAAGTGTTGCCACATTAATTTTTTAATAAGTAAATGTGTTTTGCTTTGTCTTTCTTTGAAATATTTTTGCGCAATATTATTAAAATGTTCTTTTTGCTTTTCAATTTTGTTCACTTTTTCCTCCTGCTAAAAAGAAATCTTTTTATAATAAGCTCATCTCTTCAATAATGTAGTTAGGTCTTCTTTTTGCCTCAAGAAACAGTTTGCCAATATAATTGCCAATAATTCCCAATATCAATAACTGTATTCCCCCTAAAAAGAAAACACCTACCATTACAGATGCCCATCCTGAAATTGCTTTATTTGCAACTATTTTTATGATAATTGCATAAATGCCATAACTGAATGCTAAAAATGAAATGGCAGCCCCTAAAACAGTAGAAATTTGAAGTGGCAATATACTGAATGAAGTGATACCATTAAAGGCAAGCAGAGCCATCTTTTTTATAGTATATTTTGTTTTTCCGTGCAAGCGTTCATTTGGAAAATAGCTTATACCATATTGCTTAAAACCAAGCCAAGAGATAATTCCCCTATAAAAAATATTCATCTCTTTGAAATTCCTTAAAACCTCCACAACGGATTTATCCATGAGCCTAAAATCTGCAGATCCCCTTTCTAATCTTAAACCTGACATATAGTTCATTATTCTGTAAAAGATATGGGCAGTTTTTCGCTTAAAAAAAGAATCTTTTTTATTCTCTTTTCTGATAGTATAGACAATGCCATATCCTTCAATCCATTTGTCAATCATCTGCGGAATCAATTCTACTGGATGTTGCAAATCAGCATCCATTGATATTGCACAACTTCCGGTGATACAATCCAATCCTGCCCTTAAAGCATTTTGATGCCCGAAGTTTCTGGAAAATGATATATAATGAATCTTATTATTCTTTTTATTCAGTTCTTTGAGTTCACTCAAGGTGTTATCTGTGCTTCCATCATCAACAAAGATTATTTCATAATCATAGCAATCTTTTAAGGTATCCACCAATTTATTTGCCAATATCTGAACATTTTTTTCTTCGTTGTGTGAAGGAATAACAATTGATATTTTAATATCTTTTATCAAACTCCTTTTTATCTGCATCTTATCAACTCAATCCTCATGAACATTCCCAAATATCTATTAAGTGGTGAAAGAATAAACTCTACTGCCTTTACTACTTCATAAAGAAAAGAAGGAACAAGGCTTCTGATTGAGAGGCCGCCGCTTAAGAGGTAGCGAAACGGGACTGAAAAGGATACATGGGCAATCTTCAAATTTGGGAACTCTTTCTCAAACCTCTCTCTATCACGACAAAAGATAATCCAGGGAATAGCTCCATTGGAATCACTTAATGGTCTGCTGCCTTCAAAACCCCATCCTGCATCAGGCAAAAATTCCTCATGATGAAAGTTTTGATAGATAAACCTGGCCCATAATGTATTGGTTTGTTCTATCATCACACATCTTCCACCTATCTTCAGGCACCTTTCTACTTCCTTAAAAAACGCAGCAGAATCTGGAAGATGATGCAGAAGATCAATCATAAAAAAGGCAGAAACGGTTTGGTCAGGAAAAGGCATCTTTAGACCCGAGAAACATAGGTCTATTCCGGGAACAGGAAGAATATCAGAGGTGATGATATCGGGAATGACTTCTTTTAGAAACCCTCCGCCACTTCCTAACTCAATCAACGATCCATCAAGCCCTCTTGCTGATATGGCGAGCTCCTTGTAAAAATCAACATAAAGCTTTTTTAAGAATCCTTTTCTTTGAATAATCTGGCCATGCAGCTTTGTGGTTGAGACTGCATCTAAGTCTTTGATATTTCTTGCCTCAGGTAATTTCAACCACCCAACAACCTTTTTTATCAATTAAGCTTCAACCTCCTGAAGGCAACAAATGTCATTTTCAAAAGAAGAAGCCCATGCTTGAACCTCTGTATCTTTATCTCTCCATAGGTCCGTTCTCTATATCTTATTGGTATCTCCACAATCTTTAAGTTCAACTTGGCTGCTCCAAAAAGAATGTCAAAATCTCCAAATGGGTCAAAGTCTCCAAAAAAACTTCGGTTTTGAGCAATCCTCTCATAATCCCTTCTGAAAAGCACCTTAGTTCCGCATAGTGTATCCTTTATTCTCTGCTCAAGGAGCCAGGTGAAGATGATGCCAAAAAGCTTATTGGCTATCAAATTAAGGGTTCTCATTGCCTGTTTCTCCATCGGATAGACAAGCCTCGTGCCATTAATAAACTCACCCTTTCCTTCTGCTATGGCTAAATAAAACTTTGGCAGGTCTTCTGGAGGAACTGTCAGGTCAGCATCAAGGATAAACAAGATATCCCCTGTTGCGACTGCAAACCCCTTTTTCATAGCATCACCCTTTCCTTTACCTGAGCCTTGATGAATCAACTTAATATCCCTCTTTCCTTTATATTTCTGTATCATACCCTCTATCTTCTCAATAGTTCCATCCGTAGAATTTCCATCAACAAAGATAAGCTCGGTATGAGTCCCCATATCCTGTGTTCTCTCCACACACCCTTCAATGTTTCCAGCCTCATCTTTGCAGGGAATGATAACAGAACAAGAATACCCTTTTGTTCCACTTCTTGGATTCTCTTTAGCCACTATATATTCTACCAAACATAGATGCCTTATGATAGGCAATTTGGCGATAAAGCGATTCAATAGGTTAGAGAACAAGGGAATCTTTTTGGGAAAGAGAAGCCTCATGCCTTTCTGAACCACCTCATAGCCATTAAGATTAAGCAGATTCTCTATATCCTCTAAAGAGAGCCAGTTCTGATAATATTGGGGCATCTTTAACCCTATCTTTTCTCCCAACCTGAGGAGTGGTTCCCAAAAGTAGTTGAATTGGGTAATGACCACCCTTGTCTCTTCCTTTGTTACCTTCTGTAAACATCTGAATGCCTGCCAGACATCCGTGAGATGACCGACTAAGTCTGACATAATCACATAATCAAACTTCTCTATGAGATGCAAATCCTCAGCGTCATCAATCAGAAAGGTGTATTCAGGATACTTTTTTTCAGCTATCTCTACCATCTTTTGGCTGAAGTCTATTCCTACACCTCGCTTTGGTTTCAGATGACCAATAAAGTCCCCTGTGCCACAACCTATCTCTAAAACAGAGGAGTCTGGCGGTATAACAAACCTTAAGAATGCCTCTAATTCAGAGTAGTAATGACTATTTTTCTTTTTCCACCTATCCCTATCTGGAGCAATAGAATCAAAATAGGCTATCTTTTCTTGTTTTGTCATCTTTATACCGTACCCGTTTAGGTAGTGTAAGAAAAGGAGATGTGGAGATTAAGGAGATAAGGGGATATTATTAAATAATTAATTTATTATCTCCATATCTTTTCTTATCTTCTTATCCCCCTTCTTACACTCTTTGATAAATAGGCTGAACACTTACAAGAAAAGGGATATGGAGATAAGGGGACACTATTCTATGCTCAACCCTTCTAATATCTATTTTTTCTTATACCACTCTATCGTCTTTTTTAGGCCCTCTTCAAAACTCGTCTTTGAGACAAATCCAAACTCTTTTTCTGCTTTTTCTGTGTTAAGCATCCTTCTTGGCTGTCCATCTGGCCTGGCTACATCCCAAATTATTTTTCCAGAAAATCCAGTCAACCCTGTAATCACATCTACCAAATCTTTAATGCTTATCTCCATCCCAGCCCCAAGATTTACTGGTTCACTCTTGTTGTAGTGTTCTGTAGCCAAAAGGATTCCCTCAGCACAGTCCTCAACATAAAAGAACTCTCTGGTTGGCTTCCCTGTTCCCCAGACTACAATCTCTGTATCTCCTCTATTGATGGCATCTACGCATTTTCTAATTATAGCAGGAATCGCATGGGATGAACTCAGGTCAAAATTGTCTCCTGGACCATAGAGATTGACAGGAAGAAGAAATATGGAATTAAACCCATACTGCTCTCGGTATGCCTGAGATTGCACCAACATCATCTTCTTTGCCAATCCATAAGGTGCATTAGTCTCCTCAGGATACCCATTCCATAGGTCATCTTCCTTGAATGGAACTTGCGTAAACTTTGGATAGGCACATATCGTGCCAATGGCAGTAAACTTTTTGATATTATTCCTCCTGGCATATTCTATCATCATTGCACCCATAACTAAGTTTTCATAAAGGAATTTTCCAGGATTTTCAAGATTAGCCCCAATCCCTCCAACTACTGCGGCCAGGTGAATGACTATATCAGCCTTTGCGTCTTTATAAAGCCTTTCTACATCTGCTTCTCTGACAAGGTCATAATCCCTTCTTCTTGGAATAAGTATCTCACAGCATCCCCTTTCCTTCAATTTTTCTGTGATATAAGAACCCAAGAACCCTGCTCCACCAGTAACAATAACCCTCTTATCTTTCCAAAAGCTCATCGTATCTCCTGTAACCGTTCAGGTAGTGTAAGAAAAGGAGATGTGGAGATTAAGGAGATGGGGATATTATTAAATAATTATATTTTATTATCTCCATATCTTTTCTTATCTCCTTATCCCCCTTCTTACACTCTTTGATAAATAGGCTGAACGCTTACTATCTCCTTCTTCGCCTGTTCCATATCTGCATCTACCATTATCTTGACCAACTCCTTAAAGGTGACCTTTGGTTGCCAACCGAGCTTTTCTTTGGCTTTGCTGGTATCACCAATTAAAAGGTCAACCTCTGTGGGCCGGAAATACTGAGGGTCTATCTGGACATAATCTTGCCAGTTGAGCCCTAAATGAGAAAAAGCCTCTTCAACAAACTCCTGGACAGAATGTGTCTCGCCAGTAGCTATAACATAGTCATCTGGCTCCTTTTGTTGCAAGATACACCACATCGCCTCGCAAAATTCTGGTGCATAACCCCAATCCCTCTTTGCCTCGAGGTTACCCAGATAGAGTTTCTCTTGCTTTCCTAATTTTATCCTGGCTGCCGCCCTGGTTATCTTCTTCGTAACAAAGGTTTCTCCCCTTCTTGGGGATTCGTGATTAAAGAGAATCCCATTGCAAGCAAACAAGCCATAAGCCTCCCTATAATTTTTGACCATATAAAAGGCATAAGCCTTAGCTGCCGCATACGGAGACCTTGGATAGAATGGACTCTTTTCATTTTGTGGTGGTGGGGTGTTTCCAAAAAGCTCTGAAGATGAGGCTTGATAGAACTTTGGGGATATCTCTGCCTCTCTTATTGCCTCCAAAAGCCTTGTTGTGCCTAAAGCAACAATCTCTCCTGTATACTCTGGAATCTCAAAGCTAACCTTGACATGTGATTGAGCACCAAGGTTATATATCTCATCAGGCTTTATTGTGCGAATAATCTTATTTAGACTGCTGGCATCATTCATATCTCCATAGACCAAATGGAGCCTGACGCCCTTTTCATGAGGATCCTGATAAATATGTTCTATTCTACCTGTATTAAAGGACGAGGACCTTCTGATGATTCCATAAACCTCATAGCCCTTGTCCAGCAGAAATTCAGCCAGATATGAGCCATCTTGACCAGTGATTCCAGTAATCAGTGCCTTTTTCATAGTTATATTTTATTCATTATCTATACCAAATTGCAACTATTAAAAGAATGCAGGTTTAATAACTCTGAGGGCTAAAATCTTCCGATACCAAATATTCACCACTCAGAGATAGATTGAATCCTTCGCCAAATACCTTCCTTGTATGAAAAGTGGATTAGTCAGTAAGTAAAAATAACTTCCACATCTTGCTTGTCTTTTGCTCAGTCTTCTGCGTTGTGCCAAAGGTTACATAACGTTGCTATGCGCCCTTTGGCACGCCTTGAATACGAAACAAAATCCTACGCAATATATGGAAGTTATTTTTACTCACTTCCTTAGATTCTTTCTTCTCAGTTTCCAAAGGTTATTTTACTTCAGGTGGTTAAAGTGTTACCTTCTTTAACCACTTTTTTGGAAGGGCTGATTTATTCTCGGTATACCTAAAAGGGACTGGAGGCTTGCACTTGCTCCAGGAAAGCTCGGGTTAAGCTCAAGCACCTTTCTATAGGCAGATATTGCCTCATCTGTTTTGCCCATCTTCCAGTAGGTGATCCCAAGGTTATAGTAGGTGCTTGGGTCATTTGGCTGGTAAGATATGGCTCCCTTGAAAGCAGAGACCGCTTCTTCATAATTTCCCATCTCCAATAAGACCGCACCAAGGCTGTGATGGAGGAATATCTTTGTTGGGTCAAGTTCAATCGCTTTTTTATACTCCAAGATAGCCTTGTCGAACTCACCCCTCTTCTGATAGACCATTCCCAGGCCATAGTGTCCATCAGCCCTATCCCCAAGGGCTTTGAATATCTTCAGAGCCTCATCAAGCTCTCCCTTATCCTTATAAACAAGACCTAAACTATAAAGGGAACCTGGCCTTTTGGGGTCAAGAATCAAAGCCTTATGGTAATAGCCAATTGCCTCATCATAAAACCTTCTTTCTGCCAAAAAGCCTGCCCTTGACTCATACCCTATAAAATAATTGTCCCAGTTGTTCCTTGTTCTCTCCTCCATAAAAACACCTGTATTTCGTATCTTGAAACTGAATTCACCCTTTTTTATCTCTAATGCAGTATCAGCACCCTTGCTGATAATTCTATGGCAGATTCCCTCTGGAATAAGGTCATAACCTGCTTTTGCTTCCTCAGCAAATGGAAGCGGAACATAGATGGGTCTGGCAAAGCCATTCTTATTGACAATATCCAGAAATCTTGTGCCGATAAGCTCAGGGGAGGCGGTCCTATTCTCTGTCCAGGCAAATCCCAATTCAGGATACATTTCCTTCATTTGCCCACAATACCAGTCATATCTCAGTTCGAGCTTATCTATCAAACTGACATCATCCCTTGCCCTCTCTACAAAATGGAGATACCACAAGGGAAAAGCAAAGGTATCGCCCATAATAAGAAGGATGCCATTATTCTGTAAGGGTCGCAAGATGTTCATGCCATAATCATAGCTGTAAAAGTCCCTGCCTCTATTGCAGCAATAGTAGTTGCTCAAGAATGGAAGGGTAATGATGAGAGTAGAAAGTAGAAAGTAGAAAGTAGAAAGTCTTTTTGAAAGAAAGAACCCAAATGAATAAACTGCATAGCCGATGAAGATACTGAGAACCAGGAATGTTGGGATGTAGTAATCCTCTATGTTATGGATTGTATACCTTATGGAATTCAGGATATCACATAAGATGATGAGGGAAAAGAAGACAAACAGCTTTTTGTTTTTCGCAAAAAGAAAACCAGCACCAATCAGACCAATGATGAGCAAAGGCAAGGTAAATTGATGGGAGAAAAATTGAGAAATATGGGAGATAAGGTTGCTAAGCCACTGGTCAGTTGGGGCAAAGTAGTGTCCGTACTCCTTTGCTGTAATATGGTTGATAAACCTTGTAAGTGTGTCTGGTGAGCCCCAGTTTGCCGCAGGATGAGTAGAGGCACGGATGGGAAGGTAGAGATAAAGGGATAGAGGAAAAGCAAAGAGGATAAAAAAATTGCGGATTGCGGATTGCGAATTGCGGATTGAAAAAATCTGTGAAATCTGTGAAATCTGTGGATTTTTCTTCTTTCTCTGTGTCTCTGTGTCTCTGTGGTTCCATAATGTAGTTAAGATGAGAAAGATTGCAGATGGAACGATGAAGATAGTTTGGAGGTGGTGGGTAAAACTTAATCCTATGACAAAAGCAAACAAGTAAAGATAGGTTCTATGTTCTATGTTCAAAGTTCTATGTTTTGGATTTTCTGAACCTTGAACCTTGAACTTAGAACCTTGAACTGCCTTCTGCCATTTGAGTAGAATGAAGATAAGTAAGGAGAGGAAGAAGGCGTTCAGGGTATATTTCTCAGCAAAGGTTGCCTGCTGCCAGAAGATCCGAGAGAAAGCAAAGACCATAGAGGCAATGAAAGAAGGGATGAGGGATGAGGGATGAGGGATGAGTTTTCTGGTGATAAGATAGACAAACATTGCGGCTAAGGAGGCGGCTACTGCTGAAAAGATGTTCATCCTGTAGGCGATATTTCCAAAGGGAATGATGCCTGTCCATAACTTTCCAAACAGGCAATAAAGAGGGTATCCTGGAGGGTGGGATATGCCGAGAAGCCAGACAGCAGAAACCATCTCCCCTGAGTCATGAAGGTCAACAGATGGGGTAAGGGTGAGAAGATAGCAGGAAAGGGCAATAAAAAATGGGATTAGCTTCATTTATTATTCTCAACACAATTATACACATATTATGCTTATTTCGGCATGTACTGTCAACCAGTAAGTGTATAGAGGCTTTTCGTAACTATTCAGGTTGTCAGGTTCACAGTTCACAGTTCAAGGTTCAGGGTTGAAAGCCCTGCTTTCTTCCTTCATTGTTCTCTAACCTTGAACTGTGAGTCTTAAAACCATGAACCTGAGTAATTACGATATATTTTGATAAATCTTTGACCCGTCAAAAAAATTAAAAAAAGATTTGACAAATCCAAAAATGATGAGTGGTATACTTGTTACCAAGGAGGTGATTAAAATGAATCAACTAACCAAACTAACACTTCAAAATGGCTCTGAAATCTTTGTCAATCCTGATCAGATCGTCAATGTTGAAACCATTCCTGAGACCAAGATTACTTTGGTTACAGGTCAAATGCTATTTATTAGAGAGGGCATCAAACAGGTATTGGGGCAAACAAGCAAACCCCTTTACGAATATATGCCTTAGGAAAAATCTCTCACAATTTTCAGGAGGTGCTACTATGTTAGAAAAATTATCTCAACCAGACACCAGAATAAAACAATTGCTGGACACCTACAAACTCGGGCAAACGGACAATAGCCGGCTTGCCTTACTTCGCCCGTTATTCTTAGATAACACTGCTCTCCCCCTGCTAACTGTCGTCCAAACCCTGTTCCCTGATAAGGAATTGAATGATGGACTTAGTGATTTCCGTAAGTTTAGAGACAGGGTCAAAAAAGCCGCTAAACAAGGCAATGTATCCTTAGAATTAGATATTGAAAACCCAAAGGCTGAACTAAAGGAACGGAAGGTGATGGTTAAAGGTGAGGTGCCACTAATGGATAAGGTGAATGAAAAGGTAGTTAAAGACCTGGAAAGCAATATTGATTATCTGCCTGTTAAATATCAGGTACCATCACTTTCCCTTCCCTTAAAAACAATCACTTACCCTGATGAGATTAAAAACTTCTTTACCTCGAATTTTAATGATGACTGGCAAAAGCTCACTGAAGAAGCAAAAGATTTCATCATCAACCTTTCTATAAAATTAGAGCCATTTACTAAGGTATTTCCTTGTGAGCCAGAATCTATTACCATGGGATTTGAGACACTTGGCATAAGTGGAAATGGTCAAATCTTCTTTCAGGTTATAGAGGAATGCCAGAGGTTAGGCATCCCTGAAGAGATACCAAGAATCACCTTTTTTATCCTCTCTTTGTGCGTTGCACAGGACCTAAGAGGGTGGTGGACAAGGAGGGATGGGATACGAGGGGCAGATGCCATTGTCTTTACTGTAAACCTTGACAATGAACTGTTTTCTTCTGAGTTCCTTTCACCTGAAAATAGCGGTAAGATCTTTAGCAGGTATCTTGCTTGCCAGGACAAGATACTCCTGGAGGTAAACGAGAAGATTAATGAGGACAAGATTAAAAGGGTCATCGAATTGTGCCATACCTATAACTTCAGCATTGCCCTGGATGACTCTGAGGAGATGTCAAACCTTGTTCGCCGTGATTTGAAGGCTTATGCAAAGATGGTTAAGATATCCAAGGATACCTCCCAGAAGTTACTAAAATCCCTCTCAAATGCATCTCCATCAGATACCATTGCAGAGTTAGCCAAATATCGTCAGAATGGCAAGCCATTTGTCATAGAAGGGTTAGAGCGTCCTGAGTGGATTGAATTTTTGAGAAATAACTGGAAAGAAGAATATGGTGAGCTTTACATTCAGGGATATGCTGTAACCTGTAAAGAGGGGTTCACAAAATACTTAATGCCTCCCAATGAGTCAGGGATTAAAGGGGCATACATTATTTGTAATATCCCTCAACCACCGACATCCCCGCATCACCCATCTGACAGATATGAGGAGCTTCTGATGAAAATGGGTAGAAATCTGGAGAAAGACTCACTCATAGAGAAAATAGATAGAAATCTGGAGAAAGACTTGCTCCCAGAGGGAAAGTATTCAAAAAGGAAATGGATTCCACCAACTGCAGTGGAGGGAAAGTATTCAGAAGGAAAATGGATTCCACCAATTCTAACAACAGATGCAGGCGATGATGATGCCATTGCTTTTTTGGAAAAGTGGCTGACAAACTATCCGCAATTCCCTTTCTGTGCTGTGTTAGGTGACCTGGGAATGGGCAAAACCTTTCTTTGTAGGATGTTTACCAGGCATCTATTAGAAAAAGGAACAAAACTTCCAATCCCCCTATATCTTGACCTGAAGTTTCTTGACCTACCTAATGAGATGCAGATGCCTTCCCTTGAGGAAATGATTGAAAATACCCTGAAAGGACAGGGGATACCTGGAATTAACGGCAAAGATGTTCTGGGGCTTGTTCATTCAGGAAAGGTTTTGTTGATAATAGATAGTATTGATGAAAAAGCCGTAGGTTTTACCCCTGCGAGGGCACTCCATTTCTGGCAGCAGATACGAAGGGGTGTTACCCTGGAAGGAAGAGATATAGCGGTAAAATTTAAACAAAGGTTAGCCTTAAACGATGGGCAAGGGATAAGACCGGAAAGAGAATCCCCTCTGGAGGAGATGCAAATTTCATCAAGGTTTGCTGGAAAGGTAATGATTGCCTGCCGAACACATTACTTTCGGGATATGGATGATGCTGATACCCAGTTGACTGAGGCGAGAAAAGCTGGGTTTCGCCGTGGGGATTTTCAATTCGCCTTCTTAAATAGTTTTACAGAAGAACAGATTCTGGCATACTTAAAGAAATGCTTTGGGGATAAGGCAGAGGAGTTATGGAATACCCTCAAAGGTATATACAACATCTCTGACCTGGCTAAAAGACCCTTCCTGCTCTCTTTAATTGAGGAGCATGTCCGGGAGATTATTGAGTTAAAGGAGAAAGGGGTGGAAATAACCTCAGCCTCTTTATATGAATTAGCCGTTAAAGAATGGATTCGCAGGGACTACTTAAGGCACAAAATCCCGGGCAATATGAAGGCAGAATGTATGGAGGATATAGCCCTTGACCTCTGGAAAAAACAGAGCCAGACCGAACACATAGATACGATTGACAGGTGGGTTGAGGAGAATATCCTGCCCGGATTCCCGGGCATATCCCTTGACAGCCTTGAGCAATTCAAGACTGATATTAGAACCGCCACCTTTCTTGGCTGGAGTGAGCAGGGTGATGCGTATGGCAAAGGCTTCTTCCGCTTTCAGCACCGCTCATTTCAGGAATTCTTTATTGCCAGACGAATTGCCAGCTCTTTATCCTCTGCAAATCCTGCCCCACTTGCCATACCAAAAATCTCTAATGAAATTGCTGAATTTGTCTTGGGACTTCTCAAGACCCCTGACTCAAGAGGGTATAACCCGGAGGAGAGTAAAAGAACGGTTCGGGGTTCGGGGTTCGGGGTTCGGGGTTCGTATAGCACAGAGGAGAGTAAAAAAACCATTGAAAGGATACTTGAAGAGGCATACCAGCCGCAAATCAGTGAAAATGCCCTGCTCCTTCTATTGAAATGGAGGGAGTTATCTCCGGAGTCTTCGCCCTTGCCCCAAAGGTTCTCTCTCTCCAATGCCCAACTGCCGGGTTTTGTCTTCAAATCTATGGTCATACAGAACTCATTATTTGAGCATGCCAATCTAAAGGGGGCTCGATTTATTGACTGCGACCTGTCAGATGCAAGTTTTGTAGGGGCGAACTTGAGTGAGGCAAGATTTACCAATCTCATAGCCAATTCTCTCCAGGCTGAGCAGACAAACCTTCAGGGCTCAACCTGGGAGGGTGTGCAGGCAGAGGCTGCCTCTTTTCAAGGGGCAGACCTGACCTCATCCAGATTCCTGAACTCAAAACTAATGAGGGCAAATCTTAAAGAAGCCAATCTTAGATTCGCTACCTTCACCTTGACAGACCTTAGTGGCTCTAATCTTAACTCAAGCCTCCTTGATGGGGCAGGTTTCTTAAAATGCAATCTAAAAGAGACATCCGCTTCCCCTGAGCAATTCAAGGACTCGATTCTAATTTTGCCTGAAGATTCAGCACATCTTTCGTCCCATCAAATAAAGGACCTGCTCCCGAGGGTCCTGGCAGGGCATAGATATGCTGTTACTTCAGTAGCCATATCCCCTGAGGCCGGGATCATCGCCTCAGGCTCGGCTGATAAGACTATCAAGCTCTGGGAGCTTCAGACAGGCAGATTGCTTAATACCCTCAAAGGACATGAAGATTCTGTTACTTCAGTAGCTATATCCCCTGAGGCAGGGCTCATCGCCTCAGGCTCTTTGGATAACACTATCAAGCTCTGGGAGATAAAGACAGGCATGTTGCTCAATACCCTCAAAGGACATGAATCTGGTGTTAATTCAGTAGCCATATCCCCTGAGCTAGGGCTCATTGCCTCAGGCTCTCATGATAACACTATCAAGCTCTGGACGATAAAAACAGGCATGTTGCTCAATACCCTCAAAGGACATGAATCTTCTGTTTATTCAGTAGCCATATCCCCTGAGATAATCGCCTCAGGCTCTCAGGATAGCACTATCAAGCTCTGGGAGATAAAAACAGGCATGTTGCTTAATACCCTTAAAGGACATGAATCTTCTGTTGCTTCCGTAGCCATATCCCCTGAGGCAGGGCTCATCGCCTCAGGCTCTTGGGATAACACTATCAAGCTCTGGGATCTCAAGACCGGAGAAGAGAGGTTGACCATTTACCCTTTACCTGAAGGTGAATGGGCAGTGATACGGGGAGATGAGATAATATCGGGCAATGCGGATAAATATGCCTCTTTAGGTGTGAACCTGACCAACTTCCCAGTCCGAGCCAAACAAGAGATTTAGGGTAACCGTTCAGGCTATGTATCAGAAGTGTAAGGGGATAAGGAGATAATGTAAGGAGATAAGGAGATAATTTAGAATAATATCCTCTTATCCCCTCAAATAATCCCCTTATCCCCTCACATATCTCCTTTTTTACACCTGAATGATACCCTTTTTAACCAGAAAGACCCTGCAAATCTATGTCACATCAGGAAGGATAGCAATACAGCTCCTTAGTTCCAGACTCCAGGTATCTTTGTCTTGCAATAGGAGCATTTGCTGTCTTTTATCAGATTCTGTGCCAGGGTATAGCCCTGCCTTTCAACTAAGAGCTTCTTGCAGACTGGGCAGTATGTGTTTGACCACTCGCCTGGCTGGACATTTCCAATATAGACATACTTTATGCCGCAATCCTTAGCAATCTTATAGGCATTATAAAGGCTGTCAAAGGGTGTTGGCGGAAGGTTGGGCAATTTATACTGAGGGGAGAACCTGGAAAAGTGAAGGGGGATGTCAGTAGAGACAGAAGCCAACCAACCACACATCTTCTCTATCTGCTTCGGGTTATCATTCAGGGTGGGAACAACAAGGTTGACTATCTCAAACCAACAACCTGATTCTGCCACAATCTCACAAGCATCTATAACATACTCAAGCTCTGCTGAACAGACCTTCTTATAAAAATCCTCATCAAACCCCTTCAGGTCTATCTTTATGGCGTCGCTAACGCCTATCAGTTTTTTTAGTGGGTTCTTCTCTATGTATCCTGCGGTAACGACTACATTATAGATTCCCTGCTTTTTGGCTAAGATACTGGTATCAATCATATACTCATAGAAGGCAACAGGGTCGCTGTAGGTGTAGGCAATAGATTTAACCAAAGGGTCTTTGCTCCTCTCGCCGATAACAACCTCTATTAACTTTTCTGGGGGCAAATCATAGTTCCTTGTCTCCTCTGGTTTTTTCTGGGATATGTCCCAGTTCTGGCAGTAGTGGCACCTCAGGTTGCATCCTGCTGTGGCAAGGGAGAATGCCTTGGTGGCAGGCAGAAAATGGTAGAAGGGCTTCTTTTCAATGGGGTCAATATTGATAACACAGGGGTTGCCATAGGATTTAGTATAGAGAACCCCATCTTTATTGACATTTGTTCGGCAGGCACCCCTATAGTTCTTCTTGAGGAGGCATCTGTGTGGACATTTTTTGCACCGCACCTTTTGCCCAGAGAGCTTGGAATAGAAATAACCCTCTTTTGCCCATTTGCCAAGCTCTATGTTCTTTTCTTTTATCGGAACAGCCTCAAGCTCTTCTTTTTCCTCCTCCTCATCTTTTTCAGGAGATAGGGCACAGAGTAAGCCTGCCCCTGTTCCTACTCCACCAAGACCAACAGCTGTTCGCTTTATAAAATCTCTTCTGGTCATTGCAAAGAAAATAGAATACAGAATTCAGGAGTCAGAAGTCAGGAATTAGAATACAGGAGTCAGAATTCAGGAGTCAGAATATTCTTAATTCTGAATTCTGTATTCTGAATTCTGTATTCTTCTTTAAGTAATTTTTCTGCAATCTGGACAGCATTTGTCGCTGCTCCCTTTCTCAGGTTGTCTGCCACTATCCATAGATTTAAGGCACGGTTGTCTGGTATGGAAAAATCCTGCCGTATCCTGCCCACAAAGACCTCATCCCTTCCTTCTGTCAGGATAGGGTATGGATATTTGAGCTGGTCAGGGTCATCACAAACTACTACGCCTTCTGCAGACATCAGGATATCTTTCGCCTCTTTCTCTGTCAGAGGCTCATCAAATTCTACATTTACTGATTCTGAGTGGCTAACAAAGACAGGAACCCTAACAGCAGTTATAGTGATTCCAAAATCTGAATGCAGAATCTTTTTTGCCTCTTCCATTATCTTCGCTTCTTCTTTTGTGTATCTATTCTCAAGAAATGAGTCTATGTGCGGAACGACATTGAATGCTATCTGAGAAGAAAAGACTTTGGGTTCTATTCTATTTTGAAGTTGTGCCTTCAATTCCTCAATACCTTTCTGACCTGCACCTGAAACAGACTGGTATGTTGAGGCAACTATTCTCTTTATCCCTGCTTTCTTATGGAGTGGCGAAAGGGCAACAACCATAGGTATGGCACAACAATTAGGGTTGGCAATAATCCCTTTGTGCCATTTTATATCCTCGGGGTTCACCTCAGGAACAACAAGAGGCACATCAGTATCCATCCTGAAGGCTGAGGAGTTGTCAATAACCACGGCTCCATCCTTAGCAAAGTAAGGAGCAAATTCTTTAGATACAGACGCACCTGCAGAGAATAGGGCAATATCTATCCCTTTTCCTGAATTTTGTTCAAGTTTTTGGACGGTAATCTCTGTATCTTCAAAGGTGAGTCTCTTTCCAGCAGACCTTTCTGAGGCAAAAAGAAAAAGCTCCGTGAGAGGAAACTTTCTCTCAAGAAGCACCTCTATCATCTTCCTGCCCACAGCCCCAGTCGCTCCAACAACACAAACTTTCATCAAATTAAAATGGGACGCAGATTTTCGCAGATTATCAGGATAAAAAATCTTTTAAATCTGCGTTTATCTGCGTCCAAAAGGAAATTCTTATACAATCAAGTTAAATCCACAGATTAAAAAAAGGAATTCCTATATGATTAAAACAATGTGGTGAGTTTCAGTTCTGCCTGGGTTCCCTGATAGTCATTAGATGGCGTGATGAGATCTTTCTTCTTCATCTCTCTGCCAGCCACTATAAGTTGATGTTTGGAAGAAAGATACCATGTGGACTCTAAGGAGAAAGTTCTTTCTAAAAGTGTTCGGTTCCCTGCCTCTTTGGTCTCACAGAAGTTATAGGATGGCGTAATTCTAACCTGATTCTCAGGTTCATAGGTCAGGGATACTGAATATGAGTCTGACCTTTGTTTCGTGGTCTGGTTATAAATAGAGGAGTAGAGATACAGGGAAGTGGAGAGGTCTTTTCTTATATCACCAGACATATTCAAAGAATAGAGAGAGCTCTTAGAATCCCCACTATTATTCACCTTATCATCCACTTTTCCCCTTTCATAGCTTAGAGATGAGTCTATTCCGCTGAAAGCCCTGGAGATGGAAAGAGAGAGGGTTCGGTTCTCTCTATTTGTAGTTTTGGCTTTATCCCCTGTTATCTCATATTCAATTTCTGCCTCCTCAAGGAATCTCTTTGGAGAGAGAGAAAAACTTATATCAGTCTCCTTTGTCCTTGTAGTATAGCTCTTGTTTTTATCCAGATTGTTGTCATAGAAGTTACATAAAAGACCCCCTTTATATATCCCCTTTGAATATTCTAAGGAAATCTCACCACCCTTTTTATCAGTGGAAAGAGAGGTATTCCCGGCACTATAGAAATTTGGCTCAACATAAGAATACTCCCCTGAAACCTCAAGATTCTCCTTTTGGGTCTGACCAGATATTTTGAAGGCTTTTTGGTCGCAATCTCCAGATGTCTTTGTATTAGTATCGTATCTTGAAAAACAGACCTCTGCATCCAAAGAGAGTGCTTCTTTGATAGGAATAGATAAGTTTAGCCCCATCACCTGGTTAGAGACAGGAGATGTGGTTGACGAGGAGATGGAGTTCTTATCATCCTTTGCGTCCAGATATACACCACCCAATCTTACCTTATTTATCGTTGTGTCTATGCTGAAGCCGCCAAGGTATTGGCTGTATTGCCCATATTTTTCATCCTTTTCTTGCGACCTGCCTATAAAGAGCATCATATTCTTATTTGCTCTTTGAGTCTTTCCAATAACACCTCTCAGATCAACAGTATCAAGGGCAAGTAAGGATGGGCTCTCAGATACATCCCCTATGGTTAAATCCAGTTTTTCTGCGGAAAGGTTGAGATTGATGTTCTCAATATCAGTCTTCTTGAGGTCATCATAAGTAAGGCTTAAGATACCACCGATAGTCTGGTTGCCAAATTTTCCAATGAGAGCCATATCCATCCCATAAGACAGGTCTTCTGGATACTCGGAAAGTTTCTTATTGTCCATATCTGTCTTCTTCACAGAAAATCCCAGAGAACCATTCATCACCAGCCTTTTTTCTTCTCCAAAGAGAAGACTTCCCATCATCAATGCCAAACAAATACCCTTTTTCATTTTTTTACCTCCTTAGACAAGTCACCCTCTTTATGAGCGACTGTCACTTTTGAGAAACTATACTATCAAAAGCTATCTTCGTCAAGAAAAAATTTCGTAATTATAAACTACGAAATACGCGAAAATACGCGAAAAATGAATAATATTGTGTTCAAATAATAAAAACTATCAAATTCCCATATTTCGCACCCTACAATAGGGATTAGCTAAACTTTTTGAACTTTTGAAAAAATACTTAAGGTTTATACATAATATGCCGATATATAATATGTATGCAACCTATTTCTGAAGATAAGATCAAATACTTCGC
>JAZDOR010000057.1:0-3738 GCA_043798435.1 bacterium
GTACTGAAATCACCTCAAACTCCATCACCCTGAATTGGACATCCCCTGCTGATGACCTTTCCTCTTATGACCTCAGATACTCATATCTTCCTATAGACCGGAATAACTTTGAGGCATCTCCTGAGCTCTTTCAGACCATAATACCAAAGCCAGAAGGGATAGAAAGATTCACTGTAAACTGCCTCCTTAGCAACACAACCTACTATTTTGCCCTTACATCAAAGGATGCATCAGGAAATATCTCTCAAATATCAAACCTTATTTCAGCCGAGACAACAGGGGGCATCCCATGGCAGACATCCAAAGGAAACTACCAGAGAACAGGTCAGTCTCCATATAAGGGGCTATCAGAACCAAAGGAAGCCTGGAAGCTTCCTGCTGCATACAGTTACAACTTCTCTATGGCTATAGCCCAGGATGGAACTATATACTTTCCTGGAAAAACCGAGCTCTATGCTATAAATCCAACAGGAAGCATCACCTGGAGGTATCTCATCCCTGAGAGTAGCAAGCTATGTTACTCAGCACCAAGCATAGCACCAAATGGCACAATCTATATAGGCGACTCTTATGAAGCCTGTAATCTTAATGCAATCAATCCTGATGGCACAGGGACATGGAGGTCCCGCTTAAACGCCTTCATCTTCTCATCCCCGGCCATTGACTCTGAGGGGAATATTTATGTGGGAACATTCGTTGGCAAGTTCTACTCCTTAACCCCGGAAGGCAGATTAAGATGGGAGTATAATGTTTATGGCAATGATTATACCTCACCGGCAATCAGCCAGGAAGGTGTAGTCTATGTTGCCTTTAACTATGGTAAGGGAAGGGTGAGGGCATTCTATCTTGATGGAAGGCTTAAATGGTTATACGACCTTCCCCAGCACACCTTCTCCTCACCTGGCTTAGACCTTTATAGAAACTTGTATATCGGCTGTGAGGATGGAATACTTTATTGCCTCAGGGAAGACGGTACACTAAGAGGGACATTCTCCACACAAGATAAGATAAAGTCGTCTCCGGCACTTGATAAAGCTGGAAACATCTACTTCGGCTCAGACGACAAGAACCTATACTGCTTAAAACCTGACCTTAGCTTAAAATGGAGCTATCCTACAGTAGGAAAGGTTCGTTCATCCCCAATAATAGACCCTGATGGCTGCATCTACTTCCTATCAGACGATGGCTATCTCTATTGCCTGAGATCTGATGGAACTCTGAGGTGGTCATATAAACTCAGTGATGCCAGGGAGGATCTCTCCTCCTTCTCTCCTTGTATGGATAGATTTGGCAGGATATATGCTGTAGGCTGGAAGGGTACTAACTACTACCTTTACTGTCTTGATGCAGGAACACCCACATACTACTCCCTCACAGGCTATATCAAGAAAGGGGATAAAGCTCCGATAGAAGGAGTAAAGGTGGTTCTCTCCGGTTGTTTCTCTGCTACCTGCACCACAAAGGCTGACGGCTATTATGAGTTCTTCCTTTCACCCGGCACTTATACCCTCAACACATCCCATCCAAGCTACACCTTCACACCAAAATCAGCTCAGATAACCATCAAAGATACAAACCTGACTCAATCCTTCACAGCAACCGGCATCTCCTGCATCACCCTGAAGAAGACCTGCGATAAGAAGTATATTGCCAAAGGAGGGACACTGACCTATACCATCACTTATACCAACGAAGGCGAAGGGACAGTGACGGATGTTAGTATCATTGAGGTGTTGCCGGAGCACTGCGTGCTAAAAGGGATGAGGGATGAGGGATTAGGGATTAGATATTGGTATAACGAAGGTTGGCAGATAGACCTTAGTGAGTCTGCCACAAAGATAAAGTGGGCAATCCCTGAGGTTGCCCCGGGTGAGATGGGCACAGTTAGTTTTACTTGCGAGGTGAGGTGATGGCTGGATTGATTGACAAAAACGGGTTATTATGTTATAATGACATTAAGACATTATAGGAGGTGTAGAAATGGTTAAAGAAATAAATGTAGCTGAAGCCAAAAGATGCTTTTCTGAAGTGATGGGTAGAGTGGTTTATGGAGGAGATGAATATATCATCACCCGGAGAGGAAAGCCTATGGTTGCCATAGTTAAACCGGAATATCTTGAGCTATCTCAAAGTAAGAAGCAAAAAGAAAAAGGGCTTATTCAGATTGTAGGTAAATTCAATGATTCCCAGGAGTTTGTTGAAGATTTAGAAAAAATATACTCCCTACGAGGAAGCTTGAAAGATAGAGAGGTAGCCCTATGAAATATCTGTTTGATACAGACATCTTGAGCAATTTAATAAAAAAGCAACCTTCACCTAATCTCCTTGAGAAACTTAAAGGGTTATCATCTAATCTCCAATGTACCTCAACTATTACCGTAGGGGAATTATATTATGGGGCATGTCGACTGCATAGCTCTGCATCCATTATAGAAAGGATAGAAAAGGAGATATTTCCCTCTCTTTATGAGATTCTTCCCTTTGATAAAGAATCTGCAAAGGAGTATGGTAGGATTCGTGCAAAGTTGGAGGAAAAGGGAGAATCTCTTTCAGAGCCGGATTTGAGGATAGCGGCTATATGTTTGGTCAATAATGCCACCTTAGTCACCGGGAATATTAAGCATTTTGCGAGAATAGACGGGTTGAAGGTAGAAGATTGGCTACAGGATAAGTTATTGGGTAATTGACTATCGGCAACCAGATTTCAGCTCTTCTGCTCTCTGTTGGTTCAAGTTTGTAACTTGAATCGGAACAGTTCTTTCGTAAGCCAAACGATTGGTTCAGGTTACAAACCTGAACCAACGAGGAATTTATCGCGGAGGTGAAAGAATGAGAAATTTAATTCTATTGGTCAGTTTGATATTAGTTCAGAGTCTATCTTATGCCTGGGGGGTTGACACCGTTCCTCCTAACCCAATTACTGATCTTACCCTAACCAATCCCACGATAAGAAGTGTGCTTCTGACCTGGACGAGCACTGGTGATGATGGGAAAGAAGGCACAGCGTCTTCTTATGATATCAGATACTCAATCCAGGAGATAACAGAGTCAAACTGGAATCAAGCCATCCCTTGTCAGGGAAGTCCTCAGCCTATAATACCAAGACCACAAGGACAATGGGAACACTTTGTAGTGACCAACCTCAACCCGGACACACTTTATTACTTTGCTATAAAGGTAAAGGATGAGGCAGGAAATGCCTCAGAACCCTCAAATGTTGCAGTCAAGAGAACCTCAAAGAATGAGCCTCCTCCTGCACTATTCCCCTCTTCTCTGATAAGTAAAACAACCTGGAGGTGGAGGTGTTCTCGCCAGGGTAATGAGGAAGAGGAGTATAAATGGTGGACTGCTCATTATGATATGGCTATAGATGGACAACCCTTTGGGTTCTGGAAGAAAATAAATCCAGAGGTAAGAATAATAAGGTATCAGATAGACCTGACTATGCTTAGAGGTGGCGGAGATACACCACCGGAGAAAGAGAATCCCGAGCTTCAACAATACTGTCAGGATACAGGCTATGAGTATGAGGACTGCTTCCTCCATTTCTATGAGGATACATTAGTGAATATCAAAGGGAAAGAGTATCTCATCCCTGGATATGGCAGCGGGACAGCAAAGACAAAAAAAGAGTCAAGGATTCCAGCCTTTGTCTGGGCTGATTGGCGGTGGTCATATTACCCTGGATATAGTTGTGTCCAAAACTATTTTGCCCGGGAATTTTATGACCTTGTCCAT
>JAZDOR010000064.1:0-3539 GCA_043798435.1 bacterium
TTGAGTTGTCAGAGTTCAATGTTCAGGGTTCATGGTTCACCGTTTAAGTCGCCTTCTCCAACCCTGAACTGTGAACCTTGAACCTTAAACCTTGAGCAGTTAACTCATAACTTTTTTGGAAACTTGATTTGCTTGGGTATAGTCTCGAGTCTAATGTTCTTGAGTCTATAGTCTTTTTAACCCCTTTTTTTGGAAAGCTGATTTATTTGGGTAAGGGATTGAATATGACCGCATTATACCAAGTTGCAATCAAAATAATAACAAGGTGGCAAGGATAAGCCGTGACGAAGCCAACTTTAATTAGCGTTTGAATGTGACTTGGTATTAGATACTGAGAGAATGGTATCCTACAAGACATATGCAGTCTCTGGGTTAGAATGGAAGGGATATTCTTTTGTTTTTATAATGGATTAAGTTACAAAAAAATGGAGAAGATGTTGGAAGGGGATATTATTGTCTCTAATTTTTGATTTGTTGCCTACCCGAAGATTGTCTCCGCCCCTCAAAAAAGTTAGGAAAGTTCTGGCAGGGTCCAAAGACCCTGCCTTTTATGAGAAACTCGTTACTTCAATCAATCAAGCATCTCTACAACCACTCTTTTTCCTTTCTTGGCTGCGGATGATGATAGAATGATCCTTAAGGATTTGATTATCCTTCCCTCTTTTCCTACTACCTTCCCAATGTCGTCAGATGCTACGCTTATTTCGAGAATGGATGTCTTTTCACTCTCCACCTCAGTAATCTTGACTTCCTCAGGATGGTCAACCAGAGATTTCACCATGTACTCTGCTAACTCCTTCATCTTACACTACCTCCTTTTCTTTTTTGGCACCAGCTAACAGCTTTTCTACTCTTTCTGTCGGTTGGGCACCTTTTTTTATCCACTCATCAGCCTTCTCTATATCAACAAAGCTCTTCTTTTCTATCGGATTATAATATCCAATCTCTGCAATCGTTTTTCCATCCCTCTTTTCTCTTTCGTTTATTACTACAATTCTATATGATGGCCTCTTTTTTACCCCAAACCTCTTAAGCCTGATTTTCACCATGCGACTTAGTATAAGAAACCCCTTTTTCTTTGTCAAGATATTTCTTTCAAGTAGCAAGAAATATAAGGTTCTATCAGAGCCAGAACAAAAAGGAAATTCGGGATGGTTCACCTTTAGGGCTCGCTGAGAACGCAGAGAAAAAATTATTCCTGAACGCTTACCCGTTGTTTTATTCAAATTCTGTTTCATCTGAAGCGACCTCTGTGTTCTCTGCGGTGAATAGTTATTATCATCCCCCCCCTGAACGGTTACAAAAATAGTCAACTACGTTTGAGATAAATAGAATTAGGCTGACTAAGCTGTTGACAGAGAAGAATGCCGTGTTTACCTTTGAAAGGTCGTTCTCTGAGATGAGGCTATGTTCATAAATAAGCAAAGGAATGATAGCCAAAATACCAGCCCAATAGAACAAACCCATCTTGCCTAAGATGCCAGTAAGTATAAATGAGATTATGGTGATAAGATGAAATAGCCTTGAGATGACTAAAGCATTCTTCAGACCAAAGGAGGCAGGGATGGAGTGTATTCCCTCTTTCTGGTCAAACCCTAAATCCTTGGTAGCATAAATAATATCAAACCCTGCTGTCCAGAAGCAGACGCCTGCCCCTAATACTATTGGCAATACGGTAATGCTCCCTTTTATCGCTATCCAGCCTCCGATTGGAGCACAAGCCAGGACCAGACCTATTCCAAGGTGTGTCAGACAGGTGAATCTTTTAAGGTAGGAGTAAGATACCAGCAGAATTACAACCACAGGAGATAGGATAAGGCACAAAGAGTTCAGCTTATAGGCAGAGAAGAAGAGAAGGAAGAGGGAGGCAAAGACCAATAACCACACCTGCCAAACAGGAATCAAGCCTTTAGGCAAAGCCCTGTTGGCTGTCCTTGGGTTTTTAGCATCTATTTCCCTGTCTATCAGCCTGTTCAAAGCCATTCCCGCTGTCCTGGCACCTGCCATAGTCAAGGTTATCCAGACCCAGTAGTGCAAAGGGAATATCCCCTGATATGCCAAAACCCCTCCCAGATAGGCAAAAGGTAAAGCAAAGATAGTATGCTCAAACTTTACCAACTCAAAAAAGAGCTTTATTCTATTGACTAAAATTTTCATCTCTAAAGAATATCATTTGTAAATTTGTTTGTCAATTCTTAAAAAATCTCTTGATACAATACATAAAATATGATATACTTAAATTCTTATATATATAAGAGGTGATTTATGGCTTTAAGATATGCCCTTCTTGGGTTGATAGCAGAGAAGTCCAGACATGGTTATGAAATCAAGAAGGAATTTGAGGGAAGTGTCGGGTTCTTCTGGAATGCCCATCTTTCACAGATCTATCCTGAGCTGACTAAACTTGAGGAAGAAGGGCTTCTATCTAAAGAGCTGGTGATTCAGGAAGAGCGTCCTAACAAGGCTCTTTATACCATCACCGCTAAGGGTAATGAAGAATTAAGGAAGTGGCTGGCTGAGCCAATCAAACCAAGACAGATGAAGGACGAATCATTGCTCAAGATCTTCTTTTCAAAGATGATTCCAAAAGAGAAGATCATAGCTAATATTGATGGTTACAAAAGGCATTGTCAGGAAGAACTTCAGACCCTGAAGATGATCCATAAATATACCGCAGGGCTGGAGGACCCATTCCCTGACTTTACTGTGGTTAATGGGATTGGGCACTATGAGCTGGATATTGAATGGTGCGATTGGGTAATCTCAAAGATAAGGATGTGGCAAGATGCCCAATAGATTTGCAACTACTCAAAATTTTAGGGGAATATTTAGCCACAGATGAACACAGAAGAGATATTTAGACACTGATTTACACAGATAGACACAGATAATTTTTTAATTCTTATCAGTGTAATCTGTGTTAATCCAAAGTCAAAAGAATAAGTGTTAATCTGTGAGTCTGTGGCAAAATTTATCTTATTTTTCTGTAGCTTTTCCACAATCCTAAATTTTATGAGTAGTTACATAGATTTCAAGGTTGGTATAAATTTTATGAAAATCCAAAGTAATCTGTGCAATCTGTGGATTTTTCTTGTTAGTTTTTTGCTTATCATCCTCATCAGTCAAGAGGCATTGGCTGGTAATATATTCAGGGTCATTGGTGGAGCCGGAGTGACCAAGACCTCCTTTGATTATGAAGGGATGGAATCATCCAATCATCATTATGGAGTCCAGTTTGTCTCGTATGTTTCGGACAAACATGCCTATGGTATAGAGATTGCCTCTCATCGTGTATTTAAGAGCAAGGAAAAGACCTACGAATATCTTTCGGTCTGTATCATCTTAGAGGCAATGCCCTATAGGGTATTATGGCTTAACCAGATGGGGATTGCAGGCTACATATGGACATCACATTCCAAATCCGCACTAAAAATGATATATACTCACAAACAACAGATTTCCAAATTTTCAAAAAACATTTAAGTATTTTTTATAAAAAGCCGATATATAGATATATACTGATTTATTTGAGTATAATC
>JAZDOR010000065.1:0-17390 GCA_043798435.1 bacterium
ACAAATCTTTTTCAAATTCAATTTCCATATTTTCTTTCGGGCTTTCATCCTTTCGGGCTTTCGTGTTTCTCCTTCTTAAGTAAACTCTGTGCTTCTGTGGTTTATATTCTTCATTGCACTTCAAATGGGTAAATAGTTACAGAAAAGATTGTCATCTCTTTTCATAGATATATCATATCCTTGTAAATATAAGATTTAATCTCTTCACGAACAGCTCTTTGGGAAACCACATCAACTTTATGCTGTAGCTTTTCCTCAAGAAAATTACCAAGTCCACTTAAATCTAAAAGGGTCGCACCCTGGCAAAACTCAACCAATATATCAATATCACTTTCTTTTCTCTCTTTGCCCCTGGCATAAGAACCGAAAATGCCTTTCAGTTCAACTTTATACAGTTTGCGAACCTCATTTTTCAAACTTTTAAGAATTTCAAGAATTTGGTTTTGGGTCATAATTTGAATGTTCTTCATTTTGTTTTTCTTATCTCCTTTTCCACAACCCCTTTCAACATAAGCGTTCAGCTATCAGCGGACAGCTTTCAGCTTTTACAAGGTATTACAGCACAAAGAGCAGGAAGCCGTGAAGTTAGGAAAACCTCTTTTGTCTTGATTTTATGGTCTTTGCTGATGGCTGACGGCTGAACGCTTACCTTTCAACTTACTCCTGATGATTATCTTCTTCAATCCTTTGCCTCAATTCCTCTTTAGTCACAGTGGCTGTGCCAACCTTTTCTACGACAAGACCTGCGGCATAGTTCGCCAAAACTACAGCCTCCTTCATTTCAGCACCTCCACTTAAAGCAAGAGCCAGTGCCGCTACCACTGTATCCCCAGCACCAGTAACATCATAAACCTCCCTGGCTTTAGTCGGAATATGAAAGATGCTGTCATCATTCATAAGCATAGACATACCCTTTTCTCCCCTGGTCACAATCACTGTCTCACAGGAGATTCTGTGCAGGATTGCCTTCATACAGGAGAGCAAGCTGTTCTCGTCCTCTATCATAATTCCAGTCAGGTCTTGAGCCTCATAGTGGTTGGGTGTAATCACAGATGCACCCTTGTAATAACCAAAGTTTCCTACCTTAGGGTCAACAATAGAGATGACATCGTGCTTTTTGCAAAGCGGAATAAGCTCTTCTAAGAGCCTCTCTCCAATCACACCCTTGCCATAGTCTGAGATGACAACTACAGAGACTGTTGGGACGGTCTTTTCAAGGTAGGAGATCAAACTTTTCAGAATATTCTCGCTGATCATCCCCTTCTTTTCCCGATCAACCCGTATCATTTGCTGGGAATGGGCAATAATCCTTGTCTTCAGGGTTGTGGGTCTGTTCGGGTCGCAGATTAACCCATCTGTCCCTATCCCCTTCTTTTGGAGGTCAGAAAGGAATGTCTCTCCCTCTCTATCTTGCCCTATAACCCCAGCAGGATGAACCTCTCCACCAAGCGTAGAGATATTAACCACCACATTACCTGCCCCACCTGGATGGAATGTCTCTCTGACAATATCCACCACAGGAACAGGCGCCTCAGGAGAGACCCTATCCACAGCCCCCCAGATAAACTCATCCACCATCATATCCCCAACAACCAGGACTGGTTTCAGGTTGGAGAAGATGCCATCAAACCTTTCAACTGAAACTTTCATCTTCTTTTGGAAAACCTCCTTTTATCGCTGCGCTCTCTTATGGGGCTTCGCCCCCTGAAGCGCTCGCTTTGCTCACTGTCACCCCCTTAAAGGTAAAATTATCTCAATTAAAACTTTCATTTTCTTTTGGAAAACCTCCTTTTCTTACATCTTCTATGAATCTTTGGATAGCCTCAGCTATCTCTTTTTGTAAGTCAAGATACCTCCTGCAAAATTTGAACTGCCTTTTTGACTGCCCCAATAGGTCGTTTATCACTAATATCTGTCCATCACATTTAGAACCTGCACCTATACCTATAGTGGGAACAGAGACTGCTTTTGTAATCCTTTCTGCTAAATCCATTGGCACACACTCTAAGATAAGACTGAAAACCCCAGCATCCTCCAAAGCCCGTGCATCATCAACCAGGCTTTCTGCCCTCTGGACCTTATATCCTCCAGTTTTTTGCACAGCTTGAGGTGTTAAGCCTATATGCCCCATAACCGGAATGTCTGCTGAAATCATCGCTTTAATTGTTGGAGCAAGCTCCTTTCCACCCTCACACTTTACCGCAGAAGCCCCTGTCTCCTTAATCAGCCTTCCGGCATTATAGACAGAGTCCTCTATCCTCACTTTATAGCTCAAGAAGGGCATATCAATAATAAGCAGAGCCTCCTTTACCCCTCTTCTGACAGCCTTTCCGTGATGAACCATCTCCTCTAAGGTTACAGGCAGGGTATTCTCATAGCCTAAGCATACCATACCAAGGCTATCTCCGACAAGCAGAAAATCAACACCTGCCCCATCTAAGATCTGTGCCATCTGATAATCATAGGCAGTAAGACCTACAATCTTCTCTTTGCCTTTCATATTTCGAATTGTCTCTGTGGTCTTCATTTTTTTGTCAATCCATAGAAAATTCCTTATAATCTTCCAGCCACTTTACCCATTTAAGTTTATTGCCTACGGCGTGATATAATTTCATGTCAGCCGTCCAAAAAGGAGCCTCTAATATTTGTGCCAAAGCAAGGTAGCAACTGTCATAAATGGTTGGCAAATTGAACTGTTTTGCTAATCCCCAGGCAGTTTTATAGAGAAAATCAGGATTGAGAAAGGCAATCTTTAGAGACTGGGTTATTTCAAAGGCAGTTTCTCCTTCCTCTTGGGTAATTTCTTTTCGCCAAACCCGATTTCTAAGCACGGAGCCAGTTTCAAGAGCCAAAAGGAAAGGGGCTGTTATCTCTACTTTATTACTAATCCAGTCAGCCCAAAGTTTTTCAACCTTCTCACTGTCGTTTTCGCTGATTACTAATTTAATAACTACACTGGCATCAACACACACCTTCCTGTTATCCGCCACTTTGCTCCTTCCTTAATTCATAAAGCAGGGCTGAGGAATCAGAAAGGAGCTCGGACTTTCTTCTTAAAAAGATTTTTTCCCTAAGCCTTTTTGCCCGCTTCAATATCTCCAATTGATTTATGCCGTTGGCACCCTTTTCCAACTCCTCTAATCTTTGAAAATCTTCTATACTGATTACTGCTGCCTTGGGTTTGCCTCGAGACTGTAGAATAATCCGTTTATTTCCATGGGTAACTCTGTTGATTAAGACAGAAAGGTTGTTTTTTGCTTCTGCAATTCCCACAAAAGATTCAAACATAACATTACCTCCACATAGCCATAATGGTCATTATAACGCCATTTCTCTTCTTCTGTCAATGCTTTCTTCTGTTTCATTATTACCACTCATACCTGACTGTATATGTCGCCACACCTTCAGAATCCTTGGGAACTTTTAGGGTAAAATGAATGGTATTGGCATCTATCTTTTCGTAAGCTCGGGCAGCCTTTATAATCTTCCATTTCTTCCATCTTGAGAGCTTTTCCTGAACAACCACCTCCACATCCTCTTCCTTGTGATTTTTAATGGTTATCTCAAAAGACTCTTCCATCCATTTGCTAAGCAACTTCCTTTCGCACTTAAAATCTGTTTGCTTTCTTTCTCCAACAATATCAAAGGCAGAGCCGAGTTTAATCATAACCTCTTCATCCTTTGGGGTATGGTTTATCATCTCTTCGCCAATAATGGTGAGAGCCTCTTTATCCTCCTGATAAACCCGAAACCTCCCTGCAGGAAGAGGGATTCCCAGATTAGAATCCTCTTTATTCTTGAAGGAAAGATAGACATCAACCTTATTGTCTCCTGAGATTCCAAAGCCCGGGTCTGTCTGGGGAGACCAAATAGGATAGGAGACAGGATTTCCAGCCCCATAGAAGAAAAACTTTTTGCAGGGAATATTTTGTATAGAAGGAAACAGCTCTATCTGCTTCTTAGAATTATCGGAAATAGTACCTGGATAATTGAGGGTATAAAGATGGTATTCAAAAGATGGTGTCTCAGTAAACCCAGGCTCTATGGTTATGGCTGATACTGCCATTCTCTCTATCATTGCCCCTCCTCCTACACCCTGCGGAGGTTCTGGTGGCTTTACCCTCTGAATATCACCAGCTACAAGCCGTATCCGGGCATCCTTGTAGCTCTTTCCGCTCTTATTGTCAATAGTCGCCCAGCCTGAAAGGGAGAGGTTGCCGTCCTTGAAAATAGCATTATAATCAGCATTCCATGCTATCCCCTTGGTTTCATAAGAGATTTCCACTAAATGTTCACACGGTGTCTTTGCGTCAATCAACCAGACTAAGGTTGGTTTGGTAATAAGCCCTTCTTCTGGAACAGCTATATTTCCAGGAGAACCTGGATATATCGCACCATCAATACTCACCATTGAGTAATCTTTGGAACTCAGGAAGGTTCCCTTTCTTCTCTCCCTTTTCCCCCCTACCTCTTCCTCAAAGAAAACCTCTTTTCCCACACAAACCTCCATAAGTTTCTGATAATTCAGAAGGTCATACTCATAGCTCTGCTCTAAAAGCACAGTATTTTCTGGGTCGGTGAGGCTTTTTAGATGAACTGTTGTTGGGTCTATCAGGATGGGAACATCTTCAAAATTGATTCTATTCCTTAAGGCAGAAAGCCCAATCTTTCTCTTCTCTGTAACAATAGCAAAGCCTGATGGAATCTGGAAATATGAACCGCCAAGGTTACAGTCAATAAAGGGGAGAACCTCTTGATTTGGTGCAGAATATATGGTCAGGGTAAGCCCTTCTCCTATCTGCCGCCCCTCTACTTTGCTCAAAGCCAAAACAAAAATCAAAAAAACCAGTCTTTTCATTTCAAACAAGTTTACAATTCTACCTTGCATCCGTGCAAGGCAAATTTTGTATACTCAAATAAATCAGTCCTTGCAACAAATTAAATAGAATTCAGTAGTCAGAGGACAGGAGTCAGAATAAGAGAACTTACATCTATTCTGTATTCTGAATTCTGAATTCTGAATTCTGAATTCTGAATTCTGAATTCTATCATTATTTTAGTATAATATCACCTTGACAGGGCAAGAAAAATTTGTATATAATTCAGCCATGAAGATAGAAAGAGTCTTAATATCTGTTTTTGATAAGGAAGGGCTTACTGGGTTTGCCAAGGGGCTTTCTGAGCTGGGAATAGAGATAATAGCCTCTGGCGGGACAGCAAAGTCCTTGAAAGAAGCAGGAATAGAGGTTATATCTGTTGAGGAGATAACCGGCATGCCTTCAATGCTTGGGGGAAGGGTGAAGACACTGCATCCAAATATCGCTGGAGGAATACTGGCAAAGAGGGATGAAGAATCTTTGGCAGAGCTTGAAAGATATGGTATAAAGCCGATAGATATGGTAGTGGTCAACCTCTATCCCTTTGAGGAGACGATAAAAAAGGGTGTTTCAGAAGATGAGACAATTGAGCAGATAGATATAGGTGGAGTTACTTTGATACGGGCTGCTGCAAAGAATTATAAGTATGTTGCCTGCGTAACAAACCCAGAAAGATATGATGAAATTTTAAGCCTCCTGAAGGATAAACGAGGAGAAATCCCGGAGGATATTTTGTATAATTTAGCAGGAGAGGCATTCAGCCACACAGCAAGGTATGATGCTATAATCAGTGGTTGGTTTAACAAAGAGACCTTTCCCACTCAACTGAATCTGGTTTTCAAAAAGGCATTGTCTTTGCGCTATGGCGAGAATCCTCATCAGAAGGCTGCCTTCTATGTCCAGGATGAGCCAAAATTTAATGTTTTAAGAGGAGAGGCTCATCTCTCCTACAATAATATTCTTGATGTAGACTCTGCCTGGGCACTTGCCTCTGAATTTACAGAGCCTTGCTGTGTTATTGTCAAGCATAACAACCCCTGTGGCGTGGCTTTAGCCTCTGATATGACTGCTACTTACAAATCTGCCTTAGCCTGCGATCCTATCTCTGCCTTTGGTGGAATCATTGCCCTGAACAGACCCTTAGATGTAAATACAGCCAGAGAGATAGCCAGGCTCTTTTGCGAGGTAATTGTTGCTCCAGGGTTTGATGAAGAAGTAATCTCTTTGCTTTCTGAGAAGGTTAGAATTGTTGTTGGTCCAGCTGAAAGGGAGGGACTGAACATAAGAAGGGCTTTATCTGGCATTCTTCTTCAGGAAGAAGATAGGCTTGATTATAAAGAACTTAAGGTGGTAACAAAGAAAGAGCCGCAAGATGACCAGATGAAATCCCTGATTTTTGGTCTGAAGGTGGCAAAGTTTACCAAGTCAAATGCCATTATTTTAACCAAAGGCACAAAGACAATAGGAATTGGAGCAGGTCAGATGAGCAGGATAGACGCCACAAGAATAGCTATTGCTAAGGCAGGAGATATGGTAGGGGATTCTTGTTTAGCATCCGATGCCTTCTTTCCCTTCTCAGATGTAGTTGAAGAATCAGCAAAGGCAGGAATATCCGCTATTATCCAGCCAGGTGGCTCAATCAGGGACAAAGAGGTGATTGAGTCAGCAGATAAACTTGGAATAGCTATGGTCTTCTGCGCAGCGAGACACTTCAGGCACTAAGTTTATAAATGAAAGATAGAATAACCATTGGCACAAGGGGAAGCAGATTGGCACAGACTCAGGCAGACTGGGTGGGGAATGAGATTAAAAAGAGCTATAAAAAAGAGGTTTTCATAAAGAAGATAAAGACAAAGGGAGATACAATAGGTTCTGCTTGGGAGAAGGGGTTCTTTGTGAAAGAGATAGAAGAGGCATTGTTAAGGGGTGAGATTGACATTGCTGTTCATAGCATGAAGGACCTGCCTACAGACCTTCCGGATGGACTAATGATAGGGGCTGTGCCAAAAAGAATTGAGCCAGGGGATGTTCTGGTATCTAAAGGAAATCTTAAGTTAGACCAGCTTGGCCCAAAATCCTTGATTGGCACAAGCAGTCTCAGAAGAAAGGCTCAAATCTTAGCCTATCGGCCTGACCTTTGTGTTCAGGATTTGCGAGGAAATTTGGACACGAGGTTAAAAAAATTAGAAGAGGGTCAGTTCAGTGCTATTGTTGTCGCTGGTGCTGGGCTTATCAGAATGGGCTGGCAGGATAGAATAACCCAGATTTTCTCAAGCAGCATTATTCTCCCTGCCGCAGGTCAAGGTGCTTTAGCCATAGAGATACGGAGTGATGATGGAAAGATACAGGAATTGGTAGAAGGTTTGAACGACAAAGATTCTCATATTTGCATAGAGGCAGAGAGATCTTTCCTGAAAACCTTAGGTGGTGGTTGTCAGGTTCCTATTGGTGTTTTGGCAGAGCTTTGCGGCAGTGACCTTGAGATTTTTGGAATGACTGTTGATGGAGAGAGAATAACAAGGTCAAAAATACGAGGAGAAAGAAAAGAAGCTATTCTCTTAGGAGAGAGATTGGCAAAAGGTATGCGTTTAGTATTCTGAACACGAATAGCACGAATAAGCGAAGGACACGAATAAAAAATAAAAGTTCAAATTTCAAAGCTCAAAAGGATAAAAGAAACGTACTCCAGTCCCTACAAGTAAAACTTTGGTAACCGCTAATGAACACTAATGAACGCGAAGTAAAGAAGGAATTTATTAGCGTTTATTAGCGTTAATTCGCGGTTAAAATATAACTATTTACCGGCAGTGAAGTAAAAGAAGAAACACGAAAGCCCGAAAGGGAGAAATCCCGAAAGAAAATGAGGATTTTTCTCTATTCGTGGTATTCGAAAATTCGTGTGATTCGTGTTCTCTTCTCACAATGCTAAACGGTTACCTATAAAGTAAAGAAAAATTTGACACAAATGTAAGGCTCAAGATATAATAAAGCAATGCGAAAAGGAATGGGTTGGAAGGTTATTTTGGTTTTGGCTATTTTAGGGGTGTCATTCTTCTACCTTTATACAAAGCCGCTCAAGTTAGGGCTTGACCTTGTCGGTGGAATGCACCTTGTTTTGGTTCCGGATACTACAGGCTTGCCTCCTGACAAGGCAAAGGATGCACCAGAGAGGAGTCTGGAGGTTATCAGGAACAGGGTAGATGAGTTTCAGGTCTCAGAGCCTGTTGTCCAGCTTCAGGGACAGGGTGAGAACAGGGTTATTGTTGTTGAGCTTCCGGGCTTGCGTGACCCGGAGAGGGCAAGAAAGATAATTGGTGAGGTTGCACTCCTTGAGTTTAATTTGGTTGATGATGATGGCTTAAGCAAGGCTTTAGAGGTTGGTCCAAAAAAGGGTTGGCAGATATTAAAGGATGCAGATGGGAAGAACTATCTGGTCAAAGAAAAGGCTGAGCTTACAGGTGAATATTTGAAGGATGCCTATCTTTCAAGAAGCTCAAATAGCGGCTTGGGTTTGTCAACTGTGGTTGCTTTGGAGTTTGACCCAACAGGCGCCAGAAAATTTGCTAAGGTTACAGGTGAGAATGTTGGCAAGAAATTGGCTATTGTGCTTGATGGAAAGGTAAAATCTGCCCCAACGATAAACAGCAGGATTCCTGATGGAAGGGCAGTGATTGAGGGAAGCTTTACCAGAGAAGAGGCAAGGGATTTGGCTGTTGTTCTTAGAGCAGGAACCTTGCCTGCACCTGTAAAGATTGTTGAAAACCGAACAGTTGGACCATCTTTGGGTCGGGATTCTGTGCAAAAAGGGCTGATAGCCGGGATTGTTGGTTCTCTTATTGTTACCATTTTCATAGTAATTTATTACAAGTTTTCTGGTGTGGTGGCAATTTTTGGTCTTGTTTGGAATATGGCGATTATCCTTGGGGTATTGGCTGGTTTTGGAGCCACCCTCACCCTTCCTGGCATTGCAGGTCTGGTCCTCACCATTGGAATGAGCGTTGATGCCAATGTTCTCATCTTTGAACGGATAAAGGAGGAATTGAGGGCTGGAAAGTCTTTGAGGGGAGCAATAGATGCAGGTTTCAAGAGGGCATACATAGTCATTTTTGACTCAAATCTTACTGCCTTAATTGCTGCCTTTATTCTCTATCAGTTTGGCACAGGCCCTGTTCGTGGCTTTGCCGTAACATTAAGCATTGGCATATTCGGCTCAATGTTTGCCGCACTCTTTCTTTGCCGCTTAGTCTTTGATACAGTCTTTTATCAAAAGGAAAAGATTTCAATTTGAAGAGTTTAGAGTTGAGAGTTTAGAGTTTAGAGTTGAGAGTTTAGAGTTTAGAGTTGAGAGTTTAGAGTTGAGAGTTGAGAGTTTAGAGTTTAGAGTTTAGAGTTGAGAGTTTAGAGTTTAGAGTTTAGAGTTGAGAGTTTAGAGTTGAGAGTTGAGAGTTTAGAGTTGAGAGTTGAGAGTTTAGAGTTGAGAGTTTAGAGTTGAGAGTTTAGAGTTTAGAGTTTAGAGTTTAGAGTTTAGAGTTGAGAGTTTAGAGTTGAGAGTTTAGAGTTGAGAGTTTAGAGTTTAGAGTTGAGAGTAAAGAGTTTAGAGTTTAACTCAAAACTCAAAACTCAAAACTCAAAACTCATAACTCATAACTCTTTTAGCGGCTGTAGCTCAATGGACAGAGCGGAAGACTTCGAATCTTAAGGTTGGAGGTTCAATTCCTCTCAGCCGTACCAAAATAGTGTATAGTTGATAGTGTATAGTTGATAGTGTATAGTTGATAGTTGATAGACTATAAACCATAAACTATAAACTATAAACTTACATGAAAAGCAATAATAATACCGAGATTACCGTAAAAGAGTTGCTGAAAGACCTGGGTGAATCTTTGAATCTTAAGGTTATAGCGGGTGAAAAAGGGATAGAAAGAAAGATTACTGAAGCAGACATCAATAGACCAGGCTTAGCTTTAGCCGGATACTTCACATACTTCGGCTTTAAGAGAATCCAGATTTTGGGAAAGGGAGAGATTGCCTATCTCCATGACCTTCCAGAAGAAGAGAGAAAGAATATCTTAGCGAAGTTCTTTACTTACAAGATTCCTTGTTTTATCGTTGATTGGGGAAGCCCACCACCAAAAGAACTCATCTTATTCTCTAATGAATATAATATTCCTGTCATTTCAACCCCCACTTCTACAGGCAGGCTCACCACCCAACTTATTCTCTACTTAGAAGAGAGGTTTGCTGCCCATAGCTTAGAATATGGCACATTAGTTGATATTTATGGCGTTGGTATCTTTCTTCGCGGAAAACATTCCGTAGGTAAGTCTGAGTGTGCTTTAGAGCTTGTTGAAAGGGGACATAGGCTTGTGGCTGATGACTCTGTGCTTATCAAGCGGATTGGAACAGGGTTAATCGGAGAACCACCCCCAGCCACAGCCGAGGTAATGGAGCTTAGAGGTCTTGGAATCATCAACATCAAAGGGCTTTTTGGCATATCCTCTATCTGTCAAAAGAAGGAGATAGACCTTGTTATTGCTTTAGAGAAATGGGAAGAGGGCAAGGAATATGACAGGACTGGCTTAGATGAGTTAAAGACAAGGATATTGGATGTTGATATTCCTATGATTATCGTTCCTGTTGCCCCTGGAAGGAATTTGGCGGTTATAACTGAGGTTGCGGCTATAAATCAAAGGGCAAAGAAGATTAAAGAAAATACAGCAGAAAGCTTTGCAGACAAACAGAAGGAAAGACTGAAAAGAAGGGATTAGGGAGAAGGGATGAGTGAAAGAAAAAGTCATAAATATTCTTCCCTCATCCCTCATCCCTCATCACTCATCTCTAATAAATACAATGGACTTAAAGGGACTCAGAACAAGGATAGATGAGATAGATGATAAGGTTATAGACCTCTTGAATGAGAGGATGTCCTATGCCAAGGAGATAGGCAGAGTCAAAGAGAAAGGGGATGAGGCATATTTTAGACCAGACAGAGAGAGCGAGATTCTAAGAAGGCTGGCTGAAAGGTGCAATCATTTATCCAAAGAGGGTTTGAAGGCAATCTATCACCAAATATTTGCAGAATCTCTAAATCTTGAAGCCCCTCTTTTCATAGCCTATCTTGGGCCACAAGCCACCTTCACCCATCAGGCTGCAGAAGAGAGGTTTGGAAGGCAGGCCAGATTCCTTCCGCAAGATGACACGAGCGAGGTCTTTTTGGCTGTGGAGAAGGATACGGCAAACTTTGGGGTTGTTCCAATTGAGAACTCCTCAGAAGGGATTGTCTCTCATACCCTTGATATGTTCATAGATTCCAACCTGAAGATATGTGACGAGATATTCTTAGAGGTCTCCCACTGCCTCCTCTCTAATGAAAAGACCCTGTCTGATATTAGGGTGATCTATAGCCATCCACAAGGGTTTGCCCAGTGCAGAAAGTGGTTGGCAAAGAATATTCCAAAGAATGTAGAGTTTATTGAGATTTCATCAACTGCCAAAGCAACCCAGAAGGCATCTTGTGAAAAAGGTAGCGGAGCTGTTGGCGGCAAATGGGCAGGCGAGGTCTATGGCATCCCCATCTTAGCTGAGAGGATAGAGGATTTTTCAGAGAATACGACCAGGTTTCTTGTGATTGGAAAGTATGAGTCTTCTCCAACAGGTTCTGACAGGACATCCATACTTTTTTCTGTAAAGGATAGACCCGGCGTACTGCACAATATGCTTGCTCCCTTTGCCAAATATAATATAAACCTGACCAAGATAGAGTCCCGACCATTAAAAGCAAGACCATGGGAGTATATCTTCTTCATTGATTTTGAAGGACACAAACAGGATGAGAAAGCTAAGTCTGCCCTTTCAGAGTTAGAGGAGATGTGTGCATATATAAAGATATTGGGGTCATACCCCAAAGGAGAGCAGTAATACTTTAGCCAACTGAAGTAAAGAATTCATTGCAAATTTAACATTGCAAAATGCAAATTTCAAATTTGAAATGCTAAATGCTAAATTTGCAATTTGCAATGAATTCTCTGTGCCTTATGTGGTTTATGACCTTATTTGGGTATAGTTACCCTTTTTTACTAATCCCTATAACAGGAGGTAAAAGATGTATGCGGCAGAAAAGATAAGAAATGTTGCCCTGATTTCACACAAAGGGGCAGGGAAGACATCCTTAGCCGAGTCTATGCTCTTTAAGGCGAATGCTACAGAAAGGCTTGGCTCTGTAGATGCTGGCTCATCCATCCTTGACTTTGATGAGGAAGAGAGAAAGAGAAAGACCACTATATCCACGGCTCTTGCCTGGATAAAATGGCAGGACAACAAGATAAACCTTCTTGATACACCAGGCTATGCTGACTTTACAGGTGAGGTAATATCAGCCCTCAGGGCAGCGGAGGGTGTGGTTGTGCTTGTTGATGCGGTAGCTGGTGTTGAGGTAGGGACAGAGACAACATGGAAAATAGCCCAGGATTACAATCTTCCCTGTCTTATATTCATAAACAAATTAGACAAGGAGAATGCAGACTGGCAAAAGGCTGTTGAGTCCGTCCAGAAAAAACTCAGTAAGCAGGCAGTACCCATATATCTTCCAAAGCAAGTAAACCTTTTGGAGACAGAACCACAAGATGATACTGAAAAAAAGGCAAAGCAGATGTTGATAGAAGCTGTAGCTGAAACATCAGAGGAGCTTTTGGAGAAGTATCTTTCACAAGGAAATTTAAGCAATAATGAGGTTGCTGCTGGATTAAAAGAGGGTGTTGCCAGCAGAAAGGTCTTCCCCATCTTATGTGGCTCTGGGTCCCTTGAGATAGGCACAATAGAACTGCTGAATTCTATTGTCTCGCTTCTTCCATCACCCTCTGCTTCTTCTGGAAAAGATGAAGACGGAAATCTGATAAAGAGAGGGCTGAATGACCCATTCTCTGGAATAGTCTTCAAGGTTCTCTCTGACCCACATTTAGGCGAGCTCACCTTTATCCGTATCTTTTCTGGAAAGATGGAACACGGCTGCGAGGTATATAATATGAGGACAAAGACAAAGGAGAGGCTTGGACACCTCTGTTATATCCTTGGAAAGAATAGGCAGGATACCGCAACTGTTGATGCCGGGGATATTGGTGTGGCTATAAAACTTAAGGGGATTGCTGTCTCTGATACTATATGCGACCCTCACGCCCAAATCTATTTTGAAAGCATTGCCTTTCCTATACCAGCCATCAGTTTTGCCATAAACCCAAAGACAAAGCAGGATCTGGAGAAGATGGGTCATGGTCTCCATAAGTTGGCTGAAGAAGACCCGACATTTACGATGAAATACGACCCTGAGCTTTCTCAGACAATAATCTCAGGGATGGGTGAGCTACACCTTGAGATAATGCTCAGCAAGCTGAAAACAAGGTTTTTCGCAGATGTTGAGGTAGAAGACCCGAAGATTCCTTATCGGGAGTCAGTCAGAGCCTCTGCCAAAGGTGAAGGAAAATATAAACGGCAGACAGGTGGCAGGGGTCAGTATGGGCATAGCTTAGTTGAGATAACGCCTCTTCCTCCTAACTCAGAGGAGACATTCATCTTTGAGAATAAACTATTTGGAGGATCAATCCCTGCCAAGTATGTTCCGTCTATAGAAAAGGGTGTAAAGGAGGCTATAGATAAGGGTATTCTGGCTGGATACCCTGTCAAATGGGTGAAGGTAAAGCTATACGATGGCTCTTTTCATGAGGTTGATTCATCAGATATTGCCTTCCAGTTAGCTGGCTCATTTGCCTTTAAGGATGCCTTTGAGAAAGCCTCACCCTATCTTTTGGAGCCAATATATGAGGTAGAGGTCTTTGTTACTCTTGAACATACCGGGGATGTTATCAGCGATATAAATGGCAGAAGGGGAAGGGTTCAAGGGGTTGAGGATGGAGTGGTCAGGGCACTTGTCCCTCAGTCTGAGATGTATAAATACTCTACTTCTTTGCGTTCCCATACCCAGGGAAGGGGTTCATACACAATGAAATTCTCTCACTACGAACAAGTCCCAGCACATCTTACGGCAAAGATATTGGAGGAGAAGAAGAAAGAGTAGGCAGAAGGCAATGAAGAGAGGTAACTGTAAAATGGGTACTGTAAAATGAAAAATGTAAAATGCCATAATTTCCTATTTTCCGCACCCTTTGGGTTAGATTAGTTGTTGTCCACCAAAATTACTTAAAAATGGCTCTTTAGTTTCTTTTGGAAGAAAGGTGGAAGAAAGGGGACGTGGAAGAAAGTGAAGAAATGGAAGAAAGGGGACGCAACCCTTTTGAACAGCGATCAATAAAAGCCTAACCAATCGTTGCAGCGGACGGGGCGAGTACACCGCAGCTTAGCTCTATCGTTAAGTGTAAAGAGGATAGCTAATGACTAAATTGGGAACTGATAAACATCCAGCGGTAGTCCGTGTACAATCACCGGAGCGAGCAGGAGAGATTTTATCGATATGCAAAGAACATGGGTGGAAAGTTATTGTTGGCGTTGAGCCTAACAAACCTGAAGATATATCCGATATAGAACGACTTCTTAATCCACAGAAACCTGTGAAGGCCCAAGCTAAAGTTGGTCGTAATGAACCTTGTCCCTGTGGTAGTGGTAAGAAGTATAAGAAATGTTGTTGAAAGTAAGCAAATAAGTAGATACTCATAAAAGCAAGATGTTGAGGTAGAAGACCCGAAGATTCCTTATCGGGAGTCAGTCAGAGCCTCTGCCAAAGGTGAAGGAAAATATAAACGGCAGACCGGTGGCAGGGGTCAGTATGGACATAGCTTAGTTGAGATAACGCCCCTTCCTCCTAACTCAGAGGAGACATTTATCTTTGAGAACAAGCTATTTGGAGGATCAATCCCAGCCAAGTATGTTCCGTCTATAGAAAAGGGTGTAAAGGAGGCTATAGATAAGGGTATTCTGGCTGGATACCCTGTCAAATGGGTGAAGGTAAAACTCTATGATGGCTCTTTTCATGAAGAGAGATTCATCAGATATCGCCTTCCAGTTAGCTGGCTCATTTGCCTTTAAGGATGCCTTTGAGAAAGCCTCACCCTATCTTTTGGAGCCAATATATGAGGTAGAGGTCTTTGTTACTCTTGAATATACCGGGGATGTTATCAGCGATATAAATAGCAGAAGGGGAAGGGTTCAGGGCGTTGAGGAAGGGGTAGTCAGGGCTCTTATCCCACAGTCTGAGATGTATAAATACTCTACGAGCTTGCGTTCCCACACCCAGGGAAGGGGTTCATACACAATGAAATTCTCCCATTATGAGCAAGTCCCAGCACATCTTTACGGCAAAGATATTAGAGGAGAAGAAGGAAGAATAAGTAGTGGGCAGAAGGCAATGAAGAGAAGGAGTAACTGTTCAGGTGCAATGAAGGAAAAATGAAAAAACTTTCGGAAAAAGGGAAAAAGAGACTAACTACAAAGGCACGAAGAGACCAAAGAATTAAAAATTAGAGAAGGTTAAATCTTTGTGTCTTATGCAAGTGGTCATGCAAAAGAAGGCTCTGGGCTAACCGCAGGCTTTGGCGTATTTCAATCAACCTTTGATATTGACTACGCTATCAGACCCGTAGGCGTCCTTGGTCTATTCCACTATATCTCTATCTTCTAAGTTTTAAGAATGAAGCACCCATATCCCACAGTTGATATTATTATTAAGATAAATGATGGTATCCTTCTTATAAAGAGAAAGAATCCACCCTTTGGTTGGGCTTTGCCTGGTGGCTTTGTTGACTATGGAGAGAGCTTAGAGGATGCAGCGGTAAGGGAGGCAAGGGAAGAGACAGGGCTTGATGTTAAACTCTTCAGCCAGTTTCACACTTACTCTGACCCAAACAGGGACCAGAGGATGCACACCATTTCAACAGTCTTTATTGCTAAAGCAGAGGGTGAGCCAAAGCCAGGGGATGATGCAAAAGATCTGGCGATATTCCAGAAGGATTCCCTGCCAGAGGAGATGGCTTTTGACCACAAAAAGATATTGGAAGATTATCTTGATATTACTAAATTCTTTACCGCAAAGAACGCAAAGAATTACACAAAGTTCGCCAAGAATTAATTTATACCGAAAAGAAATTGGTTTACAAAAAAAGCAACTACTCAGGTTCAGGGATTAAAGGGTTCAAGGTTCATGGTTAATCCTCTTATTCTCTAACCTTGAACCGTGAACCTCAGAACCATAAACTAACACAATTTTTGCAAACCTGATTGTTTGGGTATACAATAATTTTTCCCCTTTGTGTCTTTTGCGATTTACTTTGCGTCCTTTGCGGTTACTCTGTATCTGAAGTGGATTAAATTTACCTCCTTCCGCAAGGACAAGGCTCTCTTTGAGGTTCTGGTTCTAAATTCTGCGGTGTTTGTTTGATTGGGTGGTTTAAAATTTCCTCTTTTTCTCCTCTGATCTTTTCTAATTCAGATATGCTTGGTTTTGCAGAGGGTTTCTTATTGGAGATAGAGACCAAAATAGGTGCAATGGAGAAACCTACAATCAATAGAGAGAGAATCTTAAAAATCTTCATTCTTTTGTAACTATTTACCGAGATAGAAGTGCAAGGAAAATGGTAATCAGGTTATCGGGTAATGTAGGAAAAGGTAATCAGGTAATCGGTTATCGGATAATTGTTTTTCTTACCGATTACTGATTACTGGTTACCGATTACTTCTTACTTGATTACCGATTACCAAAATTCTACTTCAGTTGACTAAAGTGTTATCATTTATCCACTTTAGATAATCTTCATTCCCGCCAATTATAGGCAGAGCAATTATCTCAGGAATCTCATAGCTGTGGAGCTCTTTTGTTGTTCTGATAATCTTATCCAAAAGCTCTTCTCTGGTTTTAAGAATCAAAAGCACTTCCTCTTGCGAGTCTATCCTTCCTTGCCACCAGAATAAGGAAGAGGCTTTGGGCAGGATATGGACACAGGCTATCAGTCTTTTAGAAAGTAACTGATCAGCTATTTTTCTTGCTTGCTCCTCTTCTGAAGCTGTAATAAAGACGACTATATATTTCATGTATACCCAAATAAATTAGCCCTTTCAACAAACTAAATAGAATTCAGTAGTCAGAATACAGGAGTCAGAATGAAAAATCCACATCTATTCTATATTCTGGATTCTGGATTCTGGATTCTGTATTCTGAATTCTGTCATTTTGCGAGTACCGATTACCGATTACCGATTACCGATTATTAGTATATCCCATAAAAAAAGCCTTGTCTATAATTTTCCCACAAAGCTCTTTGGGTCAAAGCAGTCTCGGAGGCCATCAGAAAGAAGATTAAAGCATATAACTGTAATAAAAATAGCAAAACCTGGAGCAAGAATCCAGGGATAGGATGAAAGTGTGCTAATATCCATATGGACATCACATTCCAAATCCGCACTAAAAATGATATATACTCACAAACAACAGATTTCCAAATTTTCAAAAAACATTTAAGTATTTTTTATAAAAAGCCGATATATAGATATATACTGATTTATTTGAGTATAATC
>JAZDOR010000099.1:0-10970 GCA_043798435.1 bacterium
TTTATGGATGTCTGGATAATATGGATTTGGCCAGAATAGGGGTTGTTGAGGAACAAAAGGAGTGGATGTCTTACTCCCGATGAGACAAAAGAAGGAGAGGTGAGAAATCCATCCATAGCAGATGTTATTTATTGTATCTACCCCGCTATCTTTTGTTACCTGCCATCTGTTATCTATCAGGGTATAGAGCCTTAGAGTTGACTCATCTATGTTGCCCAGGTCCTCTTCTCTATAACCAGCAGAAACCTTGAACGATGATGGAAGATTGCCCTCAATCTCTCCCTCTTCAGTGTATACATCTATAGATAGTCCAAGCCCTACATTTCCTTCGGGAAGTGTTGTTGTCCCTGTAATATCCTCTGTAATGTCAATATAGTAGTCCTTTCCAATAATTGATGGGTCAATATCACAGGTTATTGTTCCAGAATTTATTGGAATATCAATATTATGATGGCAGGAGTCAGAGGCAAATATGAGAAAGAGGTTGCTCATCCCTGAGATTCCATCTGCAATCACTGTTATCCTGTTTGTTCCCCTGTTTGGGATTGATTTGATGGTGACCGTTCCTGTTGTCTGTGTTCCATTAAAGGTTAGAGAGCCTTCTGTGGTATGGGTGTAGTCATCTAAGGCAATGGTTGATGTCAGGCTCATAGGCTCTCCATAAGGGTCTATGGCGTAGATAGTTATATGAAATGGGGTGTAGGTCTTCTGGTTTCCTATTGGCTCAAACTGAAGATAGGGCTCACCCAATTTTATAGTGACAGTTGAAGATGAGGTCTTGGGTATCTCTTCTGATTCTTCCTTTATCACCCAGGGGTTATTGAGCAAAACAGAGGTTGTGCCGAGTGCCTTGGTGATAAGAGATATATCAGCTACAGTTCCTGACCCAGATATAGGCAAAGAGTCCGGGTTTATCCCAGAGATTATCCGTATCCCTCCCTCTCTCTTCATCCAGATAAGCCAGGGGAATAGCCCTTTTCTATTTACAGAATCTATCTCAATGATGGATGGGTTAAAGGCTACATCAAGCTGGATGGCAATGGCATCCGTGATAGAGCCTGCACTAAGGGTTAGGGATATTCTCTCTTTGGGATTGGCGGTGATGTTAGAAGGAGAGAGGAATAGAGAAGATTCAGCAAAGAGGTATTGATTGATTAAAAAGAAAGCTACCAGAAAAATTCTCCTCTTGACCTTCATCTAATCAATATTTATAATTAACCTTATGAGTCCTATCGCTGGTATTCTTAAAGAAGGAGTCATCATTCCTCAATCTCTTCCAAATACAAAGGAAAGGAAGGTTTTTATTCTCTTTCCCCAAAAGTCTCGTCCTGGCAAGGTTTCTAAGATTGCAAAAAAGACCAAAAACAAGCTAACTCATTCAATGATTGAAGAGATCATTCAGTCTGTTGAATATGAAGAAGACAAATAGCCTGCGAAATCTTCCTTCAAATACCTTCCTCTTCATTGATAGCAACATCTTCATCTACTTTCTGACAGATGACCCTATCTATTCTGAATCCTGCAAGGAGCTTTTAGAAAGGGTTGAGGAGGGTGACCTTGTTGGGTTTATAAATAACATTGTGATTACTGAAACCCTCTTTGCTTATATAAAGAGTGAGGTAGTGTCAAGGTTTGGAGTACCTCTGAAAAATTTTGGGTTGTTTGCTAAAAAGAACCAGGATACAATCAAGGAAATAGACATCTCTCTTCCTCTTTCTATCTTTTCCATCAAGGGCCTCAATCTAATCAATCTGCCCTTTCAATATCTGACAGCTAATCTTTCCAAAACCCATCAAAAAGGACTTCTTCCACACGATGCTTATCACCTAATCTCTTTATGGTATATAGGGATTGCTCATATAGCTACTAACGATAGCGATTTTCAAGAAATTGGAGGTATTCAGGTCTGGCAACCAGAGCCTTTTATCGGACAACCATAGATTTTACATCACTGAACTTGCCTGCTGAGAGCCTATAGAAGTATAGACCCTTTGATACCTTCTCTCCTGAGTCATTGGTTAAGTCCCAGAATATGGCAGAACCAGCTTCGCCCCTAAGGTAGAAACCTGCCTCCTTTGCTCCTGCCTCTATGGTCTTCACCCTCTGACCAACAATGTTGTATATCTCAACTGTTGTCTGACCGCTGTCTGCTGATAGCTGAAACGGTATGTAGCATCCATTATAGGCTGGGTTTGGAAAGCTTTGTCCTAAGGCAGAGCTTAAAGGCTTTGCCTTGGTTACCTCTATCTCAATAGGGGAAGAGGAGAGAAGCCCGGCCTTTCCATCCGTATCAATAGAAATAGCCTCCCTTACAAAAATCTGGGTCTTTCCCTCTTTCTTTGGCCTGAACCTTATCTGTATCTGGTTTGGTGACACTGGAGCTTTATCTAAGGATACCCCAGAGATTATACTCAGCTCACCAGAATCTCGTTTTTCTGCCTGCCAGTCTAAGAGCTTTTCCTCTACTGATATTAGCTCTAAGATGGATGGGTCAAAGGAGAGATACGCTTCAATGCCAACTAAGCTGACCATATCTATCTTCAAGGTTATAGTAAACTCCTCATTTACCTTTGGCTTATTGGATTCTGCCTGAAGAATGATAGAGGAATCAGTCTTTCTGGCAAGAGACAGGCACCTTCTTCCCCTGAAGAAGTTGTTGTATAGAACCCTGAAATCAAATGCGTCCAGGTCTCCATCCTGGTCAAAGTCAACCTCTGGGTTATAAATTCCATCTTTCAAGGCAAAGTATAGTTGATAGAAGTCAAAGATTCTTATCCTGCCATCATTATCTGCATCTCCTGCAATCAGGGTGATGGTGCCAATATCTGTCTCTTGTGCGGTTTGAACAATAACATCTGTCTTTGTAGCTGGAGATGCTCCAGTCTTATCAGCAAACAGGCTATATGTTCCCGGAACAAGATTGAAGAAGCTAAAATAAGAGTCTGTGCCTGTGGTGGTGGTCGCCATCATTCCTGTCTCTTCTTCAATCAAGGCAACTGTTATCCCGGATGTGCCTAAAAGCTCGGTACCAAGGTCTATTACCACCCTGCCTTTTACTGTGGCTGTGGAAAAAATAACCGATATATCAGCATAAGTGCCTACTCCTTGTGAGGTGACAGATATTGAGCCAATACCTACATTTCTTCCGGCAATAAAGGTTGTCTGGGTGCCTGTGAAGGCTGAGATTGTGCCAATATCTTGATAGAGTGTCCAGGTATAAGCCAGACCAGATATAGGTGTTCCATCAAAGGTGTATCCCTGAGCAGAGAATGTTTGGAAATCTGTAACAGTCACAGTTGCCTCAGATGGGGTTATTTTGATATAAGCCACAGGAGGAACATCTATCGTTGCTGTTCCTCTATTAAAGCCAATTGTCCCATCCATATCCATAACCACAGTATCCCTTGGTGAGATCAGGCTATATTCCAAGATTTGCGTTCCTGTGCCAACAGCATTAAAGACAATCTGAGCCAAAGTTCCAGAGCCAGATACAGGGTCTGCACCAAGGTTTATTCCACAGCCAACACTGATTGTGCCTGCGGTATTATTAAAGGCAGATGTAAGCCATCCCCCAGGGATAAATGAACCCTTTGTGATTGTCTCCACACTAAGAATAGCCGGGTCAAAGGAAAGATATGCTTCTGCACCGAAGAACTGATAGATGTCAGAGATGGTTAAATCAACTGTAGCCCTTCTTCCCATTTGATAGGTAGGGGAGAAGGATAAGGTTGGGATGGGTTTGAGGAAGAAGATCGTGGTTGCATAATTGCCAAAAGAGTCTGTTGCTGTGATAACTTTTGTTCCCGAAGGTTGGGTGTCTGTAATGAATGTAGCTGAGAAGGTGCCGTTTTCTGATGATGTTGTGGTGGTGATAGTTAAATGGGTACCAAAGAAGATGGAAATGGTATTCGTTCCACCATATCCTTCCACTGTCACCTCACATCCTACTGGACCTGAAGCAGGAAAGATTGTAATATATGTCCAGGGCCAACACAAAATCCAATTGCTAACTTGATCTCCTACACCTGATGGATTAATCTCTGGGTGATATGGTCCAGATGAGTGACCCCACCAGTTGTGGGTGGCAGAAATAGTTCCAGAACTTCCATCATGCCAAACACCATAGCCTTTAGTCTCATCTCCTTTTTTATTACCCAATAGGTTGTTGTAATGGATTTTTGGATTAGAAGAGGAGCAAGAATACATTCCATAACCTTGACCATAATCGCCATAGCTTCCCCTATGTCCAACATTACCTCTTTGACCCCCTTTATTATTGAAAATGGTGTTTTCTAAAATAGTGATATTCGTGGAAGAATTAAGGTATATCCCACAACCTATGCCACCTGAACCTCCTAAACCCCACCAACCACCTGTTCCACCCTGGCCTCCTATATTTGATGAAATAATATTTTCTGAAATTGTAATGTTTGTGGAAGAACCAAGGTATATCCCACAACCCATATTACCTTCCGCACCAACTGCACCTTCCCATCCACCAGCTGTTTGTCCATTTTGACCTATTCCTCCAGCAATAAAGTTGCTTCTGATAGTAAAGTTTTGACAATAAATCAAAACGATCCTTCCTAAGTTTGTTGAGTCAGAACCAGCTATTGTCAAATTTTGGTTTTCAATGGTTATTCCTAACTGATTGTAATAGTAGTGAATAGGTTCTCCATTATAAGTATTTGAAGAGTCAATAGCGTTATTATAGCTATTTGAATTAATATAGATTCCATATCCATTACCTGGTGCACCATAGTAACTACCTCTACCCTCCTGGCCACCTGTACTTGATAAGATGATATTTCCTAAAACGGTGTTATTGGTTGATGAGGAAAGATATATCCCACAACCTACGCCACCTACGCCACCTGCGCTGGTATAATTGCCTTTTCCTCCTTCTCCTCCTGTGTTGCTGGAAACAGTATTTAAAGAAATAGTGTTATTGGTGGAAGAATGAAGGTATATTCCACAACCTATACCACCTGAACCACCTGGACCAGCATAGCCACAACCTACTCCTCCATTACCTCCTGTATTCAATGAGACAATGTTCCTTGAGATAACAATATTTGTTGAAGAACCAAGATATATCCCGCAACCTATGCCACCTACATAACCACTTGTTCTTCCATTTTGTCCAATTCCTCCAGAAATTGTGTTGTTTTTTATGGTAAAGTTTGAGCAATTTATAAGCACAATCCGACCCAAATTCGTTGAGCCAGAACCAAGTAAGGTCAAAATCTGGTTTTCAATAGTAACTCTATCCATTCCATAATAATAATGAATTGGCTCACTATTATAGATATTTGTTGAATAGATAATGTTATTATAGCTATCTATATCAATATAGATTCCATAGCCATTACCTGGTGCACCATATGAACTCTGAATACCAGGATTACCTTTTTGGCCTCCTGTATTTGACAAGAAGATGTTTTCTGAAACAGTATTGTTAGTTGAGGATGAAAGATATATTCCGCAACCTACACCCCCTGAACCACCTGAACCAAAATCACCACCTGTTCCTCCTTGACCTCCTGTATTGCTATAAATGAGATTTCCTGATATGGTATTGCCTGTTGAAGAGGAAAGGTATATCCCACAGCCTATGCCACCTTTACCACCTGCACCACAATAGCCACCTATTCCTCCCTGACCACCCGTGTTAGTCCTAATAGTATTTGTGCCAATCGTATTGTTATTTGCACCCGAAAGATATATCCCGCATCCTACACCACCTGCTTCATCTGCCCCTCCATGGTCTCCTTTATTGTCATGAATATAATTGTATGTAATTGTAACTTGCGACACATTCTCAAGATAGATTGCCTGCTCTGCATAGCCAATATCGCAATAGCTAATTTTACTGCCATTGGCTCCACTGCCAGATAGCTTGATTCCATTCCAGTCTGAAGCTGTAGGTGTAGTCTGGGTTGATGTGAAGGTAATGGTTCCAAGTGGTGTGCCTATTGCGTTTAGTGTTCCATAGCAGACCAGAGAGATTTCAGAGGCAAACTTTATGGTCACCCCTGGCTCAATGGTTAGAGCTACACCTTGAGCTACAGTCACAGTATCTGTGGCAATATAGGGGCTACCTGCCATATTCCAGGTTGTATTGGCACTGAGCGTTCCACTCACATAAGTCTCAGCCCAAAGCTCCTTGCCCATCATAAGCCCCAAAGCCACCAAACCTATCAAAGCTATCTTTTTCATCTTCCACCTCGCTTAGATTTAGAATGATTTTATCATACGCCATATAGTCGTATTTGTCGTAAAATATTGTTCTGGTCTTTTTAGCTCAATTAGACTATCTTAATAAAGTGAATGGAATAACCATGTTAATAGGAGCAAGGATTAGGGAGATAAGGAAGGCTCGGGGGATGACTCAAGAAGAAGTAGCAGAAAAAGCAGAAATGGACTTCACCTCTATTGGAGCAGCTGAAAGAAGCGTGAGAAACCTTTCTCTCAAAAGCCTATTCAGGGTAGCAAAGGCTCTTAATGTTACATTAGAAGAGCTTGTTCATCTCCCTCAAGATACCAACATTCTTTTAGATAAAGATAAGAGTATGGCAATTTTAAGATTGGAGGGCTTAATCAAAAATATGGAAGCAGAGGAGCTAAAATTTATCCTTGAGATTGTTGAAGGAATTTGCAAGTATGTAAAAGCTCCTTCTAAAAGAGCCCCTTTATCTGGATAGTTCAAGGCTGATCATATATTCGCCTTTCTTCAGTGATTCCCACTTTGATTCCTTATTCCAAAAATATGACCTTCTGAAGGTATAGGAATAACAAACAGGGATAGAGAGAGAAGAGTCTTTTACTGACAGAACAAAACTGTTTAAGCCTTTACAGAGGAGATTGGGGTCAAAATCTAAAGTGATTTCAGAGAGCAATCTTTCTTTGTAAGTCAGAAGAGAAACATCAACCTTTTTAATATTGTTGATATCAACCATTAGTAGCTTTGAATCAGTGGTTGGAATAAATTTGATGTAGAGAAAGGCTCTACTGTAATTAGATAGGTCTTCTTTAATCACAAGCTCTTTTTTAATCATAGAAAAGAAAGGCAGCTTCAGCCAATGTATATCTTCATCTGAGACATCTTTGTGGTCTCTAATAATAACCCCATTCTTTCCTTTGGCCTGCAGTCCTTCAGGTAAAACATAAGGATACAAGATACCTTTAATTGTTGTAGAGTAAGTAAGAGAGACAGAAAAGATTAAAGCCACCAAGGATAAAAGGAGGGATTGAAAGCTCTTGGTTCTAATCTTCTCATGCCACCAATATAGAGTAAACCCAACAAATGGAATCAGAATAGGGATAAACGCAACCCTATACCTTGAAAGCACAAAGAATAGGATCGTAGAGATGGTGAAGGAAAGAATGAAGAGATAAAGCAAAAGATATCTTCTCCAATATCTTAGAGAGAGGATCATTCCTAATAATGCTAAAGATGCAATTGGACCAAAGCCAATAAAGATAGGCAAGATAAAAAGAGCAGAATATCCCTTCTGTGAAGTATAATTTATATTGTTCTCAACCTCTCCTTTGCCCCAGAATAGAAGAAACTTTTCAGAAAGAAGTCTAAGATATCCTATGGGTTCTTCCTTAATAAACCGAAATACCTCTTCTATATAAGCAACATCCCCTTTCTTTGCAATCTGTTCTGAGACCCTTTTCTGATAAGAAGGCGGTGGATACTGAAAATCTCCCTCAGCATAAGGATTATTCCCAATCCAAAGGCTTACTGGTCCATTTGTTGAGATGAGGACAAACTTTCCAGAGACAAGGTAGTTTCTGATGGTTACAGGGGAGATGGTTAATAAAATAACTAAGCAGAGGAAAGCAAACCTTAATAGTTTTGAGTTATGAATTATGAGTTTTGAGTTAAAGAATATCCAAATGAAGATAAATGGGACAAAGAGTAAGATATTTGCACGAGCTAAGGCAGAAAGACCGATGGCTATTCCAGCAAAGGCAATATTCTTGTATGATGGCTTATCCTCTATTCTGAGTAGAAGGAAGATTGATAGGGTATTCAGGAATGTAACCAGAGACTCCATGAGCAGGACACCTTCGTGGATGTAGAACATTCCGTAGAAGATAGAGATAGAGATAGAGATGAGGGCTACTGTTTTGTTAAAGACCTTTTTGGCAATCAGGTAGATAAGAAGGGATGTGGCAACACCAAGGATTATCTGGATTAGCCTGGCAATGTATGGGTCTATCCCAAATATCTTATAGACTAAGGCAAGAAAGTAGTAATATAGAGGTCCATAGTAATATGGCTCCTTGCCAAAGGTGCCAGATAGTATCTGCAAGGCATAGTTATGATAGGTAAGCATGTCCGTTCCCTGTGGAGGCAGGTAGAAACTTGGGTCATTTACCTTTAGGTGGGATAAATAAATAATCCTAAGGATCAGGGCCAAAACAAGAAGCCCTGCAACAACAATGGTCTCTTTTGTGATAAATTTCTTGAAAATCTGTGAATCTAAAGCAATCTGTGGATTCTTTTTCTGGTTGACAGGCTTTCTCTTCTTCATCCCACAAATTGTAATTCAAAGCCTTCTTTTTGTCAACAGACTTACCTCACCACCCCAAGCTTTTTGCTATGCTTTCTGCCCTTTGAGTCTGTGATGTTTGCTTTATTATATTTTGAGTTTATTTTATAATAAATTCATTATAATGATATTGAGAAGATATTCTTGTGTCTTGAAGCAAAGCTGAAAGAGACAAAAGCAAGATTCCACTTTCCAAAGGAGGAGAGGTTTAGGTTGTGAGTTGACAGGGGTAAGATTAAATATTATACTTATGGTATAACATTTTAGAAGGTAATATTATTATGAAGACAGCTATATCAATTCCTCAAGATTTGTTTTTAACTGTAAATGAGATGGCTCAAAGGCTGAATATCTCTCGGAGCAGATTTATAACCTCTGCCATAGCGGATTATGTGGCCAAGCAGAACAATTATAATTTATTTAACAGCCTAAATAAGGCTTATTCAGAGGTTGATACCGAAGAAGATAATAACCTTAGAAGGCAGAGTAAAAGACATTATTCCAGATTGTTAGAAGAAGAGAAATGGTAATTAATCAAGGGGATGTGTTTTGGATTGAGTTAGGAATTCCATCAGGTTCAGCTCCAGGTTACAGGCATCCACATGTTGTCATTCAAAACAATGTATTCAATAAGAGCAAGATTAACACCGTGGTAGTTTGTGCCTTAACCTCAAACTTAAAAAGAGCAAATGCCCCTGGAAATCTCCTCCTGACAAAAAATGAAGCAAATCTCAAAAAACAAAGCGTAGTAAACATATCTCAAATTGTTACTATAGACAAGAGCGACCTTCTTGAGAAGATAGGAACATTGTCTCCAGAACGGGTAAATCAAATCATAGAAGGCATCAATCTGCTGATTGAACCAAAAGACATAGAGTAACTTCCCATATTTCGCACCCTTTGGGTGAGATTGTTGTTTATAAACCAAAATGTTTAAAAATAACTCTTTGACTCTTTCGTAAAAAGGCTAATTTTTATATATCTTCATTCTCTATGGTCTATTTTTTTGTTCTTTTTTGGATTTTGGGCAGACCCATAGCGTCTTTAGCTTTTATAGGTTTGCCAAACAAGAAAAAACTGGTTCTTTTAAGGTTTGTTTCCATTATGAATCCTTCAGTAACCATTGACTTGGAGGTGGAAGCCCCAAGAGATCAAAGACCCCTTGTTGATCCCTTGTCAGTTCAGCAGGCTTTATTATCTTCTGATCTCCAATATAAATGATACCAAGACTATACCAGTTAAACATCCAGAGGAGTTTTCTTGCGGTCATCTTCTTTATCTCCTTTTGGTCTTTTTTGTCCTTTTTCTTTTGTTCATCCTGTTGGTGATAACAGTATGTTCTTTCTAAAAGATAATAGAGCATCAATGCCATGAAGATAACAAGGATTAAAGACTCTATCCTCTCTTGCTTATGAAGAAAGATAGGTCTCAGTCTAACAGGTCCTTTCAGTATCTTATTGGCATTTTCAACTGTATATTGTTCTTTGAAAATAGCAAAAACCCTGTCCATTGGATACTCATCTTTATTAAGGGTTGTACCTATAACATAAACACCATAAAGCATCCGTTTTCTTGCAAGAAGAGTTTCGTTTACAAAAGGAATTGCCTTTAATGGTTTTCCTGCTTCACTCTGGATGATCTCATATGTGTAGAGCTGCCCATAAGCTGGATATTTGGCAAGCAAACTCTTTATCCTCTTTTCAACCGCCTTTGTTGTTCCATAATGTGGATGACCAATCTTCTTATTGATTTCCTCAAATCCTTTATTGATAAACCCGAGCCTTTTGGCCTCAGTCTTCTTTTCGCGCTTCAGTTTGCCATCACTCTTGATGAAGATGATGACATCTCTTCCTTTTCACCATTATACTCAAGCTCCCTTTTAGTCTCTAATCCATAATAATAATCCATCCTTCTCTTCTTTCTTAGCTTGTTGGTTGATAGAAAGATATGTTAATTCTTTCCATGTAATACCAGAACCTGTCATAGTATAGAAGATATCTTGATAGCTTTTGCTGAAGTCAATACTGCTTATGAGATCAAATCCATACCTCTTTTTGGTCTTTACAGCAACCTCAGGACTGAAACAACCTCTATCACTTATCCTTAAGATATTATCAAGTTTTAGGTGTTCCTTCAAATTCTCCATATTGCTGATAGTAGCAGCAGTACCCTGGACTTTGCCATCAAGGTCTTCATAAAAGATGGGTACCTGTCCATATTCGTCTTTGGCTACATCAAGACCTATTTTGACTGATTTTTGGGCATCCTCATTGGGATGGTTTTTGGGATAGAGAATCTGGATATGATCCTGGTTTTGGTTCTCATATTCTCCCTTTCAAGCGAAAACTGGTCAGGTCCCAATGTATCTGGTTTAAGGGAACCTGAAAAGACGAAGCTACAGTAATG
>JAZDOR010000108.1:0-2357 GCA_043798435.1 bacterium
CAGACTGCCTTGGCCCGGTTAATATGACAACTGGGAATTTAGTGGAGACATATTTTAACTTATCGGCAAGCTCGCGTTTGATCATCCTGTAAAGTATGCCCATAGAACGACAATTTGTCAATCAGATTTACAATTAACAAATAACATAACTCCTCACAAAATTGGGGAAAGTCTGCAGAATACCTTTATAGATTTACTGAGAATATAGATGTCATTTCAGGACAGCTTTTTATTTCTCTGTGTCTTGAGTGGTAAATCTTTTCTTCAGAGGTTAAATTATCTTTCGTGCAAAAATTTGTTGACAGAAAATGTTGTTATGGTACATAATTTTTCCGATATGGAAATAGGAGAGAGTATAAAAAAGGCTATTCAGGAGTTTATACTCCCTGAACTCAATATAATCAAGGGAGAGAATAAGGAGATTAAGTTACTTTTGGGTGCAGTAAATACGCGGATTGATGATGTAAACAAGCGGATTGATGATGTAAATAAGCGTCTTGATGATGTGAATGCCCACCTTGTTGACCAGAGCAGAAGGATAGATGAAACAAATAAGAGGATAGATCATTTAGGAGATGAGGTAAACAAGAGGATAGATCATTTAAGGGTAGAATTAAGGGATGAATTGCTTAAAACAAATATTAGGATAGACAATCTTTATGAGGTAATCGTGAGAAGAGAAGAGCATGATCAGTTGGAAATGAGGATGATGAGGATTGAAAAGGAGGTGGAGAAGATACAAAGAAAGATAGCAGCATAAACGAGTAAATGAAGTAGGTAGAGGAAGTCCTGTGAGATTCAGGCGCTGTCCCGCAACGGTAATCCTAAAAAGGTAGTCCGGTCTATTATCTACTGGGAATTGCCTTCGCGGAAAGGAAAGGGGAAAAGATTATCCCAACCGCATAGGTTGGGTTTTTTATTTTAGGAGGAGAAAATGAAGAGAATTGTAGTATTGGGTTTGATATTGGGTCTGTCCAGGTGTGCCTTTGCTGGCACACCGACTGTTACGGTCTATGGGGAAGAGGTTGTAGTGACAGCCACGAGGATGAAGGAGAAAGCCAAAGATTCTCCAGTAAAGGTCGAGGTGATCACAAGGGAAAAGATTGCAGAGATAGGGGCAAAGACAGTAGATGAGCTTCTAAGATACTTCACTACCTTTGGTGTCGCCCAGCGTGGAGGAAAGGGACAGTCTACCTCTATCTTTCTTAGAGGAGCAAATAACGGCCATACATTGGTTATGATTGACGGTGTAGAGATAAACGACCCATCCTCAACGGATAGAAGCGCTAAGCTCAGCTATATCCTGGTGGATGATATTGAGAGGATAGAAATACTCTATGGTCCATCTGGCACAATCTATGGCTCTGATGGAATGGGTGGTGCAATAAATATCATTACCAAGAAGGAGGAAGGGCTTCTCTTTTCTGTAAATGGTGGAGATATGAAAAGTGTAGCTACAAATATAGCCAGGAGAGGAGAGGTTAGAGGTCTAAGATACGGCGCCTCATTCTCTCTACTTACGACAGATGGAATCTCAGCAGCAAGTATTGGAACAGAGAACGATGGATATGAGAATCGCACCCTCTCCTTATATCTTGGTGGAAAACCCCTTTCCTCTGTTGAGCTTGGGGTAAACCTTAGATGGACAAAGGCAGAGAATGAGTATGATGGCTGGGGAGGTGATGACCTTGATAACATAGAAAATGTAAAAAATACCATCATACAAGGAGAGGCTATTTTTCATTCCTTTCCCTGGTGGAAAGGAAAGGTTAAGGTCTCATCAGCAAAGACAGAGAGAGCAAATGACGAAGGGATAAACCAATTAAGGACTTATCTTGGCACAACTGAAAAGATAGAGTCCCAACACAATTTTATGATTAGTGGAATAGATGAGATGGTGATTGGGGCTGAGTATGAAAAGGATACCGCAAAGACAGAGGCAAATCATAAGATAGAAATAGATAAAAGCGTAGAGAATAAGGCTGTTTATCTCCAGAACAACCTGAAGATTGGCAGGTGTAGTCTTAGAGGGGGTGTCCGCATAGATGACAATGAAAACTTTGGTTCCTATCGCACCCATCACCTATCTTCTTTAATTTCATCGCCAACTGGGATAAGGTTGAGGTCTTCATGGAGCGAAGGGTTTAAGGCGCCTTCATTATATCAGTTATATGCCCCTGCTAATCCTTCATGGTTTTTCCTTGGTGGCAACAAAGACCTTAAGCCTGAAGAGTGTGAAAACCTTGAGCTTGGGATAGGGATAGAGAAAAAATATCTTGGTCTGGAGGTGACCCATTTCAAGAACGAGTTTAAGAATCTTATCACCCATTACACTGACCCTGCAACCGGGCAAAGCA
>JAZDOR010000124.1:0-2392 GCA_043798435.1 bacterium
TTATAAAGACTGAGGCTACTGCCAGCCCTGCCCATTTTGCTGATGAGATAGATACCTTCTGCACCTTTATCTTCTCTTCTTTTATCAGACCAACTGCGGCTAAGCCTAAAAGAGTCCAGAATGTTGTTGTGTATGAGACCATAGAGAAGTTGAACTGGTTCTGAAGGAAGTAGGCGAGAAAGCCTGCACCCAAGCCCCCTGCCATTAGCTTATCTTTCTTTCTTATTTTAAGTATCATTACACCTATGGCAAACCATAACCAGAAGTAAATGATGAGACCCGTGATTCCTCTGGTCACGCCCATATCAATAGTCTCATTATGTGACCTGTCTGCCTTCACATTATGACCTCCAACAACCTCAAGTTCCTTTGGCTCATACTTTGGATAGGCAAGCCTCATTGCCTCTATTCCACAGCCAAACAAGGGATAGGCAAGGGTTGTCCGTATCCCTGCCTGCCAGAGATAGAGCCGCTCAAGTGCTGTCCCACCAATGGCAACCCCTTTTTCTTTCTTTTCAAAGGTCGCCATCAGCCTGTTTATGGGAGATGTTGAAGGATTCAGACAGAGGATAATGAAGGCAATTAAAACAATCAGCCCTCCAACCTTTACCTCCTTCTTTTGCAAAACCTGTTTTCCTGCCAAAAGGAAGAAGATGGGGAGGCTCAGACCAAACCCAACCCAACCACCCCTTGTTTTTGTAAGAAGAAGGGCAAGTGTGAGGGTTAAGAAGGATACTGCCCAGAAGATGTTTGGCTTGCTCTTTTTCTTCTTATCTTCTACAAGGTAAAGAACAAGACTCAAGGGAATAGCCATCACTAAGTATGCAGCCAGGAAGTTCTGGTTGCCAAATGTGGATATGGGAATTATGCCTGCCTGCCACTTTCCAGCTTCACCCCCAAGCCACTGGTATATTCCATAGAGGGCAGAAATAACCCCTACCACGACAATCACCTTGAAGAATCGCATTACTCTATTCGGGCTCGTAAAATTTATTATAGAATAGAAAAGGATAATATAGCAAAGGAAGGTGGTTAAGCCTTCAAACCTTCTATATGTCCCAAGGAAGCTCACCCAGGGGCTTACAGAGAAAAGGGTAGAGAGTATGGTTATAGCCAAAAAAGCAAGGACAGGAAGGTCAAGCGAACTCCTTTTGACCTGAGGAAATAATATCAGTTTTGCCAGAGCTACCCATAATATGAGCAGGGTGAGGAAGCGGAGGAGCAAAGCCTTGGATAGGTCAAAGGTCAGGTAGATATTGGTGTCATAGTAAAGTGGCACACCGATAAGTGTGGCAAAGAGTAGGTATTCTATGACTTTTGTGTAACTTTCCGGGTTTTTTAGATTCATGGTATGGTCTCACTGAACACAAAGGTTTTTTCAAATAAGATTCTTCCTAATTTCTTTTGCCCTTTGTAAGCTTTTCGGTAACCGTTCAGGTAGTGTAAGCAAAGGAGATATGTGAGGAGATAAGGGGATTATTATAGAGATATGGAGATAATATAATAATATCTTCTATCTCCATATCCCCTATATCTTCTTATCCCCCTTCTTACACTCTTTGATGAATAGGCTGAACACTTACACTTTTCGGTATATTTTCTCCTACATTTACCGTGCTTCTGTATCCAAACAATTACCTCCAGATAAGTTCGATCAATCCATCATCTTGCAGCTGGCTTAATTCAGGATCTCCAGAAATAAGGGCAGCCTCATTGTCAATTGAAGTAACTACGGCAAAAGCATCGTCGTATGAAATGGGGTATTTACCTTTTATCCGAGCCGCCTTAAGAAGGCTTTCTTCAGTTAGACTCACAAATTCAACTGGATACTTCTTAATAGTAGCATAAACAGTATTTGCTTTAGCCTCTCCATCCTCCTTATAAACATTATAATAAACCTCTCCAAGATTTAGCAGGTGCATAAACAGCCGTATCTTCTTTTCTGATGCTTTTTCTAAAACTTCAGCAACTATATCGGCTCCCACCTCATCCTGTAAATATGCCATTACCGCATAGGCATCCAGGACATAAGCATTTCTATCCATTTTTAAGCCTTCCAAATTTAATCTCTTCTATTTCTTTATCCTTTCTTCGTAAGGTTAATAAGGTTTTGGTTGAGGCTTTTCCTCCCTTTAACATCCCCCGGGAGGCTTTTACTGGATCCTCTGGAATGGGAATAAGCATTACCCCATAGCCTGTGTCCATCAATTCTATTTTGCTCATAGGCTTAATGTTGTATTTTTTACGCAATTGCCCAGGGACTACTAATTGACCTTTTGCGGATACATTCACTGTTGACATCTTATTTTTTCTCCTTTAATCCTACTTTTGAGAAAAGAGTAGCACATTTTGAGAAAAAAGTCAAGGTAACTGTTTAGGTAGTGTAAGAAAA
>JAZDOR010000129.1:0-10931 GCA_043798435.1 bacterium
ATTATCAATTATCAATGCAAAATTATCATTGTAAAATGCTAATTGCTAATTTTGCATTTTGCAATGAATTCTCTCCGTGACCTCTGTGCCTCCGTGGTTTATATTCTTTTCTTGCACTTCAATTGGGTAAATAGTTACAAAAATTATCCACAGATTACCTTGGATTACTTTGGATTAAATTGAGTATTGTGCCCCCGGAATTACCTAAGGCGGCTTAATTTAAGAATGTGGAAAATAGCGTTTCAATGTCATTTAGTATGCTTCAAAAAACCTTTCTTGATTTTCTTGATATATCTGAAAAGGAACGGGATTATATTTGGGAGTTCTTTGAATGTTTAAGCTTTGCTGATTTAGATATTCCAGCAGATGAGTGGGATAGACTGCACCACTATTGTATCTATCAAGAAGACTTTTTGGAGAATATTCTGGCTTTGTCTATAGGGTATATTTATGAAATATGGCATGATAAAACCAGATTTCATGAAATTCTAAATAGCGTTCTTAATTCAGTAGAAAATGTTCTTGGTCACGATGTTTCTTTTATTCCGGATATAATTAAAGAATTACCAGCAGTGACAAGAGAAGATATCTGGATAGCTGTATACAACAGAGTGTATGATAGCTATGATGCTGAGAAGGCCAAGGCAAAAAGTGAGGAGGCTTATGCGTTAAGTATCGCTATTCAAGATAAGTTTAAGGAAATATTTAAGACTGAGCGTAACGAGGATATTATGAAAATTAGGGCAACAGGAGCAACCCTTGAATCGGCTGGTCAAGAATATGGGCTTAGTCGTGGAAGGGTGCAGCAGATTGAACAAAAAGTGCTTAATAAATTTAATAGATTTTTATCGAGAATAAAACCACATTATACTTTGCAGACTTTTACACAAAGCAATATCCTGTTATCGGTTAATGATATACAAGGTCATCTTGGTGAATTATCAGGGATTTTTATATACTGCCTTAAAAAGCATAACAACAAAGATATACCATGGAACGATGAGCTGAATGGCTTTATTATTGGAGATAGTTCGTGGTATATACAGTTAACTGGATACATAGACACATTGCCGGATATGTTTGAAGCTTCAGACCTGAAATTGTATGTTTCAGGTTTTATAGCAGTGTCTAAAATAGAGGTTGATAGCAGTCTGGTTTACAAGCTACTTTTGACTAAATATAATCCAATAGGTAGTTTTTATTCCAAAAAGAAATTAAATCTCGCCGAGATATATATAGCAGTCTTAAAAAGATATTATCCCGATGGCATCAAGTTATATGATGATTTTGAGATGATGCGGTTTAGGAATTGTGCTAAAAACTTATTCGGCAATGTTGGACTTCCGGAAAACAATGGAGCTATTTGTGCAAGTATAGCTTTAGCTGGTTTAACTGTGCTTTGTGACAGGGGTAAGTATATACTATCCGATCAAATTAGACTGGATGAAGAGGTGCTTAATGATATTCATCAATTTATAATAGATAGTGATAGAAATGTTATTATGTTTGGCGAGTTGTTTGAGAGGTTTAAAACTGAGTTGCTTGATAAAACCAGTATAAACAACCGCTTTTATTTACAGGGGGTATTAAGATACAAGTATGAAAATGAGTTTTACTTTACTAAAGATATATTAATAAAGGATATAAACAGTGAGCAGGGCATAAAGCTTTCAATTGCAATTGAAGCATTTATCAAGGAGCAAAGACGAATTGTCGCCAAGGATGAGATACAAGAAGAATTTTTAGGACTTGCCAAATTTGTCCTGCAATCAGCGATTACAAGCAATCCCAATATATTATTATGGGATTCTGGAAAATATTTACATTCTGAACAGCTTGTGGTTGTGTCAATAGTAGCACCCGTCCTTAGGGATGGGTGAGGATTGAAACCTGATATAGTAAGTATACAGATAAGTCAAGCATTGTAGCACCTGTCCTTCGGGATGGGTGAGGATTGAAACACCAAAATGGCTATAATGAGAATACTTGTCGGAGTGTAGCACCCATCCTTCGGGATTAGGAAAAAAGGGACAGGTTCATTTTTCTTGACAAAGAAAAGGGGTTTAGGTAGAATTGCATAAAATAAAAGAAGTAATTACTCATAATTTTGGGGAAATATTAACCTTTAGAGAGACCGAGAACACTGATAAAATCCACGAATCATAAATTCTCTGTGAACTCCGTGCCTCTGTGGTTTGACTTTACTTCTGGTTTCTCCCCAATTTTGTGAGTAGATACGATTTGTTTGAGTGCGCACTATGGAAGTAAAGGATACGAGCAAGGATATATTAGGAAAGGATGTGGTTATTGACAGATCTCTCAAGAATCATGAGGATATATTAGGAAAGGATGGGATTATTGCCAGGTCTCTCAAGAATTATGAGGAGAGGCCAGAGCAGATAGAGATGGCCAAGGCAGTTCAAGAGGCCATTTCATCTTCTACGCACCTTATTGTAGAGGCAGGCACTGGCATAGGAAAGAGTATCGCCTATTTAGTCCCATTTATTTATTGGGCAACTGAGGAGAAGAAGCGGGTAGTAATCTCCACTTACACCAAGACACTCCAGCAACAACTTGTAGAAAAAGACCTCCCATTTTTGAAGAAGGCATTAGAGATTGACCTTCAATTCTCATTGTGTCTTGGAGGTGAGAACTATCTATGTCTGAGGAGGGCACCTGAGGCAAGTCAGTATGGCCTCTTTGACTCTGGAGACCAGACAAAGGAGTATGAAGAAATTCGCAATTGGCAAAGAAAGACAAAGACAGGCCTCAGGCAAGAATTGGATTTTGAGCCAAGCACAGGGGTTTGGTCAAAGATTTGTCGTGTTGGTGACCTTTGTATGGGTAATAGCTGTCCTTACAGGGATAACTGCTTCTATAACCAGGCAAGGAGGACACAGTATAAGTCTCATCTCTTGGTCTGTAACCATCATCTCTATTTTGCCAATCTTGCTTCAGGCAATAAAGCCTTACCCGCCTTTGATGCTGTGGTCTTTGATGAGGCACATTCAATAGAAGATGTTGCCACTAATTATTTAGGTAAGGAGGTATCCAACCTCAGGATAAAATACCTGTGTGATTCGCTCCTTAATCCAAAGACAGGAAAAGGCATTCTCACCAGGGTTAAGGCAAAAAGGATAGATACCTCAGAGGATATATTGGGCAAGGTAAGAGTTGCCTCATCAGAATTCTTCTTAAATCTAACCTCTCTCTTTGGAAAGGAGGCCATCACTAAAAGAATTAGAAAGCCTGATTTCATTTATAACTCTTTAAGCGAGCCACTCCTGGCACTCTCTTCGTATCTCAAGGGTTTAGAGGATGGACTTTCCAGAGAAGAAGAGAGGATGGAGGTTTCTGCCTTTTCCGGAATGGTTGAAGAGCTGAATGATGACCTTGAAGCCATTATAAAACAGACCCTGAAGAATTATGTCTATTGGATAGAGATAATAAAGAGACCTAATTTCACTAAATATACCTTATGTGCTGCACCAATAAATATAGCCGATGAATTCAAGAAACAGGTATTAGACAGTGTAAGCCCAGTGGTTCTTACCTCAGCCACCCTATCCACCAATGGGTCATTTGACTATATCAAGGCAAGACTTAAATTAGAAAACTTTCAAAGACTCATTCTTTCATCTCCCTTCAACTACGAAAAGCAAGCACTTCTGTATCTTGCTTCTGACCTTCCAGACCCAAGCACCGAACTTGCCCTGTATGAGTCTTGCCTGATAAGACGAATAGAGGAACTCTTATCCATCAGCAGGGTTGGAACCTTCATCTTATTTACAAGCTTCAAATTATTAAATAAGGCTTATGATACCCTTAAGGAGCTGTTTCCTGAAAGGCATCTGCTCAAACAAGGGGAGTTGCCTCAATATAAACTGCTTGAGGAATTTAAGGAAGAAGGCTCTTCTATCCTGTTTGGCACCAGCACCTTCTGGCAGGGAATAGATGTGTCTGGGAAGAGTTTACAGTCTGTAATTATCACCAAACTTCCCTTTGCTGTTCCAGATGACCCAATCCAGGAGGCAAGGATGGAGGTCCTTTCATCCCAGAATATAAATCCCTTCATTTCCTATCAGGTTCCCCAGGCAATCATTATGCTCAAGCAGGGATTTGGCAGGCTTATAAGGACAAAGAATGACTTTGGTTTGATAGCCATCCTTGACCCGAGAATAAAGACCAAGTCCTATGGAAAGCGGTTCCTGAATTCCTTGCCTTCCTGCAAAGAGGCAAAGACCCTAAAGGAGATTGAGGAATTCTTTGTAACTATTCACCGCAGAGACGCAGAGAATTTAATGGCCAAAGAAAGGGTAATGACCTTGGACAAGCAACCTGATGATGACCTTATTTTGGTTGTGAAGAACCTCTTTTCCAAGAATAGGTCAAAGAGGAAGGAGGCTATCTTTCTGCTGAAGAGATTTGAGCAAGAGAGGGTATTTGATGCCCTCAAGCATAGATTTCTAAATGATGCTCAAAGGGCAAGGGTGATATGGTGCTTAGGTGAGATGCAAAATAAGAACTGTGCTAATCTTCTGATCGGCTGTTTGGATGATAAGAACGCAAATATCAGGAGGTTATCGTGTTCTGCCCTTGGCAAGATTAAGGCAGAAAATACTACAACAGCTTTATTGAGGGTATTAGAAGACTCCTATCCCCAGGTTCGTCAGTATGCCATTAAGGCATTAGGCGAACTTAATAACCCAGAAGTCATTCCTGTTCTTTTTAAGATAGCAGAAAATCCACTTGAAAAGGATTATAACAGAAGCTGCGCTAAGAATGCTATACAAAGAATCAAAAGGCCAAGAGACTATTAGAGATGGAAATTTTAGCCAATAGAATAAAGCTCTTTCTTGGGTTGATAAAGTTTGAGCATACTATCTTTGCTTTACCTTTTGCCTATCTGGGAGGGGTTTTGGCATATCAAGGGATATTCCCTATTCATTACTGGATATGGATAACATTAGCTATGGCAGGCGCCAGGACAGCGGGAATGGCACTGAATAGGCTGATAGACAGACAGATAGATGCCAGGAATCCAAGGACAGCCAACAGGGCTTTGCCTAAAGGCTTGATTCCTGTTTGGCAGGTGTGGTTATTGGTCTTTGCCTCCCTCTTCCTCCTCCTCTTCTCTGCTTATAAGCTGAATACCTTATGCCTTGTCTTATCTCCTGTAGTTGTGATTATGTTGGTCTCTTACTCCTACCTTAAAAGGTTTACCTATCTGACGCACCTTGGAATAGGTCTGGTCCTGGCTTGTGCTCCAATCGGAGGCTGGATAGCGATAAAAGGGAATATCGCCGTGTTGCCAATAGTCTTAGGAATGGGTGTCTGTTTTTGGACAGCAGGGTTTGATATTATTTATGCTACCCAAGATTTAGGGTTTGACCAGAAAGAGGGAATACACTCCATCCCTGCCTCCTTTGGAATAAGGAATGCTTTGCGTATCTCAAGGCTATTTCATCTTATCACCATCGTCTCATTCGCTTTTACTGGCATCTTAGGAAAGATGGGTTTATTCTATTGGGCTGGTATTTTAGCTATAATTCCTTTGCTCATTTATGAACATAGCCTCATCTCGGAGACTGATCTTTCAAAGGTAAACACGGCATTCTTCTCTGTCAATAGCTTAGTCAGCATAATTCTATTTATTTCAGTAATAGTAGATTTTAGGTAACTGTTCACCTTTAGAGCACACTGAGAACGCAGAGATTACAACGAATTCTCTTAGAATTAAGGTCGTATATTTCCTCTAAAGATCTCTGCGGTCTCTAAAGGTGAATGTTTATGATTTTAGCCGATGAAGTGGAGAGGCTTTCTAAATAATTTGCTCTACTGCAATTGGAGATAGTAAACTTCCTCTTTAGTGGAAGATAAAAAAAGAGGTTTTTTGATGAGACAGATGAGACAGATGAGACAGATTAGTAGTTTAGTTTTGGGCTTAAAAGGGCAACAGGTTTTAAGGACGGTAGTTCTTCTTCTAACTTTGGTCGTTACATCTGTGACTACTCCATTGGCAGGGGCAGAGGTAAAGGATAAGAAACCAGTGGCTAAGATAACTGGTATTGTCGTGGAAAAGGAGGATATTCTTGGTCCTACAGAAGAGGTGTGGGTGAAGAGAGAAACAAAGATTAAGGCAGAAAAAGGGATGGAGCTTTATGAAGGAGATGAGGTTTATACCTCTAATAGGGCATTGATAAAATTGGAGTTTTTGGAAGGCAGAGGCGAGCTCTTCCTTCAGAAAAATTCTCATATTCAGCTCTCCCTTCCCGAAGATGTAAGCGGCATCTCCCTCTTTTTGGGAGAGATATACCTGAAGATAAAGAGAAAATTTCAGGTAAGAGTAGGGGGTGTTAGGGCAGGGATTAAAGGAACTGAGGTTGATTTTGTGGCTACTCAGGAAGGGAAGATGGATGTTGTTGTCCTTGATGGAGTGGTTGATGTGGAAAACAAATATGGCAGGTGTGAGGTAGAGAGAGGAAAGAGAACAGGGGTGACGCAAAAGTCTGCTCCTGAAAAACCTACAGAAGCCAGCGAAGAGATGGTCTATGGTATTCGTCTGTGGGTAATCAATCTGGAGACGAGTATTATTCAAAAGGAGGAGATCCTCCTGATGAGACCAACCAAAGAGGGCTATACCTCGGTAGAGAAGGTCAAGGAAGAAAAGATAAAAGGAAAAGAGCGATATGAGATGGTGCTTTTAAGAAAGCAGACGACCATTTTAACAGGCAATCTCTATCTTAGTGATGAAGAAAAGGATGAACTCCTAAGAAAGGCGGGTCATAAGACTCTCCTTGACCCAGATGACCCTATTGCCCATTCTACTTTGGCGGATGTATATCTGAACTATGGTCTGATTGAAGAAGCCCTCTCTGAGTATGAGAAGGCAATAAGATTGGGAACAAAGGAGGTAAGGGTCTATGTTGCCTGCGGTAATCTCTATTATCAAAAGGGGGATTATGAGAAGGCTAAAGCAAAATACGAAAAGACAATAGAACTTGAGCCTGAAAATATTAACGGCCATAATGGTCTGATGAATACATATAATGCCTTAAATATGATGGATGAGGCGATTGTCCAGCTTAAAATGATAAAAGAGTTGAAGAAGAACTGGGTTGTAGCTTACCTTAATGGAGGCTGGATATACTATAACAAAGGTGAATATGACCAGGCAATAGCTGATTACAACAAGGCGATAGAATTAGACCCAAAGAATACTAAAGCCTACATCAGTCGTGGGAATGCCTATTATAACAAAGGCGATCATGACCGGGCAATAGCTGATTACAACAAGGCGATAGAATTAGATCCAAAATATACTTGGGCATACGCCAATCGTGGATTTGTTTATGATAAAAAAGGCGATCATGACCGGGCAATGGCTGATTACAACAAGGCGATAGAATTAGATCCAAAATATACTTGGGCATACGCCAGTCGTGGAGGTATTTATCGCATAAAAAGTGAATACGACAATGCAATAGCAGACTTCAACAAGGCAATAGAATTGGACCCGAAAGAGGCTCTATACTATAACCTTCGTGGAGGTGTTTATTTCCTAAAAAGTGAGCATGACAAGGCAATAGCAGACTTCAACAAGGCAATAGAGTTAGACCCAAAAGATGCTTGGGCATACACCATGCGTGGAATTGCTTATTACACAAAAAGTGAGTATGACAAGGCAATAACAGACTACAATAAGGCAATAGAGATGGATCCAAAAGATTATACGGCATATAGCCACCTTGGCTGGTGTTACTTTGACCTAAAAGATTATAAGAAGGCAGAAGGCTATTTTCTTAAGGTAATAGAGTTGGACAAGAAATGTAAAGATGCTTATGCAGGGATAGGCATCACCTACTATAGGCTTGGCCAGATAGATTTGGCAAAGGAGAACTACAAGAAGGCGATTGCTTTGGACGAAAGATTTGTAGGAAGGGTAGAAGAGCTAATAAAGGAAGAATACTTCTACACAGAGCCTCAGCTTGGGGCAATAAAAGAGCTCTTAAAAGAGATGGGGTATTAAGGATGCGGGTAAAAGGTCTTTTTAATAATAAAGTTTTTTGTAACACTTTAGCCAACTGAAGTAAAATCTTGGTAATCGGTCATCGGTAATCAGTAATCGGTAAGAGAAACAATTACCCGATCACCGATCACCTGATTACCCGATCACTTTTTCTTCATTACACTTCTATCTTGGTAAATAGTTACCGTTTTTTATGAGATGAGGAAATCAATCTATTTTCTCGCCGTTATTCTTCTTTCTCTAATTTTATCCTTTCTTTGTGGTCTGGAATTATTTAAGGGATTAGAGTTTTTTACGCTTGACTACTTTTTGAAGAGTGGCAGTGAAATTGAGGCAGACAACAAGATAGTGTTTGTTGTAATGGATGAAGAGTCTGAAAAGAGGTTTTGTGAAAAAGAAGGCTTAAAGGATAAGTATCAATGGCGATCTTATCATAGCAGGATTATTAAAAAGATTGTTGACAGTGGAGCAAAAAGGATAGGATTTGATATGACCTTTGAGAAGGAAACCCCTTATGATAAATTTTTTGCCTCGGCAATTAAAGATGCTCAAAATAAAGGAGTAAATGTTGTCATAGGGACAAGTTATGACCCAGTAAATAATTCCTTCAGCAAAACATCTCCTGAGATTTTAGGAGCTGACCCCTTAATTGGAATTATTGATGTTCTCCAATATACTGACCGCTATGTAGTTCGTGGAATAGAGCTTCAGCATAGGGAAGACTATACCGACCCTATAGTAAAAGGCTTTAGGCTACTCCCTTCCTTTGTCCTTCAGATGTTTGGTGAGAAGAATCTTGAAGCAGAAAGAGTCCCCATAGACAAAGATGGAGTGATGCTTATTAACTTTACCAGAAAACCCTTCAGAACCTTCTCTTATGCAAAGGCCTATGAAGCCCTTTCTGATGAAGCCATTGATTATTCTGGCAATAAGATATCGGAGCCTTTTAAGGATAAGTATGTCTTTGTTTTCTCTTGTATTCAGGAAGGAAGCAGGGATAGCTATCCCACCCCATTAGAGGAGACAATGTTTGGAGGAGAAATCCATGGCCAGGCATTAAATACCATTTTAAGGAAGGATTATATCAGGACACTATCCTGGTCAGAAAAGGCGATTCTTCTGGTAGGGATAAACATAATATTTGCCTTATTCTTGATGAGTAGATTAAAACAGAAGTGCATATTGGTATTTATTTCAGTAATATGCCTTGCATATTTGACATATCTCGTCTTTAAGGTTAAGCCCCACTATTTTATCCCTACATCAGATATTCTTATAGGCATCATCCTTACAGGACTATTCTTCAAAATTTATCAGGATTTAGAAAGCCAGAGAATAATAGCCAGCTATCTTGGGCTTCCTGTAAAGTCGTATAAAATCTTAATGGAAAGGTTCGGGAAAGAGAAAGAGTTCAGGCAGACTGTAACTATTCTCTATTCAGACATCAGGAGCTATACGGAATTTACTGCCAATAATTCTCCAGATGTAGTGATGAGTCTAATGACAGAATATTATGCTGTTGTAGGCAAGATAATAACCAATTACAGAGGTTATATCTATTCCTGTATGGGAGATGCCTTTGTAGCCATCTTCGGTTTTCCTCTAAAGGACAAAGAGAAAGGAAGAAATCGGGAGGAGAGGGCTTTGCTATCAGCTTATGAGATGAGCAAAGGAATCCCTATTTTACTCTCTAAATGGAGAGAGGCTGAAAAAGGGGTGAAGGATGTGCCTCAGGGATTTGGTGTAGGGATAACAACAGGTGAGGTTACCATTAGTAATATTGCTACTGGGCAGAGGGTTCAAATGAGTATTGTCGGTGACCCAATCAACCTTTCTGCTCGCCTTGAGACGGCCACAAAAGAGATAAAGATAACAAAGTGCTTGGCACTACTCAGCGAAGAAGCCTTCAAAAACAGCAGGAGTCTCATCTCTGAATATAGGGAGTTTGTAACTGAACAGAAGAAGGATACAGAGAAGGTATCAGTTAATGAAAAGGAAAAAACTTTGGTTCTTCAGGGAATTTCTGTAGGCATAAAGGTTTATGCTGTAGATGAGTTATACCGAGAATAAATCAGGTTTGCAAAAAAGGAGTCAAAGAAGACCTGGACTTTGGCAAAAATCCAAATTCCAAAGCTCAAAGTTCAAATGAAATCCAAAGCTCATAAGACTAAAACCTTATGCCTTAAGGCATTTGACATTCATTTGGCATTTGGATTTTGACATTTGAGCTTAAGCCGATTTAGTTTGAAAAACACGCAATTTTATTGAACTTTTGCAAATTTGCCAAAGTCCAGTTAATCTTTATTTCAGAATGGCTAAAATGTTACAAGTAGTAGAGGTTTGTAAAGGATGGGAAGGGGAAGAGGTCTTGTCAAAGGTGAGCTTTGAGCTCAGAAAGGGTGAGATTATAGCCATTATTGGCGCCTCTGGTTCTGGAAAGACAACCTTGCTTAATATCATCGGTGGGCTGATGAAGCCATCAAAAGGAAGGGTATTTTTCTTTTGGAAATCTGGGTGGAAATCTGGGGACACAATACTTAAATCGCACAGGAATTTCCTTTTTTAATCCTCTGGGGGAAATCTGGGGGGAAATCTGGGGACACAATACTTAAATCGCACAGGAATTTCCTTTTTTAATCCTCTGTAATCTGTGAAATCTGTGGATAGATTCCTGTGGATTTAACTTAATCCTGATAATCTGCGACAATATAGCCCATGAAAAGGCGTTTAATGGGGATTTATAGCACAAAACCGTGAAAATTCACTGTTTTTTATAAAATTTTCACGATTATGTTGATAAAAGCGTGAAAAAGGTATATACTATAACTATGGCAAAAATATTATATGTTTTTAATACAATCAATCGCTTAAGAGAGCGGTATCATACTGCGTCTGTTGGTAA
>JAZDOR010000019.1:0-15569 GCA_043798435.1 bacterium
AAAATAAAAAATCAAATATTTAGACACTGATAGACACAGATGAACACAGATAATTTTTACATTTTATCAGTGAAAATCAGTGTAATCTGTGTCAAAAAAACTTTATTTATTTTTTGCCATCCCAATTTACTTGAGTATATCTCAAAGATAAAGAAAAATTACCTTTATCAGGTTATCCTAAAAACCCCCAATTATAAGAAACTGCACAGATTGCTCTTAGCTTGCGACTTTAAGCCTACAGGTGAAGTTGAGCTGATAAAGGATATTAATCCGGTAATTGAACTAAAAACTGTAGACATTTTTTCTTTAGACGATTAAAATTAGCTAATCTGCATCATGGGATGCGAAATATAGGAATTTAATAGAAATGATTGATTTTTTAAGGGGAAGGCTTATCTCAAAGGCGCCGACCTATATTGTTGTTGAGACAGGAGGAATAGGTTGGGGTCTTATCATCTCTCTCTCTACCTACCGGATTTTGGGAAAGGAAGGGGAAGATGCTTTTATATTCGTGTCTCTCATAGCTAATCAGGATAACATTAGGCTATTTGGATTTGCCACTCGCGAGGAGAGAGAGCTATTTTTGGAGCTTATAACTATCCCTGGAATTGGACCAAAGACAGCAATGAGGATTCTTTCTGAAAAACCTCCTGAGGAGCTTAAAAAGAATATCGCCGAACAGGATGTAAATTCCCTCTACTGCGTGAAAGGGATTGGGAAAAAGACAGCAGAAAGGCTTATCCTGGAGCTTTCTGGAAGATTGGTTATGGTAAAAGATAGTGTTTCTGAAGAAGCAATCTCTGCCCTCATCTCATTGGGGTATAAAAGGAAAGAAGCAGAAATAGCTGTAAGAAAAGCACTGTCAGAAGCTGGCTCAAAAGATTTGGAAGATGTGGTCAAAAAGGCACTCACATTATAATATACCGAGAATAAATCAGGTTTGCAAAAAATTGTGTTCGTTTATGGTTCTGAGGTTCACGGTTCAAGGTTAGAGAATAAGGGGATTAACCGTGAACCTTGAACCCTTTAATCCCTGAACCTGAGTAGTTACTTTTTTGTAAACCAATTTCTTTTCGGTATAGTTAAAAAAGACTATAGGCTGTAAGACTATAAGGGAAGATTTTTAGTCTGAAGTCTGAGTCTGGAGTCTTAGGCTACCTGAATTTTCGCTAAATCACATTTTCATTGGGTATATAAACAGTAGTGGAGGTCTAAATGTTATCCTTTGAAGAGGCTTTTTCTAAGGTTATCAGTAGTGTCAAAAGGCTTCCACAAGATATAGTGGATTTGGTTGATGGCTTAGATTGTGTCTTAGCTGGCGATATAAAAGCAGGGTTTGATATACCTCCCTTTAATAAGTCCGCAATGGATGGGTATGCTCTCCGCTCTGAAGACCTTTCTTCTCAGATAGAGTTTTTGTGCATAGGGGAGCTTCCGGCTGGAACCTCACAGAAACTTGTCATTAATAAGGGTGAATGTGTTCGAATTATGACAGGCTCTTCCCTGCCTCCTGGTGCAGATGCTGTGGTGATGAAGGAGAATACAGAAAAAGAAGGAGAGAGGATAAGAATCTTAAAACCTGTCAAACCTCAGGAGAATGTATGCTTAAAGGGCGAGGATGTAAAGAAAGGAGATGTTATTCTTTCTCATGGAAGCCTCCTTAGACCACTTGAAATCTCCTTGGCCGCAAGTTTAGGATGCAATCAGATCAAGATATATCAAAGACCTAAGGTGAGCATTCTTGCCACAGGAGACGAGATAACAGAACCAGGAGAAGATATTGGCTTTGGAAAGATATTCAATAGCAACTCCTATCTCCTTGCCTGCCTCCTTTCCTCAATGAGAATCCCTTACAAGTCCCTTGGAATAGCCAAAGATGATGAAAACGAGCTAAGAAACAAGATAGAAGAAGGGTTAGAGAGCAACCTGTTTATACTTTCTGGAGGCGTCTCTGTGGGAGATTATGACCTTGTGCCAAAGGTTCTTGATAGCTATGGGGTGGAAAAGATATTCCATGGTATCTCTATAAAGCCAGGGAAACCCATATTTTTTGGCCAAAGCGAAAGGTGCTTTGTTTTTGGTTTGCCTGGAAACCCGGTTTCTGTCTTTGTTGGCTTTCTGCTTTTTATAAAGCCTGCCTTGGATAAGATGATGGGGAAAGAACCGAAGTTACATATCCAGAAGGGCAGACTGACTGAGGATTACCACCAGAAGCCTGGCAGAAAGCAGTTCTCTCCAGTAAAAGCTACCTTTGATGAAGGATGGATCATAACACCTATCAGAAACTATCACGGCTCTGGAGATTTAGCCTCCCTTAGAGAAGCAAATGGATTTATGATAGCCGGAGACGAAATATCGCATCTTTCAAAGGATGCTGAGGTAGAGTTTATATTGTGGTAGCCTGCTTAGAGAAAATTTGGGGGCGTCTTTATGGCTTTTGTGAGTCAAAGCGACTACGGCTGCTCGGGAGCAAAATCTCTCTCTAAAAATGGCTGTGGTTTCGGCTGGATTTTAGCAAAATCGTAGAAGATTATCACGGCATCTCTGGCTTTATACATACCGGTGTTGTATTCAAAACGAATTGATTCAACTGGATTTGATTCGCGTTCGCCCATACCGGTGCCGGCTTCCTGTTCAGCTAAGGCTTTGTCTTTCACACATGGAACTTCTTCACATGGAGCTTCTTTTTTCATTTCCCGAAGGTTATTATAAGATTTCCGGGTATATTCGTAAACAGGATTTTGTTCAAAGTATCTCTCCAAATCTTTTTTATTCCAGAAATAAGCGGCGCCGATTACCCCGCAATTGACCGAGAGATCTTTGCCCCAGCTGTTAGAACGCCAGCTGGCATAAGAGGCTTTTTTACTGGTAAAATAGAATCGGCGGGCGTCGGCCCCACTGACTTGCCAGCCGCGGACAGTGATGTATGAATAAGGATCAATTATCCATTTTGAACCCTCAGAAGGACTGCAGGGTTTACCAGTAATGGAATTAAGCCCGTCAATGGTCAGATTGACCGCTGCCTGAACCGGTAGAGGATTATGAATGATCACTGAATATCTTTCCTTGAAGTTAGCAGTAATGAAGGGATAATCATCTTTGTAGATTTCATGCTTGGTGCCAGTATCATCACTGACTACTTCCACCTGAAAGTTGTAAGTATAAGGGCGTTTTTCGTAGCAGACGACTTCATCGCGGATAATTTTGGTCCGACATTTGAAAGTATCGGATTTATTAGCAGACATGACCGGTCTGCTAAAAAGAATAGTAAAGATGAAGAGGGTAAAGATCAAACCTAATTTTTTCATATTGCTTCTTCTACTTTGAAAAATTATACTAAAAGTTTTAAGTAGTGTCAACAAAAAATACGATGGAAACTGTAGATATTGCTATCATTGGAGCTGGGGTTGTTGGTCTGGCTATTGCGGCTGAAATATCCGATGGCAGGGATGTGGTACTGATAGAGAGGCATAATAGCTTTGGTCAGGAGACCAGCAGCAGGAATAGTGAGGTTATCCACGCTGGAATCTATTATGAGAAAGATTCGTTGAAAGCACAATTGTGCATTGAAGGGAATCGTCTTCTCTATCAAATATGCGAAACTCATCAAATTCCTTATCAAAGGATAGGTAAGCTCATCGTAGCTTTGGAGGAAGGCGAGATCAATCTGCTTGAGCTATTGTTTGCCAAAGGAAGGGATAATGGCGTCCATGACCTCAAACTCTTATCTGAAATAGAGTTGAAGAAGATGGAGCCAAATATTCAGGCAAAAGCTGCTATTTGGTCCCCTTCTACAGGAATTATTGACACTCATAGCCTGATGAAGCACTTTGAGTCGCAAGCCAAAGAAAAAGGGGTGCTCCTGGCTTATGGATGTGAAGTAACCTCTATTGAAAAGAAAACATCGGGGTATGAGGTAGGGGTCGTTGATACAGATGGAGAGAAGCTCTCTTTCAAAAGTCAGATAGTAGTCAACTCCGCAGGGCTTTCAGCAGATAAAATTGCAGGTTTGGCTGGGATAAATGTTGATACTGCTGGTTATCGGCTTCATTATGCAAAGGGTGAATATTTTAAGGTTTGTAGCGAGAAATCAAGATTCATCCATCACCTTGTCTATCCTACTCCGACACCTATCAGCCTTGGCATCCATACCCTTTTGGACCTTTCGGGCAGGATGAAGCTTGGTCCAAACGCCTTCTATGTTGATGAGATTGATTATGGGGTAGAAGAGGCTCATAGGAAGGATTTCTTTGCCTCTGCCAAATCCATCCTTCCATTTTTAGAGGAAGATGACCTCAGCCCGGATATGGCAGGCATCAGACCAAAACTACAAGCAAAGGAAGAGCCGGTCAGAGACTTTGTCATAAAAGAGGAATCCGGCTCTGGTCTGCCAGGTTTTATCAACCTTATTGGCATTGAATCCCCGGGTCTTACCGCCTCTCCTGCTATTGCTAAGTATGTAAAAGTGGTGGTGGATGAGATTAGCGTATATGTTTAGAAATTTTTAGGGCTTATTTCTGAAATATTATATTTAATTACTACGCAAAATGTTATATTTTAACCCCCACATAAGCATACTCTCTCTGACTTAAAAGTTGTTCTATCTCTTCTTTCTTTGCCCTGTTTCTATTTCCTTTTAACAGTCCTCTCTAATCTATTACAAAATATGGTATCAAGGTTAATCCCATAAGGCAAGGCGATGTAACTGCTTTCAGCAGGATGGGTATATTTCTCATTACGCCATGGCAAGAACTTTTCAAGGAGAAACTTATTTGCCCCATCATAATCCTCAATCCCTGCCAGTCTCATCTCCTTGATAAGCCTATCCTGAAATAGCTATGGAATATCAGGAAGCCATTGATACTAAAGATGAGTCCATCTGAACCAACATTCCGGCTTTAGGCATCCTTCTTCGCCTTCTAAAAACCTTTTTCTTTATCTTTATTCTTCTAATAAGCCCCTCTATTCCTTCCTCTTTTACCTTCTTCTTAAGCCTCAAGGTATGGATTAGCTTAGCTCTAAAAGCTCTATCGCCCTTGTGGCATTGATACTTCCTTCTAAAAGCTCCATTAATATCTTGTGTTTTTCATCTCTTCCAAAGTTACGGCAGTCCTCCTTTCTTTTTCCATTGTGTCTATCTCCTTCTTAAAATTTTAATAAGAGATTACCACAAATCTATTAAAAGATTAACTATTATGTAGATATGACGCTACGAAAAGAAAAACTCAAAAAGAGTTTTCTACATATCCACAATACCACCACCAAAATATAACATTTTTATATGATAACATCAAACTATAAAAAACGCTTGACAAATATAAAAAGATTTGTTATATTTATACTATAGAAGTTAATAAAGTTTATATAGAATAAATTAAAGGGAGGTGAGAAAAATGAAGAAAAAAGGTTTTACATTGATTGAGTTGATGATTGTTGTAGCAATCATCGGGATATTATTGGCAATGATGCTTCCTCGTGTAGGATTGTTGATTGACAGGTCGCGTGAGAGAGCAACAGGAAAGAACCTGAAGAATATCTATACGGCGATAACCCAATACGCAGAGCAGAATAAGGGTGTATTTGCGTGGCCAGCAATAAGTGCCAGCCCAGATGCACAGCTAAGTTATGTTCTGACAAGCACCCTGCCTTCTATTAATCCTCAGGGTCCACCATTTGATGAAGTTCCATGTGCATTGCTCAGAAGGGGTGCAAAGGTTGAATTGACGGGCGGGCTTGATATTACTACACAAAGAAATACCTTTTATGCTGCGCCGAATAGAATGTTTAGTGAGATGGGTGCTTTAAGAAATAGCGGAGGCTGGGCATATATTACGACTGGAACATATACAGGAGAGGTATTTGTAAACGCGAGCGTAAAGGATACATTTAGGGGTCCGTATTCTGCATATCCATGCTGGTAAAAAGGGTTTGAAGTAAAAAAAGAGGGGGTTAAAAGCCCCCTCTTTTTATTTTTGTAAAAACAGATGAGATACTTTTTTTTAATCCTCCTTCTTGTCTCCATCTTCTTTTATGAACCATTCTTTCTAAAAAAAGTCTTCTTTTGTGGTGATATAGGAGGATATTTTTATCCCATAAAACACCTTCTCATCTCATTCATTAAAGAAGGCATCTTTCCAATATGGAATCCATACCTATTCTGTGGAACTCCTCTCCTGGCAAATCCACAGAGCCAAATGCTGTATCCTCCATCTATCCTTCTTTATATTGCAGGTCCCGATCTTGGTCTGAACCTTTTTATATTCTTTCATCTTCTTCTATCTGGTCTCTCTACCTATCTATTAGCAAGACAAATAGGGCTTGAGGTTTCTTCTTCCTTTCTATCTTGCCTTGTCTGGACATTCTCTGGATGGCTTATCTCTACAATAGATATCTTGATAGCCTTTTCAAGCTCTGCCTGGATTCCTATTATTTTCTATCTCTGGCTGAGATCTTTAAGCTCCTTGAGATGCACCATATTTACAGGAATAGCTATCGGATTACAAATTTTAGCTGGAGAACCTTTTATCTCTTATGCAACCATTCTCCTTTTGGTCATTCATTCTATATATCTCATCTTCTCTGAGAGAACATATTATCAGCTCAGGAGACTTATCTTAGTGGTGCTGATAGGGATAGCTATTACCCTCTTTCAGCTTATCCCATTTCTTCAGCTTACTTTAGAATCTACCAGGCTTTCACATAAAATTGATTCAACTTTATGGTCTTTCTCTCCGTTTGAGATGACAAGATTTATCATACCATTAGCACTTGGTGACCCTTTGGGAGGAACGGATAAAATGATAAATCTCTTTGGTGGTCAATTCTGGTTGAAAAGCCCATATCTCGGAATAATCCCATTTCTGCTCATCTTATTGGCATTTAAGGAAAGGAAAAACCTATTCTTCTCGGTTATTATGGCAATCTTTCTTATCTTCTCCTTTGGAAGATATACACCCATCTATAAGCTCATTCAATTCCTTCCATTCTTCTCATTCCTGAGGTATCCTGTAAAGTTTATCTCTATTTTTACACTGAGTGGTGCTATCCTTTCTGGGTTTGGGTTCTCTATAATCCTAAAGAAAAGAAATCCCTTATTCTTCTTGATTCCTTTTCTTTTAGTTTTAGGACTGACTTTTTTTCTTCTCATCTCAAAAGACTTCATTGTCTCATGTATCAAGGTAGATGATACCACAGCAAGGGCTTGGGTCGGTCTTCTCCTGCAAGATACCATTTTTATCTCTATTATCCTCTTTTGTGGAGGGGCTGCCTTTTTTATCAAAGAAAGGGTAAAAAATAGTATCTTTGTCGTATTTTTCCTTTTTCTTGTCTTCTGCGACCTATCCTTCTTTGGAAAGAGACTACTCTTTCTGACAGAGACAGAAATATTCCAGTTTGAAACACAAATTATCAAACACCTTAAAGGAGTACCTGATCGTCTCTTCATCACACCTCACACAATGGAGGCATTTCTTGGAACAAAAGGGAGATCTCGTGAGGAGTGTTTTATAAAAAAACTCATCTATCTCATTCCGAATTCAGGTTTGGTTTACAAGATATCTTACTGCCAGGGCTATGATTCCATTGTTATGAAAGATCCCTCTTATATTATCTGGTTGATAAATACAGACTATCCATCTCGTACCTCTCATCTCCTCTCTCTTATCAATGCAAGATATATCATCTCAAAGGACGCTATTATTGCAGAACATTTCAGACGTATCCTTCAAGAAGGAGAAAGGGGTCCTTTTTTATATGAAAACATTTCTTGTCTTCCTCGGGCTTTTTTTGTTCAGAAGAAAAGGGTGATCTCAAGTAGGATGAAGATATTGGAGGAGATGGCAGATCCAGACTTTGACCCAGCAAAAGAGATAATATTGGAGGAGGAATCAGATAAAGTTCAAGGTTCTAAGTTCAAGGTTCAAGGTTTAGAAGAAGCCTCAAATATAGAACATAGAACATCGAACATAGAACATAGAACCTCAATAATTGAATATGAGCCAAATAAGGTGGTAATTGAAGCTGATGCCCCATCTGATGGCTTTATCTTTCTTTCTGATACATATTATCCTGAATGGAAGGCTTTTGTTGATGGCAAAGAAACAAAGCTCTACAGGGCAAACTACTGCTTTAGGGCTATTAAGATAGAAGAGGGGTGTCATAGGGTTGAGTTCAGATACATTCCAAATACCCTCATTATTGGTGTAATAGGGAGCCTCTTTTCTGCCATTCTTATAGGAATAGTCTGGAAAAAATGTTGAAAGATAAAAACCCATTGATAATATTAGGAGCTGTTTTTCTCTTCTTTCTTCCTGTGCTCCTTTCTCCATACATATGGGGGTTTAGAGACTTTCATAGATATATCTATCCACTAAAATATTTTGCCAGAGAGTCTATGCTTTCTGGGATAATTCCTTTCTGGAATCCATACATCGGCTCAGGTATGCCATATCTTGCAAACCTCCAGAGCTGTATCTTCTATCCACCATCTATTTTTATATACATGCTGCCACTCAACCTCGGGCTTAAGGTTTATGTCCTCTTTCACTTTGCCCTTGCTGGAATTTCTATGTATCTTCTTGCCAGAAAGATTGGGCTTTGTGAGACCTCTTCCCTTGTGGCCAGTATTGTTTGGACCTTCTCGGGCTGGATGGTCTCATCCATTGATATAATTATTGTTGCTACCTCATCTTCATACCTTCCCCTCATACTCTTCTTTGCTTTGAAATCAAAAGACGGATTTTTTTATTCTATCTTGACTGGGATTGCCCTATCTTTCCAGTTTCTCGCCGGAGAACCATCCATATTCTATTTTACGCTCCTTCTCCTTCTCTGCTTTTCGTTCTACTTCAAGCTTAAGATGAGGAGAACTCTTATCTCAATCTTGATTGGAATAGGGCTTTCTCTCTTTCAATTAATTCCATTCATAGAGATGATCTCCTACTCTGAGCGCCTCTGGAGCCAAAAAAATACTACATCATGGGCATTTGTGCCTTATGAGCTTTTTAATTTTATCCTCCCTTCTGCAACAGGAAACTTAATCAAGCTTCCACATCTATATTTATCTCTTGATAGACAAATGTGGCTCAAAAGCCCCTATCTTGGCATTGTTCCTTTTATTCTTGCGGCAGTGGTTATCCTTTATCCAAAGAAGGAGAGAGCAGTCTCTTTCTTTGCCGGGCTCTCTTGCTTTGCCATCCTTCTCTCCTTTGGAGATAGGACACCTTTATATAAGCTATCTCAATTCCTTCCCCTGTTCTCTCTGGTAAGATACCCTGTAAAATGGCTATATCTTGCCACATTTCCTCTCTCTATCCTTGCTGGATTCTCCGCCTGTTATATCTTAAAAAAAGAAAGGGTTTTTATAAACCTTATTCTTTCTGCAGCTTACCTCATATTTCTTCTGCTATCCCTTTGCTTTTTCACAAACTATTCTTTTCTCTCTCATTCTTTTGCAATAAAATGGGCAGGAAACCTTTGCTCTGATTCTTTCTTTATTCTTATAATTCTTGGGTTTTTCTTGATTGCCACGATTCTATTTCGCAAGTCTCTTAAAGAAAAGTGGTATAAAACCCTGCTTCTCGGCTTGATTCTAACTGACCTCTTCTGGTTTGGAGAAGAGCTTAACCCTGTGATAAGGGAAAGCCTTTATAAAGAGGGCAATATAGCTAAATTCTTACAGGCTACTGAAAATAGGTATTTTAGATATTGTCTCTCCCCAAAAACAAATGAGGATTTCTATGTGATAAAAGGTGCGACCTTTGAGAAGGCTGTAGAAAGAATCCAGAGATATGCCGCCCCAAATTTCGGAATGCTCTTTGGTCTATTTGATGCTGGAGCCTATGATTCAATCTACCTGGCAGATTATTTTGGATTTAGAAAACTTATTGGAATGGCACCATTTCAGATAGCCCTTCCACTTATCTCTATGACAAACATAAGGTATATCATCTCTAAATGGCCAATCAAAGAAGAGGAGATAAGACTGGTTCATACTGAAGATGAGCTGTTTTTATATGAAAACCCAAATTTTTTTGCCAGAGCTTTCTTTGTGGAAAACTTTAAGGTGATTGAGGATAGGAAGGAGGTATTGAAATATATCTTCAGTAAATCCTTTGACCCAGCGAAAGAAGTGGTATTGGAAGAAATGGTAAGTAATAAGCAGGAGGCAGGAGGCAGAATACAGAATACAGAATACAGAATTCAGAATACAGAATCTAAAATTATTAGATATGAGCCGAACAAAGTGGTAATTGATGTCAAGACACCAAATGATGGATTTGTTTTTCTCTCTGATACCTATTATCCCGGATGGAGAGCCACCATTGATGGCAAAAAAACCAGGCTATATCGGGCAAACTACTGTTTTAGAGCCGTTAAGGTTGAAAAAGGAGATCATCTGATAGAGATGAGATTCCTTCCAAAGAGCTTTGTTATTGGCTTAGCTGGAAGCATTATCTCCTTAATTTTTATAACCATAACCTTTTTTATAGTTAATCGTCCAATCCTTTACACTAAACCCACCCTCAAAATCAAGTAAAATTCCATAGTGTGATGTTACTATTTAAAAATGTTGGGATGGTTCACCTTTGTTTGAAAGCTTGCGGAATAAAAGATAGAGCAATTTTAACCATAAAGTTCTCAAAGAAAGCACAAAGCACACGAAGGGATTAAAAATTATTTTCATAAATCTTCTTGGATCTTTGTGGTTATGCAGATCTTTCTGCTTTTCTAAATTCCCAAAGAAGGGTTTTAGTAACAACCCCAGGCAAACCTTTTCCTATCTTGCTTCCATCAATCTCTGTTATGGGCATTATCTCATAAGATGTGTTGGTGAGAAAGACCTCATCTGCTGAATACAGCTCTTCTTTTCTGAAAACCCGCTCTTCTGCTTTAATGGTGGCTATCTCAAGCACAGTCTGTCTTGTTATTCCAGGAAGGATTCCTAAGGATAGAGGAGGTGTGATGAGTCGTTGGTCTTTCACGATGAATATGTTGCTTGTAACTGCTCCTGCAACAAATCCATCTGCAGATAACATTATTGCTTCTCTGCCTTTTGCCTCTATCCTCGCCAGGATAGCCTCTAAGTAATTGGTTGATTTGATGGCTATCTTTGGTCTTCTTCTTATAGCAACAACCGCCGAGATTCCCTTTTCATACATCTCCTCTGGCAAGCCAGAAAAATTCTTGGCGAAACAAACGACATTTGGAATGCCAGCAGGCTCAATTCCCCATCCCTCTCCCCTTGAAATGGTAAGCCTGAGAAGTCCATCGGAAAGATTGTTTGCTTTGAGGAGCTTCTGAAAGATGCGGGAATAATCAATCTCTGGCAAAGGAAGGTAAATAGCCTCTGCTGACCTTCTTAACCTGTCTATGCTCCTTTTCCCTAAATATCTTTCCGCAGTAAGCCCTCAGCGTCTCAAAAATTCCGTCTCCATAGAGAAACGACCTGTCAAAGACAGAGACCTTTGCCAGCCGCTCTTCAACAAACCTTCCATTAAGATAAACCTTCATTTTTTGTAACCATTCAGACTATACATCAGAAGTGTAAGAAGGGGGATAAGGAGATAATGAGAGAGATATGGAGATAATTCATTTTTAATTTTTAATTCTTAATTTTTAATTCAAAATTTTATTCCCTTATCTCCATAATCTCTATATCCCCTTTTCTTACACTACCGCAGCGCTTACCAATTTTTACATACACTCCTCATAATGTTCAAAAATAGAGGAAAAGGCTGCTTCCCAGGTGTAGGCTCTGGCTTTTTCTATCATCTTCTTTCCCATAGCACCCTTTAATGAAGCCAAAAGGGCTATCTTTTCAGCCAGGTCTTCCGGGTTATCAGGCTGTGCCAAAACTCCAACATCCTGCGTAATGACATCCTTTACCCCACCCCTGTCAACTCCAATCACTGGCAAGCCTGAGGCTAAAGCCTCTAAAACTGTTATCCCAAAGGTCTCAGTGGGTGATGGGGTGACAAAGATATCGGCTGAGGCATATATTCTCGCAAGTGTTTCTAAATCCCTTGTGTACCCAAAGAAGGTAACCCCCTTACTCTTTAATACTATCTCCATCTCCTTTCTGTATGGACCATCCCCAACTACACAGAGATGATATTTCCTCCCTAACCGCATAAAAGCTGAGGTCAGAATATGAAGGTGCTTCTCCTTTGCCAGTCTGCCCACATAGAGAAGAATCACGCTATCCTCTTTAATCTTATATCTCTCTCTAAACCCTTCATCCTTCTTTTCTGGTGAAAATGTCTTATTATCAACCCCATAGAATATCTCCTTTATATTCTTGTTTACTTTATGTGCCTTGAGCATTTCTATCACCTGGTTTGATGGTGCCAAAACCAGAGAGCATTGGCCAAAAATCCATTTTACATACTTCCAGCCAATACTTTCACCTATCCGAGAAAGCCCAAAGCCTGAAAGGTATCTACTAAAATAGGCAGGAAGGTCTGCATGATAAACTCCGATGATTGGTTTGTCTATTCTGGCCATAAAGAGAGCCAGAGCCATAGTGTAAGGGTCGGAAAGCTCAACTATATCAGGTGCTTCTTTCTTGATGGTCTCCTTAATCTTTGGAATGTTAAGAACCAGTCTGTATGAAGGATAAAAAGGGACTTTCCATCCCGAGAGTTTCAAAATCTTGGTCCTCTTTCTATAAACAACCTCATCCCTTTCCCCTGGAATGATAAGGGTATGCTCAATATCAGCCCTCTTTTCGATATACTCTATCTTCTGGTCAAGATATGTCCTTACGCCACCGCTCTGCTTGCCATAAAAATTAGTCAGGTCAAGAAGCTTCATTTATTATAACTATTCACCGAGATAGAAGTGCAAGAAAAGAATATAATCCGCAGTCATTTAGTAGGAAAATTTTTTACTAATGACTAATGACTAATGACTATTTATCATCTCTTTATAGACAGAAAATATATCAGCAAAGACCGCTTCCCATGACATTTTTTTGGCATACTCTACAGCCGCTCTTGACAGGGCCTCCCTCAATTTATCATCCTCAGCTAATATTTCTATCTTCTCCTTTAGTTTATTCGCATCTCCTGCTTTGACCACAAAGCCTGTCTGGCCATCAGTAATTAGCTCCTTTGGACCACCCTCATCTGAGACTATGGCTGGTAATCCTGAGGATAAAGCCTCTAAAACTACATTGCCAAAGGTGTCTGTGGCTGAAGGAAAAAGAAAGAAATCGGCTGAGGCATAGACCTCTGAGAGGGCTTCTCCCTGGATAAATCCCAAAAAAAGTCCATTTGGCAGAGCCTTCTTCATCTCAGAGAGATATGGACCGTCACCTACCACGACCAACTGAGGGCTCTGCCTTTTTCCGAATATCTCCACTAAGAGATTCAGGTTCTTCTCAATAGATACCCTTCCCACATAGAGGGCATACGGTCTCTTGAGCTTATACTTTTCTATTAACTTATTGCTCCTATATTTAGGGTTGAAGGAGCCTGTATCAATTCCGCGGGAGAATATCTTAATCGGGATATTCCTGAAACGCCCTTCTAACTCCTTTTTTGTGCTTTCTGATGGGGCAAGAACGAGCTTGCACTGCTGGTAGTACCAGGCAAGGTAATTCCAGGTAGCCTCCTCTAAAGTTGAACCAGTAAACCCAACCTTTCCTAATATCTGCTCAACCCTCTTTTTCACATAGATGGGAAGGGAGGTGTGATATGAGCCAATCAAGGGAATCTTCTGGGTATGGGCAACAAAGAGAGCCGTGAGACCCATTGAGCCTGGCGTAGCTGTATGGATGAGGTCAAATCCTGCCTGCTCACAGTAAGTGATAATTCGGTTTCGCAAGAATTTTACATCAAAGGAGAGGTCGCTGTAAATTGGCAGGGGTGCCACAGGCTTATACCGATGAATCTTTACAGTTCCCATTTTTTCGGTAAGTGTAGGTGGATCGCTTCTCTTTAGCTCACCCGGACAAAAGACTTCTAAGAATATCCCCTCCTTGGAAGCCGCAGAAGAGAGTCGACGCAGGGTCATTCCTACGCCATTTATCTCATCATAAGTATCTGTGAATAAAGCAATATACATTGACTTTTATCTCCAGTCTATAGTTAACTCCATAAATCTTCGCACAAATTTTATCACTCTGGAGCCACAAAGAACACAAAGATTATAATATTCCCCTTTGTGACCTTTGTGTCTTTGTGTGATTATTTATGTAAGATACTATAATATCGGCGGCATCATTTATCTCATTGCCAGGAAGAAGCCTTAAAATTTTTCACATACCCTTTTAGTTTATACCAGATGCCATGAAAACCAAAATACTCCATCTCTGAAATCGCTTCTTCATTGCTCCACTCATCATAAAGAACCCGATAGAGAGCTGCCATCATTCCTGTGCGGTCTGCCCCAAATTGACAGTGGAAAAATATCGGCTGGTTCTCTGAATTAGTCACAATTTGCATAAATTGTCTTACCTGCTCAGCCTTAGGTGGCGTATCTGTCTCTGTTTTGATATGGTAATGTGCAAAGCCAAGTCTCCTACAAACCTTTTCTTCTGTATTATCAGACCGCAGGTTGATGATTGTCTTGATTCCTAAAGCCTTGAGGTTTGAAAAGCCTTCCTCAGTTGGTTGGGCACCCCGATAGAGATTCTGGTTGAGCCTGGCCAACCTTTCTACTCCAACAAGCTCTATCCTCTCAGCAAACTTCTTTTGAGTAGATGTTGGAGGTATCCCACACCCTATAAGCCAAAAGGCAAAGAAGGTAAGCAGTAATCTTTTTTTATAATTGCTCACAATTTTGGGGAGGACTGAAGTTTTTTTTGACTTTAGATTTACACTGATTTTAAACAGTTCTTTTGACACAGATTAACACAGATTACACTGATAAGAATTAAAAAATTATCTGTGAGTATCAGTGTAAATCAGTGTCTAAGTATTTCTTCAGTGTTCATCCTCTGTAGATCAGTGTCTAAATATCTCTTCTGTGATCATCTAAAGTAGATCAGTGTCTAATTATTTAGGTGTAATAGCCGGAACCTTTGAGACCAGTGTCCAGTATATCTCAAAAGCCTCAATTACTTTGACAAACTTCTCAAAATCCATAGGCTTGGTGATGTAAGAGACCGCACCATTTTTGAAGCTCTTAGCAATATCCTCTTCTCTATCTGAGACAGTGAGCATCACCACAGGGATGATGTTATATGGAGGATGAGCTTTTAACTTCATCAAAACACCAAAGCCATCCACCTTGGGCATATTGATATCCAAGAGGATTAGCCCTGGTGTAGCTGGTTTTGTTTCAGCATACTTTCCCTCGTGAAAGATAAAGTCTAATGCCTCCTGTCCATCGCGAACAATATGCAGGTCATTCGTCAGCTTTACCTTCTTAAATGCCCTCTGGATAATGACAAGGTCATCGTCACTATCCTCAACCAAAAGAATATTGATTGGCCTGATTCCATTTAGTTTCATTTTCCACCTCCAAATATAAAGTTTATTATTAGAAGAAAAATCTTGCAATTAAAATCTTCATTTTGCTGTAACAAAACTAAATACCCATATTTCGCACCCTTTGGGTGAGAT
>JAZDOR010000162.1:0-8282 GCA_043798435.1 bacterium
GTTATGAGTTAACTGCTCAAGGTTTAAGGTTCAAGGTTCACAGTTCAGGGTTGGAGAAGGCGACTTAAACGGTGAACCATGAACCCTGAACATTGAACTCTGACAACTCAATCTTTTGGAAACCTGTTGCTTTTAGGTATATTATAATAGCTATCAGCATTCAGCTTTGGTAATTGTTTTGTCTGTTTTGATATCTTCTGTAATTAAATTTTGACAAACAGGACAATAATATCATACCATTAAGACAGAATGAAAAAAAGAAGTTGGCTCATATTACTGGTAGGTCTCCTGGTTGCAGGTGGATTATTTTCACAGGAGGCATATAAAGATCTTGATATCTTTGCTGAGACATTTTCTCTTGTCAGAAGAGAGTTTGTTGACCCTTCCAAAATAGAGGTAAAGCCCTTAATGTATGGGGCAATCCGCGGCATGCTCTCCACCCTGAATGACCCCTTCACAAGATTTATGGAGCCAGAAAAGAATCAGGAGATGCAGACAGAGCTGGCAGGTTCTTTCGGCGGATTGGGAATAACAATTACCATTAAAGACGATAAACTCATGGTTGTCTCACCTTTGGAAGATACACCCGCTTACAAGGCTGGCATAAAAGCAGAGGACATAATATCCGAGATAGAAGGTACATCAACAAAGGGAATCACCATTGATGAGGCAGTAAAGAAGCTCAGGGGTCCAAAGGGAACGCAGGTGACCATAACTGTTGTCAGAAAGGGTGAGGCTCAGCCACTTACCTTTACCTTAACCAGGGATATTATTAAGATAAAGAGCGTCAAGTCCGAAATAATAGATGATGAGACAGTCTACATCAGAATCACCTCCTTTAACAACAACACCGTAGATGAGCTCTCTGAGGTTATCTCAAAACTTCAAGAGAAGAAGCCAGAATATATAATTGTTGACCTTCGCAATAATGGAGGCGGAATACTTCAGGCTGCCCTTGGGGTATCCTCAAGATTTCTTCCTGCAGGCACTCTGGTTGTCTCTACCAAAGGGAGGGAGGGAACAGGCGAGATAAGATATGTTGCCGAGAACAACCTCCAGAAGATTACAGGAGATATGATTGTTTTAGTTAATGAAGGGTCAGCCTCTGGGGCTGAGATATTGGCTGGTGCTATTAAGGATAATAAGAGGGGCTTTCTTCTTGGAAAGAAGACCTTTGGCAAAGCCTCAGTCCAGACTGTGCATAATCTCTCTGATGGCTCAGCCATTGCCCTCACCACAGCCCATTACTACACGCCTGGAGGCTTTCTGATTCATGAAAAAGGGATTGAGCCCAATGTTACAGTTGAACAGGAACAGTTTTCAGATGAAAGAAGAAAGGAGATTGAAAAGCTACAAGCAGGAACCTGGACAGAAGGGTTTGTAACCCAACACAATCCTTATACAGAGGACGACCTGAAGAAATTTATTGAAGAACTGAAAAAGGCTAAAATAAATGTGGAAAGAAGGGATATTCTCAGGGATATTACATTTAAGCTCAGAAAGGCTGAAGGAAAACCCGAGCCTTTGATAGACATCTATTATGATAGCCAGCTTCAGAGGGCACTTGAGCTCTTCCATGCTTCAAAATTCTTCGAAAAGAAAACTTAGGATAGGAAATGAAATGGTATAATAGATCAAAATAAATGTAAATTGCAAATTGTAAAATAACAGAATTCAGAATTCAGAATTCAGAATTCAGAATAAATGTGGGTTCTTTCATTCTGACTTCTGTATTCTGACTACTGAATTCTATTTAGTTTGTTGCAAACCTGATTTGTTTGGGTATAGATCAAAATATTCTTACCGATTCATCCTTATGGTATGTATATAGCCTAAAGTCTACAGTCTTCTTTGCTTATCTTTGCAAACCTGATTTATTTTGGTAATCTTACCATTTGCCTATCTTTTTCTTGCTTCTTCTACAATCCCTGCTTTTCCCATCGTCATAAGTGCGGATGTTGCTATGGTGGATATCCTTTTATCCTCATAAAAGAGTGCCTCCCTTAATGGAGCTATAGCCCTTTCATCACCCAATATACCCAAAGCAGAGGCTGATTGCATCCTTACCCACCCATCTTCTTTCTCATCCTTTAAGATATTTATAAGATAGGGAACAGACTCCTTGTTTTCAATTCCAGCCAAGATTTGGATATATGTCATCCGCGCCCAGTTGCTCCTCTCTTTATTCAAAGTCTCTTTAAGCAGATAGGGTGCTGCTGGTGTGCCAATAAAGGTGAGCTGGGAAACAGCGGGTTTTGCTGATGTGAATAGCTCAGGCGAATTTGTTTTCTTTGCAATTTCATCTATTTCCCCTATCCTTCTGTGTATCTCAGCAAGAACATCAGCCCTTAATGGTCTTTCCTTCTGCAACACCTTGTCAAACCAGACCCAGAATCCAATTGCAAAGATTACAAAAAAGATTAAAAGTGGAAAGGTCTTTTTCATTCATTGCTCACCATTAGTTCACAGTCAATAGATAACTACTTACAAAATTGGGGAAAAAACCATAAAGATAAACCACAAAGTCCACAAAGCATCTTCACAAAGTTCACAAAGATTTATAATATAATTCATTTTCATTCATTCTTTGTGTCCTTTATGCTTCCTTTGAGAACTTTGCGGTTAAATATTTCCCAAAGATTTTGAGTAGTTACGTCAATAATCTACTGCTTACTGTTCATTGCTTACTAAAAAAGCCCATGGCAGGACTTGAACCTGTAACCTAAGCATTACGAATGGTTTGCTCTCCCATTGAGCTACACGGGCTAACTTATTGATTTACAAGGAGTTACAGAGCTCTTTATTTTTATCAAATTTACTTTGTGCCAAAATAGTGCCAACTTTCTGCACCGCATCCATCAAATGTGAGTCTGAAAGATGAGAATATCTCATCGTCATTTTAATATCTTTATGACCTAAAAGTTGTTGAACTGTTCTTATATCTACACCGCTCATTACAAGATGACTGGCAAAGGTATGTCTTAAGTCGTGAAAGGTAAAATCCTCAATCCCTGCCCTCTTTACAGCCTTCTCAAAACCCGTTCTTATTGTCTTTAGCCTATCTCCATCTTTGTTGAAAAAGAGATAATCACTCTTGAAGTATCGAGGTAGCCCCCTGATGGTCTCATAAAGGGTGTCGTTTATCGGTGTGATTCGAAGTTCGTTATTTTTAGTCTTACTTAGAGTGATGGTTCTATTTCTTGAATCAATATCACTCCATCTAAGGCTTAGTATCTCTGACCTCCTCATTCCAGTATTTAGGGCAGTAATTACTATCGGTCTTATATGTAGGTCACAGTTCTCAAGCAAAGAATCAATCTCCTTTAACTTTAAGTATCTAATTCTTCCTGGAGGCTCTTTCAGTTTCTTCACCTTACTTGCAGGGCTAATCTTAACATAGTCCCACTCAATGGCTTTGGTGTAAAGGTGCTTGATACAGGATAGCTCTCGATTGACAGAGGCAGGTTTTACCTTCAGTAGCCTTTCAGACTTATACTCCTCTATCATCTGGGAGGTAATCTCAAAGAGGTATTTTGAGTTAAAAGAAGGGATTAAATTTTTGGTTAGAATAGATAAATCTCGCTTAAGCGAACCTGAAGCCTTGTTTGCTCTGGAAAAGTTAAGATACTCTTTAGCAAAATCAGAAAATAAGACCTTTTTCTCTTCATAAACCCCTAAGTATTCACCTTTGGCAATTTTAACCTCAACATCCTTTAAGGCAAGCTCTGCCATCCTCTTTGATCTGCCTATCTTCTTTCTGTATCGTCTGCCCTTAATGATGTAATCTATATACCAGTTGTCTTCTCGCTTATATACCCTCATTTCTTTTTCATCCTCATCTGAGACCTATTATAACAACATTCCTTCTAATGATGCAATTTTTTTATCCCACCTCAATATCAACAACACGCCTCAATCTTCCCTTACAATGTCTCTTATCAAGCCACTCTGAGACTTCTTTCTCCTTGAATCTTACTAAACCAACCACTTTATAGTAAGGTATGCGTTCCTCGTGTATCCATCCATAGATAGTAGAGGTTTTAACACTAAGCAATTCAGCTAATTGGTTTATATTAAGAAATCTCTCCATCTTTAAGCCCTAATTATGGGTAAATTACCAAACAAACCCATTTAATCCTCACCTATGTAGCCTCCCTTTTTCTCCAGTTCCTTTCTCTTCTCTTCCCTCTGCTGGGGAGACATAGCCACTAACCACCTGATACTCTCATCAATTTGTCCCTTTCCATCTCTCAGCTCCAATGCCCTGAGCATTGTATTAGCAAGATAACCAACTACGCTGGCTACTTTGGGGTCAACCTCCCCAATCCTCACCTGATTTATACTCTCCCCTAATAACGCTATCACATCGTCAACCTTCTCTATCCTAACAGCAGACTCAAGAAGCACAGCTCTTTGACCCCTTTTGCCACCCTTTATTTGTGCTATTTTTCTCTCTTTAGCCTTCTCTGGATTATGAAAGAAGCAATAGTCCAACCCTTTCATAGGAGGAGCATCACAACCCTTATATTTGCAAACCTTACCTTTTTTCATATTACTTGAGTAATGAGGAGGGGGTATCATCTCCAGAATTCTTCTGCATTTAACTTTTGCCCTCAATTTCTTTTGTTATTAAATCTTCCCACTTGTCTAAAGCACTCTGGAATTCTTCTATCGTTGTGTCCTCTAATTTCCACACTTCATTCAATCTATTATCTGCTTTTTTGATATCGGGATTTCTTAACTGAAGCTCATCGTGGTCAACATCGCCTATTTTTTGTAGGGTTTCATTATAAAGTTTATGAAAGGTGTCCTCCCTCTGTTTGTCAGTTTGTGGGATACCTTCTGACAAACTGACCAACCCAGCGTTATCAAGGGTTTCAGGGGTATTTTCACCCTTCAGTATGTCAGATGAATTATTGGGTGTGTTAGAATGTGGCATATATATAGGGTTAACATTCTGACACACCGACTTTGGGATATACACCAGCGATTTTTTATAGCCTTTTTTAATATCCCAAAAGATACCCTCGCCCTTTTTGAGAAGCCCTCTTATTTGACTATCCTTAAAACTCAGCTCTTCTTGTATCTTCTGCTTAAGAGCTTTCTGGATAGGTGGAGATTCAAACTGCTTTAGTATCTCATAGATAGCCTCCATCTTCTCTGTATCGGGGTCTTTGGCTTTCTCAAAGCCTTTTTCTGGGTCAAGAGAAAGATGAAGCTTCTCTATGGAGTTGTAACGAGTCTTTATCCGAGTGCCCAATGTATAAAGGTTTTCTGTATCAAATTCAACCGTCTCAGCATCCTTAATGGCTTCGAGTCCGAGTATATGGTCAGCGAGGTCAAGAATGGCTGTAGAACCCTTAAATATACTTTCATTACCCTTTGGGCAATGGTGCAACAATAAGACGGTAAAACCTTTATCTCGGAGCATTTTCAGCCTTTGCATTACCACCGCCATATCTTTGGAACTGTTCTCATCCGCAGACTGGGAGGCTCTCAAGGTGTCAATTATAAAGAGGCCAGGGGGTAACTCTCCGTATCGTATCCACTCACTGGTATCCAGTCGTGGTGGTGGTTCAGCAGAACTTCTGTTATGCCAAACATAGAAATTCTCAGCTTTACCTATTTTTAAGCCCCGTTCCTTTAATACTTCCAATGGGTTTTCAAAATCCACAAAATAGACAGGGGTTTGATTAGTTGACAAACCGCAAAAAGACTCACCCTTCGCAATTGCACATCCCATCTGCAAGGTCAACCAGGTCTTACCTATACCTCCCCTCCCAAAAAGTAATGTAATACTGTTCTTAGGAATTAGTCTCTCAACCAACCACTCGGTTCTTATGTCAAGCGTCAGGAGGTCATCCCATTTGAGCAGTTTATCAATTAGCTTTTCCTTTACTGGTTGCCATTCAGTAGCCTCTTTGACAAGCTCCACAAGTTTTTCTTTAGTTCCACCTCCTGCTATCCAGTCCGTGATGTCCCCTTTCTCTGGTAAATCTGGAAGCTCCACGACCTTCACGCTTTTAGCCACTTTCTTGAGGTTATTCGCTACATCTTGACCGTGCTTTCTGCCTGGCTCATCATTATCTGGGATTACAACAACCTTTTTACCCTTAAAATACTCATTATATTCTTGCTTCCATTTCCCCGCACCCCCTGGGCAACAGGTAGCAACAAAACCAAGACTCCTCAGGTTATCAGCATCCTTTTCGCCTTCAACAATGAATACCTCCTGTGCCTCAATCACTTCAGGGAGGTCATAAATAACCCGTCTTACACCTTCAATATTCCACACCCACCCACCTTTACCATCGGGTCTTCTCTGAGCAAAGGCTTTAGGTTCATATCTCACAGCCTGAGAGAGCAGATTACCAGATTCGTCTTCATAGTCATAGGTCTTGATTACCTGTCTTTGAGGTTTAGGGGAAATCCCTGCTCGCCCTGCAAGAGCCTCATTAGCCTCTTTGAAGGTTACACTGTGCTTTGCCATATAAAAATCAAAGACAGACCCTTTCTTTTCACAACCAAAGCAGTGAAAAAGCCCTGTTTTGAGGTCTATTGAGAGGCTTGGGTGGGAATCATCGTGAAAGGGGCACAATTCCTGTGCTTTGTCGTTTTTGACCTTTATGGAAGGTAGCTCTGAAGCATAATAAGCCTCAAAATCAAAATTCTTCAATATCTCTTCTTTTTGCATTTGCATCATCCTCCTTATGCTACTAATAGTTATTGTGCAACATCGCCTTAAGGTTCTGTATTTTATCCTTATAAGCTAACGGATTCACAGACCCCTTGCCCGCATAATAGCTTTGAATAAGAGCTTCTCTTTCAGGTATGTCCCTAAGAATGAAAAGTGTCCTATGTGGGTCTGTCTTTGTAGTTCCAATAAGCTCCAGTCCTGAAGCTAAAAGGTAGGCGGTTAGATAAAAATCTGATGAGGTGTATTCCTTATTTGTCTTCATTTGTATCCTCCGTAGTTATTATGAAAACAGTATAAACTGTTTTTTTATTTCTTGCTAAAGACGCCACAGAAATTTCTCTGGCGTCCCCTAAAAACAAAAACCCAACTGACTAAAAATAGTCAATTGGGCTTTAGCAAAAAATAGCTTTTCTAAAAAGCTAAGTCTTCAGCTTACCTCTAAATCGCTTTATGGCTTTTTTGATAACATCTTCAAGGTGTGATGACTCGCTTGTTCCATTTGAGCTACAATACTCTTTCACATCAGCATCAAAGGTCTCAGCATCACATTCCTTTAAGTATTTTGCCATCTCTTTATAATCATTAGAGTCTTTATTATATCTTTGGAGATGCTTTTGCCAGTCTTCTTTTTTCTTGATATTGTCTAAAACCAACTTTTCAACATCTTGAGGGTGCTCCTTTTTCCATATCTCAACTATATCCCTGTAACTCTTGCCTTCCAAGTGAAGCAGATACCATTCCTTGTCCCTTTCATAGTTTGTGGTCATCTCTTTTGGCTCACCTAAATAATGGTCTCTGTTTTCCTTAATACTCTTCCATCTCTCTATAAGCTGTTTACGGGTAGTATCTATGAATATTTCAACAAATACCCTCTTAAACTCTGACAAATCTAAACTTCTACAGATAGGACAGCGTGGTCTGAAATCCTTTTTTTGACAACTTGGACAGATGCACTCAGGGCAATAATCCTCTTCCGTAGCCTTGTCCTGCCTGAATTTATGTGTGCACTCTTTACAACCATACATATCCTCTAAATGCATAATGGGATCAGGAAAGGTGTCCTTCTTAAGAAAGTATCGTCTATGGAAGTATCCCTGGACAGTTCTCTCTATTTTGTCTATAGGCTGGTATTTCTCCCAAAATTTACCCCATTCTTTCAGATAATCATCTGTTTTAGACACATCCTTTAGCATTCCATACTCGTCAAATTTATATTTTTCCATTAACCTCTCTAAGCCTTCAATAAAGCCTGATGTTAGTATCAACCTCTCTATCTCTCTAACTTTGCTTAGTTTTAGAAGCTTCTTTCCCTGCTTCAGTTCAGAGAGATAGCTTCTGATTTTTTCAACATTCTGGTTAGTATCTTTTTTCATCCTCATCTTCATCATAAATAGCCTATTGGCTGATATTCCTGATCTTTCTGATATTACTGATGTTTTGTGTGGGGTGTGAGGGAGGTCAGGAAGAGATTAAACCAAAGGGAAAGAGTCTTTTTATCTCCTTATAGGTCTCTTCAGACCTTCGGGCTATCTTGCCAATCTCTATCAACATCTTTTTATCATCAACCATATAGATAACCCGCCAA
>JAZDOR010000187.1:0-3876 GCA_043798435.1 bacterium
ACTCAATGGCCTGGATGCAATGCCAAAAGGTGGAAGGCTTGCTATCACCGCCTATTACGACCATGATGCTGAAGAAATTTTAATAAGTTTTGTTGATTCAGGCTGCGGGATTTCAGAGGACAATTTCAGCAGGATATTCGACCCATTCTTTACCACGAAGAGAGAGGGGACAGGATTGGGGCTTTCTTTAGCACTGCAGATTATCGAGCTTCATAAAGGGAAGATTCATGTAGAAAGTAAACCTGATTATGGCACAGAGATAATGGTTAGACTCCCGGTGTATAAAGAGGTTTCAGAAGATGAACCCCGTTAGACCACTCGAAAAAATCCTGATAGTTGATGATGATAAAGATACGCTGCAGCTCCTTTCGGATATCATAAAGTCAGAGGGATACGAAGTTATTACAGCGGGCGATGGGAGAAAGCCTACAGATAAAGCAGATATTAAAAAAGTAAATACAATTTTAATATGCTTTCAAATTTTAGCCCAGTATCAATTGATATCTGGGCATTTTTATTTTTGGAGGTGAATATGAGTATTGATCAGGAGAAGAATTTTTTTGATAGTGTAATGGATAGTGTAATTGCTGCAGATAAAGAAGGAAAGATAAGAGAGGTAAATCCGGCTTTAATTAAACTTTTGGGTTATAACAAAGAAGAAGATTTAATAACGCAGCCCTTAGAAAAAATTTGTAAGAATTTTTCTATGAAAGATCTAAAAGAAAAAATTCCTATACAGGAACAGGAGCTAATATATTTGAATAAGGAGGGTAAGGAAATTCCTGTGAGTGTTAATATTACAAATAGAATAATCTATCCCGATGATATCATCTTCATGGCCAGGGATATAAGTAAAATAAAGGGATTGATTAACGAACTCACCAAATCCAGAGAAGAACTCAAGACTTCTTATGCAGAACTAAAGGCCAGCAAAGATGAGTTAATCCGTTCCGAGAAGCTTGCCTATACTGGTCGGATAGCTGCAAATATTGCCCATGAGATAAGAAATCCTCTTGCCAATGTGGCTATGTCTGTCCAACAATTTAATAAGGATGTAAAACCACAAGATCCCAAAAATAAACATATCGAGATTATGGAAAGAAATATAGAAAGGATCAACTATTTAATTACTGAACTTTTAAACTGTGCTCGTCCACCAAAACTTGATCTGCGGCCTTATGATATCCATAGAGTTTTAAAAGATGTTTTGGATTCGGTAAAGGCTAAGATGGAAACACAAAAGATAAAAGTAATAAAAAAGTTTACACCCAAGCTGCACAAAATAAATATAGATAAAGAACACATGGAACGGGCCTTCTTAAATATAATCTTAAATGCTATTGAGGCAATGCCTAAGGGAGGAGAATTATCTATTATTACAGAACTCAATGGAAACTTTTTTGTGGTGGAGATTCAAGATACAGGTAAAGGTATTCCGGAAAAAGATATTATCAGGATATTTGATCCTTTCTTTAGTAACAAGCGCGATGGTGTAGGTATAGGACTAACTGTATGTTATGGGATTATCGTCAGCCATGGAGGAACTATCGAGGTAGAAAGTCAGCTGAAAAAAGGGTCTGTCTTTACAGTCTCTTTGCCAATTGCGGAGAGGGGGGGTAAATATTGGCTGAAATAAAATATGATATTAGAAGAGGAGCAGATATTTATCGGACAATTGATGGCTCTCGATTGAAAGGGTGGATTTCCACAGGCAAGATAAAGCGAGGAGAAGTAATTGTATGGCGAAGTGGTCTTTCGGGTTGGCGTAGACCTGAGGAAATCGAGGAACTGGTGCCATTTTTTCAACATTGGGAGAGACTCCAATTACAAGAGATAAAAAGAGAGCAGCGGAAAAAGCGAAGCTTACCTCAAAAGAAGAGAATAAAAGAGATTTTGATCATAGATGATGAGAAGGATCTGTGTTCACTTTTATCGGATATCTTATCTCCTAAAGGTTATAATGTCGCGATTGCCCATACAAAGAGAGAGGCTATAGCCTATCTAAAGAGGAATCCTTTAGACTTAGTATTTTTAGATTTAAAATTACCAGATGCAGAGGGACTAAAACTCCTTTCTAAAATCAGAAAGATAAATCCCGAGATGATAGTAAATATAATTACTGCCTACGGAACCGAAGAAATAAGAGAAGAGGCAAAGAACAAAGGCGCTTATGCTTTTATCGACAAGCCATTCACTGAGGATAACATATTAAAGAGCATAAGATAAGAAGAGTAAGCAAGCCGAGGACTTGAGGAATAAAAAGTGGAAAAGGCTCTAATCGTTGACGACGATAAAGATTTGCAATTTAACCTTTCTAATTTATTAAAAGATAACGGCTATGAAACTATAGCTGTAGGGGATGGAAGGAGCGCAATTAAAGAAGTCGAGACAAAGTCTCCCAGTCTTGTTTTGTTAGATATCAGGCTCCCTGAAATGGATGGGCTAAATGTCCTGAAAGAGATTAAAAAGATAGACAAAGATTTAGTTGTAATCATGCTTACAGCATATGGAGATGTGAAAGGTGCAGTTCAGGCTATGAAATTGGGTGCATTTGATTATGTCACCAAGCCTTTTGATAATGAAGAAATACTGCTGAATATAAAGAAGGCACTTGAGAGCCGATATCTCCGCATAGAAGTTGAGGATTTAAGAAGGAGATTAGAGGAAAAAACAGCTATCACACAGTTTATAGGTGAAAGCTCTCAAATAAAGCAGATCCTGAATCAGGTCAAGATTATCGCTCCTACAAATATGACCGTGATTATTCAAGGTGAAAGTGGAACAGGAAAGGAATTGATTGCACAGATGATTCATCAGGAAAGCCTGCGTAAGCATAAACCTTTTATTGCTATAGATTGTGGCGCTATCCCGGAGACATTGGTTGAGAGCGAATTATTTGGTTATGAGAAGGGGGCCTTTACCGGAGCAGATACCCGAAAAGAAGGTAAATTTGAACAGGCCAATGGAGGCACTTTATTTCTGGATGAGATTACTAATCTATCTGATGCCGCACAGGTAAAGCTACTGCGGGTAATTCAAGAGAGAAGATTACAACATTTAGGAGGTAAGCATGATATAAAAATATATGTCAGAATTATTGCGGCTACAAAGACCAATCTCTCTGAGGTAGTAAAGGCAGACAAATTCAGGGATGACCTTTACCACCGACTTAACGAATTCAATATCAATCTCCCCCCTCTCAGAGAAAGGGAAGAGGATATACCTATCCTGGCGAAATATTTCTTAGAGGAAGCAAATCTGGAGTTTAATAAAAAGATTGAAGATATCTCCGGCGAGGCAATGAAATCCCTTTTAAACTATCACTGGCCCGGAAATGTGAGAGAGCTAAGAAATGTGATCAGAAAGGCAGTGCTTTTAACAGATTCAAATTATATCAAAGAAATTAACCTATCTATGGATGTAGCTTCTAATCTTGACCCCGTTAGAAAATTTCTTTCTAACGGGGTCAATCTGGCTAAAGACACATCCCTCCGAGAAATAACTAAGAAAACAACAGAGAGGGTAGAAAGAGAGATTATTAAAGAGGCATTAGCTAAGGCAAGGAATAATAAAGTTAAGGCCGCTAAGATACTCAAGATAGACCGCATGACATTATATTCAAAGATGAAATCCCTCGGACTGTAGAGCCATCTCTACAAATTGTAGAGTTCCCTCGACAGATTTTCAGCCTTTCTTCGATTTCAGTAGGAATTTTTAATAGCAGATTCTTGTTTCCCGAGCTTTTTGCAAAAGTCTGTTTTACCCCTCACCCTTACCCTCTCCCACAAGGGGAGAGGGTTAATTATCAAGCCCCTCCCTTGACGGGAGGGGTTGGGGAGGGTGAACATTTGATACTTTTGCAAGAGCTCATTTCTT
>JAZDOR010000048.1:0-10591 GCA_043798435.1 bacterium
ACACTGATTTTCACTGATAAGAATTAAAAATTATCAGTGTTCATCTGTGTCCATCAGTGTCTAAAATATTTCTTCATTTATAATCAGTTTTTATCAATGTCTAATTTTTTGGCTAATTCCCCAAGATTTTGAGTAAATACGTTTTTGCGTAACTATATTGACAGAAAGTTTTTGCTGTGTTATAATTAAGTCTAATGATTGGAAAGGGACTAAAGATTGCAGGTGTTTTGGCAGGAAGCCCAAAGAAGATCCAGAAAATGGCAGAAAGGGCAAAGGAAGATGGGGCTGATACCTTAGAATTCAGGTTTGACAGTATACAGGCAAATGAAGATGAGGCTGTTGGGCTTCTAACATCAATAAAAAAACTTGGTCTTTCTATAATTGGGACAAAGAGACCAACCTTTTCAGGGGAAGATAGAAAAGGCTTCTTTTCTGCTATCATTCCCTTCGTAGATGCAATTGACCTTGAGGTAGAAGAGGAGATAGAAAGCATCGTGAGTATGGCAAAGGCAAAAGGAAAGAGGGTGATAGTTTCGTATCATAACTACGAAGAGACCCCAGAGACAGGGACTCTGAAGAAGATACTGGACTCTATGGGAAAGAAAGGTGCAGATATAGTCAAGATAGCCACATTTATAAAAAACAGAGAGGATTTGGTGAGACTCCTTCTTTTGACAAATAGCTATAAGGCTTTGCCCATAATCTATATTGGTATGGGAGAGATTGGTCGCATAAGCAGGATAATCGCCCCTATCTTTGGGTCTTGCCTCACCTATGGTTACATCAACAAGCCCCAGGCACCAGGACAAATGAAAGTATCAACACTTAAAAAGGAGATAGAAAGATTCGTATGTATACAGTAACAGTGGAAGATAGAATCTCTTGTGCCCATTCTCTTTCGGGCTATAATGGTGAATGCGCCAGGGTTCACGGACATAACTTTGAGATAACCATTGTTCTTAAGAGCGAGAACCTTGACAGCTTTGGAATGGTGGCTGATTTTAAGGAGATAAAGAAGAGGCTCAGGGATTTTCTTGAAAGATTTGACCATCAAAATCTGAATGCCATATCTCCATTTGACAAGATTTTACCAACATCAGAGAATATAGCTTCAGTTATCTATAAAGAGATGAAAATCTCCTTGCCTCAGCTTGTTGAGGTGAGGGTTTCTGAGCAGAAAGGTTCTCTGGCAACATATTCCGAAAATTAAAAGAAACACGAAAGCCCGAAAGGGAGAAATCCCGAAAAGGAAAAAAGAGAGTTGAACCACAAAGCTCACAAAGAGCACAAAGATAGATATTAAAAATTATTCTGAATAATTCTTCGTGTCCTTCGTGGTTAAAAATATTTTTTTCTGGTTTTCATTCTTTCGTGTTTTCGTGATTATATTTTTCCTAAGTCTCCGTATTTTAAGTGGTTAGTCTTTACGGAAGTTGGCTAAAGTGTTACAAAGATGAATAGAATTGAACCAAAACTTGAGATTGAATTACCAAAGCTATATCTTAAGGGCTTGGAAAAGACAGGATCTTTTTCCTCTATCTTTAACTCTATCCTCAATCCAAAAAGCAGAGAAAACGATTGCCCGGCCTGCAGAGAAATGGCTTATACCTGCTCAGATGGAAGGAGATTCTCTGTTTCACAAAGAGAGAGCTTCTCCTTTGTCATGGAACACGAGATAAGCCATCTTACCTCAAAAAGGGCTATTTATGGAGAAAGGGTTGTCTCCCAAAAGGTAAAGCTCCAAGAGGCGGTTTGCCCAGTCTGCAATGAGGTCTATATATCTGGCGGAAGAGCTACTACCTATACAACTTCTGCTCCAAAATCTCTTTTCCCAAACGACCTTAAATCCTTTGGGATAGGGGTAAAAATAGATGCATTTGTGTAAATGAAGAAAAACTGGTTTCTACTCGGATTTATATTTTGCCTTCCTATTTTCTGGATAGCCTTGCGGTTTTCAGGCTGGGATTGGCAGGCTACACCAGGCATTACTTGTCTTCTCTCTGGTCTTTCCATTATTTGTGCAGGATTCCTTCTCTGCTGGGCGGCTGAGGTAGCCCAAAAGGATATATCTCAAGCTCTGGCTTTGGCATTCTTAGCTATAGTTGCTGTGATGCCTGAGTATGCGATTGATATGTACTTTGCCTGGATGGCAGGGAAAGATCCACAGTATATCTCTTATGCCACTGCAAATATGACTGGGGCAAACAGACTCCTGATAGGGTTTGGCTGGTCTTTGATGGTTATTGTCTGGTGGATAAAAAGAAGGGCTAAATCCATTGAGATTGAGGAGTCACACAAGGTAGAGATATTCTTCTTGACCCTGGCTACTTTATACTCCTTTGTTATCCCGATAAAAGGCTCTCTCTCTATCATTGATACCATAATTTTATTCACTATATTTGTCCTTTACATAAGACAAGCGGCAAAGGCTGGTGTAACAGAGCCAGAGCTTTTAGGTCCTGCAGAGGAGATTGGAAAGCTTCCTGAGAATTGGCGAAGATTGGTGGTAATATCTCTATTTTTATACTCTGGTCTGGTCATCTTTGCTTCAGCCAAGCCATTTGCTGAGGGGTTGATTGAGACTGGAAGGGGTTTTGGGATAGAGGAGTTTATCCTCATCCAGTGGTTAGCACCCCTTGCCTCAGAATCTCCAGAAATCATTGCTGCTACACTTTTTGTCTTAAAGGCAAAGCCGACAATGGGTCTGGGAACACTAATCTCTTCCAAGGTTAATCAATGGACACTTCTTGTTGGACTAATCCCTGCGGTCTTCTGCATCTCAGGCCATAAGATGGATGCAATGATGATAGATGCAAGGCAGGTAGAGGAGATATTTCTCACCTCTGCCCAATCTGCCTTTGGTATAGCAATTTTAGCCAGTATGAGCATTTCTATAAAAGAGGCGATTCTTTTGCTCGTCCTATTCCTTACCCAATTGCTCTTTCCACAAAAAGAGATCCGTTTTGCCTACGCCTTTCTCTATTTGGCTCTTGCCATTTTTATTCTTATTAAGGACAGAAGAAAGGCAAAGGGCATCTTATCATTCATCTTGCGGCCTGGCAATATTCCAAAATAGGTAACTATTTACCGAGAGTGAAGCAGAAGATAATTATTCACCGCAGAGCACGCTGAGAACGCAGAGAATTTACAAAATTTTTAAGTTTTTATTTCTCTGTGCCCTCTGCGACCTCTGCGGTGAATCTCTTCTTCAGAGACTGGAGTGTTACCAAAATAGTTTTTCCTTGCAAAACCTCTCCCTTGTTTTTTATAATTATATTTTTCTTGCATCTTGCAAGAAATATTTGGAGGTGATAAGTATGGTTCCTCAGATTGAATCTTATGTGCCAATACAAGAGGCAATAAGTATAGGAGAGATAGCACCAGAAAGACCAGCAATGCCAATAAGTAGGGCTAGTGGTCCTATGAGGTCAACAATGCCCATCTCAGATATTGTTGAGCCGGATCCAGCCGCATCCATCCACACCAGTCAATTTTACCAACAGCAACAGAATTACTTTGAGGCGGTAAGAAAGATTGACTCGGCTGGAGTTCCTACGCCAGGTGGACCAGATGGCTCTCTTCCCGCACCCCATGAGACGACACTTCCTCGCTCTGTCTCTACACTCATCCACCTTAGTGAGGAGGGCAGAAAAGGCACTCTGGCTTACAACCCCTATGTCTGCCAAAACTACAAGTGGTTTCAACCACAAGAGAAGTTTTCATTTGTCTGGTAATGTAAGCATTCAGGTATCAGGTTTCAGGTGTCAGGTAAGAATAAGAAAATTCGTAAGCGTTCAAGTAGTGTAAGAAAAGGAGATATAGAGATTATGGAGATAAGGGGATAAAATTTTGAATTAAAAATGAATAATCTCCATATCGGGAATTATCTCCTTATCCCCCTTCTTACACTTCTGATACATAGCCTGAACGGTTACAAAAGTTTAGTAATATCTTGCGTCTTGCAAGAAATATTAGGAGGTAAATAAATTATGTCAAAGATATTTCAACAAACACTTGTGCCAATGGTTATTGAGCAGACGGCTCGTGGAGAAAGGGGCTATGACATCTTCTCCAGGTTATTAAAGGATAGAATCATCTTTATCGGCTCTGTCATAGACGATGATATAGCCAATGTAATTATCGCCCAGATGCTCTACCTTGAATCCGAGGACCCAGAGAAGGATATTGACATCTACCTCAACAACCCAGGGGGCATAGTCACCTCAGGGCTTGCTGTTTATGACACCATGCAGTATATCAAGTGCGATATCTCCACTATCTGTGTTGGTCAAGCCGCCTCTATGGGTGCCTTGCTTCTTGCCGCAGGAACAAAGGGAAAGAGGTTCGCCCTGCCCCATGCCAGAATTATGATTCATCAGCCTTTGGGAGGGGCACAAGGACAAGCCTCAGATGTTGGTATCCAGGCAAAGGAGATCTTGCGGATTAGAGACGAGCTAAACCAGATATTGGCAAAACATACAGAAAAACCTTTTGAGCAGATTGAACACGATACAGACAGAGACTTCTATATGACTGCTGCCGAAGCAAGAGAGTATGGAATAATTGACGAGGTCTTTGTCCACCGGAAATAAATCTTGCCACAGAGAACACCGAGGTCACAGAGAAATTAAAAAAGGTTTTCTTCCACAGATTTTCACAGATTTTATTACTCAGTAGCAAAAATAAAGAGATGTGCTGAATAGTTACCTTTTTAATCTGTGTAATCTGTGGATATAATTTCTCCTCTGAACTCTGTGGTTAAAATTCCCCTCTAAGATTTTGAATAACTACCAATGCCTCAGATAGACCAACTTATTCACCGCTTAAAAGACAAGTCGCTCCTTTTGGGAAAAGGCAGAAGGAAAAAGGCTTGCTTAGAGCTTTCTAAGATTGGAACAGCTGAGGTTGTGCCACACCTGATTTCAGCCCTATCTGATGAAGAAGCAGATGTAAAAAAACAGGCTTACCTTGGATTATCTCTCTTGACAGATGGAAAGGCGATTGATACCCTATGTTCTTTCTACCTTGAGAGTAGGGACAAGAAAGTCTGGGAGATAATCACCCGCAAGAATTTTTCGCCTCAGAATACAAGGGAGAAGATAAAATTTTATATATCTACAGGTCAGACCGCAAGATGTATCCCGCCAGATGAAAACGAGATACCCCATCTGATTGAGCTTCTTTATTCCTCTGATACCCTCCTTTCCAGTGAAGCCCAAAGAGTTATTTCCACCACCACTTCCGATACGCTAAAAGACCTCATCTTCAGCAGTTATTTTAAGAAGCCTGGCCTTATTCTTCAAAATCTGCTCATAAAACAAGGATGGCTTCCAACCAATGAGAGCAAAAGATGCATCTTTTTTCTTCTGATAGAGCAGCTTGAGGATGGTTTAAGGATAGAACGGAGAATGCCAGGTGTCGTCCTCTCAGAGTATAGGAATCTTGAGAGAAAGGCAAAGGAGATACTGCTCAATGTTTTAATTAAAAACAGATCCCTGCACCCGCTTTTATATAGCATTATCAATATAGAAAGGGATAGAAAGATAAAGAAAGGAATAGCCAAACTCCTCATAAAAAAAGAAGGGGAAGGGTTTTCAGAGGTGATAAAGAGATTTGATGATGATATTATAGCTGAAATTATCAGAGAAAAGGAGATAGACCCAGGAATCCTTCTTAAGATAGGAATAGCTAAGGGTGGGTTGCTTCTGTGTGTGATAAACAATCTTTTGATAAGCAGAGGATTTGAGGTTTCAGATTTTATGAAAGGTATCCTGGAGGTAGAAAAAGAGATAATAAGGGTAAATATTGAGGCAAAAAACAAAGGCACTCAGAAGGAGAAAAGAGAGGCAATCAAGATATTGGGACAGATAGAGAGGAAAGAAGCAATAGAAAGCCTTATCTCTACATTAGAAGATACTGATAGACGGGTGCAACTTTGTGCATTATCTGCTCTCTCAAGGATGAAACCTGAATCTGCCCTTTCTGCGGTCTCTGCCTTATTTGCAAAGTCAGATTGGAGAAAGAGGGTGTTTTTGTCTCCCCTTATTGAGGTTTTGACTAACAAGGATGTTTCTGAGTTTCTGATAAAAGCTCTCTCTCAGACTGATGTTGAGGTTCAAAAGGAAGCAATAAGGTGCTTAGCTAAACCTGATAAAAAGGCTCTTAAGCCACTTATTATGGCTTTAAGGCATGCCAAGACAGAGATACGGAGGATAGCCGCAGCAGCTCTTGGTGCCATTGGGGATAGTAGTGCCGTAAAGCCTCTTATTAGAACACTTCAGGATAAGGATAGGGTAGTGAGGATTTGTGCGGCATACTCATTAGGAAAGATTGGTGGAGAAGATCTTTTTGACGAACTCTCGGGAGAGTTTGAAAAAAGGGCGTGGTATGTAAAAGAGGCAGGGTTGCGAGTTTTCTTTAGAATGAAGGAAGATAGGGTGATTGACTATTTAGTAGAAGCAGCCCTTTCAGATAAAGAGAAGGATGTGAGGAAGACAGCCATATTTCTCCTTGGAAAGCTGCAACAAGAGAGGATAAAAGAGGTTTTGGTCAAGATGCTCAAGGATAAAAATAAAGAGGTAAAGCTGATGATAGGCTTGGTCCTCTGTAAATTAGGGGAAGATAGGGGTGCAGGATACCTGATTGATACATTAATGGGTAGGGATTGGAAGTCACAAATGATTGCGGCTTATGGGCTCTCTCTGATAGCCAAACACGAGACGACCCAAAGGATTGGAGAATTGATGAGGACCACCGACCAAAATGTTCGAAAGGCTGCGGCTATTGCTATTGGAAAGACAAGGAATGAAAGGTCAGCATCATTTTTAGTCTCAGCCTGGGGAGGAGAGATAGATGATGAGGTGAAAAAGAGGATAGTGGAAGGGTTAGGAAGGATAGGCAGTCCAAAGTCTTTATCCCTCCTTGAACTTGCCATTTCTGAACGAGACCCGGAGGTAAGAGAAAAAGCAGCAGTTGTTATTGGTATACTCGGTCAAAAAGAAGGGCTCGTGCCTTTAATGAAAGTATTGGAAGACGAGGATTTTCTGGTTAGATGTAATGTCTTGGGAGCTTTGAGGCTCATTCTTTCTAAATCTGGACAAGACTTAAACGAGACAGAGCTTAATTTTATAAAAAAGAGGTGTTCTGAGATGAAAAAAGATGGGTATCAGCAGATGAATGAATGGCTCCTCCTTAGATTACAGTTTCTTATCCTTGACTATAATAAAAAAATAGATATACTTAATAAGTAAGTTTTCAGGTGTCAGGTAAGAGTGAGAAGATTAAGGCAGGATTGAATATTAATAACACTTTAGCCAACGGCAAGCAAAGACTAATTACAGAGAACAGTCATATCATTTATCATTTCAAATTTAGCATTTTATAAGAATGCTATAAACAAGGACTTTGACAAATAGGGTTAAATAAGGTAAGATGATCTCCAATGTAGAAAAGAATAAAAGGAGGTCATCAAAATGAATGATAACAGAAAGATTGAAGGAATAAAAGGGGTAGAAGTTTTTGCTGGGATTGATGTTGGAAAGGAAGCTCATTATTTGAGACGATTAACGATTGTGCGCGAAAAGATTGTGCAGGAGACAATTCGCTGCCAGGCGAGGTTGAAGGCCGTGTTGAACGAATACTTACCGGAATATGAGAAATGCTTTTGCAAGCTAACGGTTAAGACGAGCTTGGAGCTATTAAAAATGTTTGGGTTGGCAGGACTTCGTGGTGAGGCAACAGGAAAAGAGGTAGCGAAGACGGCAGTCTGATAAGCCGACATAAGATATCAGAAGCAAAGGCAACTATTATCGCTGCGACATTAAAAGGAAGCATTTTCGGTGCAGGAAGGATTGATTGGAGCAGAAGTAGAATTTCTGGACTGGGTTAAACAGATCGAGGGGTATCAGGAAGAGTTAAATAATTTGAAGAAGAAAAATAATGATAGCGATAACGGATATAACAGTAAAGCTATTGAGGATTATGTTTACTTTGGTGAAGAATAAAAGCATGGTAGATGTCCGGATTGTATTGCAAGCCATGCCTTGTTCTTAGAGGTGGATGGATATTAGATTCCTCTATAGAGGCCATTAGGGACCTCGTAATAAAGAAAATAATGCCTCTACCTCTAAGACACTGAATGAAGTATTGTGGGAGCCGAAAGGGACTCCGAAAGAAATGATAGGGTAAGTGCTTAGAGAAAAAAATAAAATAGAGGTCATCTACCAAACAAGAAAAAAGTACTTGATAAGGATTCTATATTAAGATAGGAGGTAAAAGATGGGAATGTGGGTTGGAAGAGGAAGAAAGGCAAGGATATGTTATGGGTTTGAGGAGATAGCCCTTGTTCCGGGAAAAATAACAATTGACCCGGATGAGGTTGACACAGGGTTTGAGATAGGAGGACATAAATTTACAGTTCCAATAATTGCGGCAGCTATGGATGGCGTGATGGATGTGGAAATGGCAATCTCCTTGAGTAAATTTGGCTCTTTTGGTGTTTTGAATTTAGAAGGGATTCAGACAAGGTATGAGAATCCAGCGAGTGTCTGTGAAGAGATTGCCTCTGTTTCTCCAAGCGAGGCAACAACTATCCTTCAGAGGATATATGAAGAGCCGATAAAAGAGGAGCTTATCGGCAAGAGGATACGGGAGATAAAAGAAAGAGGAGGAATAGCCTGTGTCTCTTCTATACCCCAGAAGGCAGAGAGGTTTGGAAGGCTGGCTAAAGAGGCAGGTGCTGATATATTTGTTGTCCAGGCAACTGTGACCACTGTCCGATATGTCTCAAAGGGAAACCCCTCTCTTTCCTTTGCTAAGCTGAAGAAAGAGTTAGAGATTCCTTTGATTATTGGAAACTGTGTCACCTATGAGGTTGCCTTAGAGCTTATGGCTGAGGGTATAGATGGGCTTTTGGTAGGCGTAGGACCAGGTGCTGCCTGCACTACAAGGGGAGTCTTGGGTGTTGGTGTGCCTCAGGTTACAGCTACAGCTGATTGTGCCGCTGCCAGGGATGCCTATTTCAAAAAACAAGCTAAGTATGTTCCTATAATCACTGATGGTGGAATGAGCGTTGGAGGGGAGATATGTAAGGCAATAGCTTCAGGTGCTGATGCTGTCATGATAGGCTCTGCCTTTACCAAAGCAAAAGAGGCTCCAGGCAAAGGCTTTCATTGGGGTATGGCTACACCTCACAGAAACCTGCCGAGGGGAACAAGGATACGGACAGGTGTTACAGGAAGCCTGGAACAGATACTTTATGGACCTGCTCACTTAGATGATGGCAGTCAGAACCTTATCGGCGCCTTACGGACAGCTATGGGTGTATGTGGGGCAAGGAATATCAAAGAGATGCAGGAGACAGAGCTTATTATTGCTCCATCTGTCCAGACAGAGGGAAAAATCTTTCAGCGCGCCCAGGGTATCGGCATGGGAAAGGTATAAAAATAGACCTATCAGAGGGAAAGGGTCAAATCTTTACTTCAAAGGCTGGAGTGTTACCTCACTTCACTTATCTTGCGTTCTCTGTTGGGATTAACTCGAGTATCTTCTGTTTTATTTTAACCTTGAAGCAGTCCGTTCGAAGTTCTATATACTCATAAAGGTTTTTTTCTTTTCCTGCAAGTATTTCAAGAACTTTTTCTGCTTGTTCGCTCTTAGCGTTAAAACGTGCACAAGTCTGGTCTTTAATTGATTGCTGAAATAATTCTTTAGCAAAGATTTCAAAGATAATAGCATAAAGACCCACACTATAGGAAATAGGGTATTTCTCCATTTCTGCCAATATCTCTTCATTTTCCTTTATAAGTTTCTTTCTTTCCGAATCACTTTTACTATCATATAACTTCGTATAATTTGCATAGAGTTTCTCTTCAAATCCCTTGCCCATCTCAAGTTGTTTAATTACTTTTTCTGACTTAGCACTCTCTTCCCTAGCCTTAGCAATCTCTTTCTCACCTTGCGGGTCAATCTCGCTATCAATTATTCCGTTTCCCCACTTCTCAATCGCACGCTGCCAAGCAGCTTTTTCCTTGTCGTTTTGCGCTCCTGCGCTCGAAGATTCGAGAGGGGACAGCGCACGATTGGCTGCAGCTCTCATCGCGGCTTCCATATCCTCAGAAAGCTCATCCGAACTGCTATTTTTTCTGAGTTCTTTAAGTACTCGCCTATAAAGATGGTTCTTCTGGGAAGTTTGTGGTAAATAGTTGAAAAATAGGTAAAAATATAGTAAGCTATCCTTCAAAAAAAGAAGGAGGATAGTAATGCAAGACAAAGAGTTATACCGTCAATTATTGTGGTTAAAAGAGCCCTGGGAGGTATCAAAAATAGGGGTAGATATTGAGGGATTAAGAATAGATGTATGGATTAAATGGCCAATAGATGAAAAGGCTCCATGTCCGGAATGCGGAGAGCTTGGTAGAATTTAGGAAATAGAGAAGAAAGGCAGTGGAGACATTTGGATACAATGCAGTTTCAGACAATATTACACTCAAGGACAACCCAAGGATTGAATGTCTAAAACATGGAGTAAAGACTATAGATGTACCTTGGAGCGAAAAACATTCACATTTCACTCTATTATTTGAACGCTTAG
>JAZDOR010000083.1:0-9035 GCA_043798435.1 bacterium
ATATAGTCTGCTCAGGCGGAACCTATATCAGGACACTCTTTGCTGACATTGGAGAGGCTTTGGAAAAGGGTGCAGCCTTGAATTATCTTAGAAGGGTGAAGATTGGAGGTTTTGAGATAGAAAAGGCAATAACCTTAGAAAGGTTTCTTGAGGTAGCAGAAGAAGGTAAATTAGAAAGCCTCATTCTCCCAATAGATGCAATTCTCTCCTTTCTGCCTGAGGTAGTAGTCGATGACCCTTACCGCATCCTTCATGGACAGCCCTTTAGGTATCTTGGGCCAGTTGGGCTTTTCAGGATTCTATCTGATGAAGGTGTCTTGCTCGGGGTAGGCAGGGGTGAAAACAGGATAGGCAGGCCTGTCAAGGTTTTAGCCACTTTCGATGACCTATAATTATTCACAACGGAGACTTGAGAGAGAAATTCATTGCAAATTGCAAAATTAGCATTTATCATTTCAAATTTGAAATTTGCATTTTACAATGTTAAATTTACAATGAAATTCTCTGTGCTTCCGTGGTTAATAACTTGGTATAAATCTCCTCCATCTCTTTCACCAGTCTATCCATAGAAAACTCTTTTTGTATCTTTTCCCCTCCAAGTTCTCCCATCCTTTTTCTGAGGTCTATATCCAACAACAGCCTTTCAATCTTATCTGCCATAGCCTCTGCATCTTCTGCTTTAACCAAAAACCCTGTCTTTCCATCATCAACAAGCTCAGGGACGCCACCTACATTGGTAGCCACAATCGGCAAATGTGCAGCCATTGCCTCTATAATAGCCCTTGGCAATCCTTCAAATAAGGAGGAAAAGGCAAATATATCTGACCTTTCTAATATCTCTGAAACATCCTCCCTTTCTCCTAAAAATGAGACCTTCTCTTTCAAGCTCAATTGAGCGGAAAGTTCCATCATCTCTTCTCTCTTTGAGCCATCCCCAATAAACTGAGAAGTAAAATCAAAGCCCTTTTTGCTAAGAATATCAAAGGCTAAAAGCAGTGTCTTATAATCCTTGGGTGGCTCAAATCTGGCAGTAGTGGTGATGACAAGCCCCTTATTCTCCCCTTTTTTTATCGGAGCGTTTACATCAATCCCAGAATGCACCACCTTAAAAATTTTGGCAGGGTATCCTTTTTCTACCAAGAAATCTACAGCAGTCTTTGAGTTTGAGATATAGAGTTTCACCAAGCAAAGGGTAATTTTGTCTAAAAAAAGATGAAGGTGGCTCTCTTTATTGCCGGGATATATACTTCGTAGCCCAGCCACAATATTTTTGCAGCCAGCTAACCTTCCTATAAGCCTGCCTATTATGTTTGCCTTGAGTCCATATATATGGATAACATCATATCTTCCACCTTTAAGAATCCTATAAAGTTTCCATGCCACTCTCAAGATATTGACCTGACCATAGCCTAAGTGATAACACTTGATATTCTGGGAAAGAAATCTGCTGCTGATAGGACCCTCTGGATAGAGAAAACAGACCTCTGTCTGGAATTTTTCTCTATTCATTCTGCTTACCAAAGATAGGACAGAAAGCTCTGTCCCTGCTGGCTGGGCTGTGCTGAGGAATTGTAAAATTTTAATCATCTAAGAGTAACAACCACCAAGACACATCATTTCAAATTTAGCATTTTAATAAAATTCAATTTGCAATTTTCAATGTTAAATTTGCAATTTGCAATGAATTATCTCCGTGACCTCTGTGCCTTCGTGGCTAAATAACTAAAATTTCATATCCTCCGTCTTTTGTGGGGTGAATGAGGCATTTCTCCTCTGTTTCAGAATCAATAAACAGAAGAAAGCTCGCCTTTTTGGCTAAAAGCTCTTCTTTTGCCTGGGAAATGGATAGGAAGGCCTGGTTTATCTTTCTTTTTTTGATAGCCTTTTCAGGTGCTGCTTTTTCTACCAATGCCTCTGGCAGGTGTTGAATCTTCTTGTGGCAAGAGACCTTTTCCTTGATCTTGACAAGCTGCCGTTTTGCCTTATCTATACATTGGTCAATAGATAGTTTTATATCTATGGCATCTGCCTTGCTCGAAATGGTGTGGTTCTCTCCATTTATAATGATTTCACAGAAAAAATTTCCTTTCTGCTGTGAGATGACTACATGGAAGACAAGCCCTTTCTTTGAATACCTCTCCAGACCCTGTATCTTCTTCCTGGCATAATCCTCTATCTTATGAAGATCTATTCCTTTTGTATCCCTGAAATCTATACTGAATTCCATCAGACAATTATATTAAATTTTTGGCTTTATGTCAAACAAAAATTTAATTTCTGTTTTGTAAGCTGTGCCATTGACAAAACGAGTTTTTGTGGTTATACTGCCTAAATGCTTGATTATTGAAGTGTAGGCACGGTCATCGACAAAACAATTTTTGTGGATTACTTATAAAAAGTTGGAGGTGGTAATGCAGGCTTTAGAGGAAAGGTTTACTGTCGTGATTGAGAAAGACCCTGAGAGTGGATGGTTTATTGGAGAGGTGGTTGAACTTCCGGGTTGCTATACTCAGGCTGAAGACATTCTGAGTCTTCAGAAGAATATTAGTGAGGCTATCTCTGTTTACCTGAAAACAATGGATGAAGGAGAAAGTCTCCCAGAGTTTGTTGGTATTCAGAGGGTCGGGGTAGGATGAGTAGACTTCTGCTTTTGCCTTATATAAAGTTGGCAAAGGTTGTAGAGAAAAAGGGATTTTATTGGGTTCGTAGAGTTGGAAGCCACAATACATTCAAGAATAAAGAGGGTCAGATTATAGTTATACCTGATCATGGAAAGAAGGTAATAGTTCGTCCATTGCTACGCAAGATTCTGCGCGATATTGGCTTGAGCATTGAGGATTACAATCTTCTTGTAAAGTGTAAATAAGAAATTGTAAAATTTTTTTTCCAAAGTGTAGGCATGGTCATTGACAAAACAATTTTTGTGTTTATACTTATAAAAAATTGGAGGTGGTAATGCAGGCTTTAGAAACAAGACCCAGGATTAGGCTTTCCCAGATCTGCCTTTCTATACTCTTAGCAAAAGATGAGGTCGGAGTTTGTGCCTATTGTCCAGAGCTTGACTTAATTGTCCAAAGCCAAGCTACAGAAACAGCTATTGATGATATGATTGAGGAGAGCAAAGAGTATGCGGCAGAATATTTGGCAGAGATAGACCTTTACTCAAATAGCCCAAACAGGGCACACCACTTGCCTTATGTAAAAATGATAGCTGATTGCAAAGACGATTGGGAGCTGAAGGAGATGTTTGAGATACGGTATGGCCGCTTACAGTTTTGACCAGTTCAGAAAGGTTCTTGAAAAATTGAGGTTTGAAAAGGTGCGGTCAAAAAAACATGAAACTTGGCGGAAGATTCTCCCAAATAGCAGTATTCTCAGGGTGAGGATACGGCACAAACAGAGCCAGACCATTCCAAAATGGCTCTTCTATGAGATGTTGAGACAGGCTGGAATAGATGAGGATGGGTTTAGAAAAAGTCTCTTTGTGTGAGCAGGGTCATTGACAAAAGCAAATTTCTATGGTAAAATTTGACAAAATGTAGTAAACTGATAGCTGAAAGCTATTTTTAAGGTTTATCAGGTGAACCAGAAAACCTGAAATCTTGGAAAAAGGAGGTGAAAAAAAATGAAAAAGCTAATTTTGGGATTACAAGTTTTGGGATTGGTTCTGGCAAGCCAGGCTTTTGCGGTAGGAACAAGGACAACGAACACACTGTATGTTAGTGGTAGCAGGGTAGTAGAGGTTGACAGATATGGAACTGAAACCTGGTCGTATGGAAACTCTGGTGAACTCAACTCTCCAAGCGATGCAGAGAGGCTTGCAAATGGCAACATACTGATTGCTGATACTAACAACAACAGGGTGATAGAGGTTGGACCAGCTCCAGGTTATGGCACATCCCTTGTGTTTTACAGTGCTAATAGCTACCCAGTGGATGCAGAGAGAAAAGGCACCCTCACACTGATTGTTTTCCAAAACTCAAATACAGTTGGTATAGCTGGGTCAGGTAATCAGACAAGTCTAATAGAAGAGTATGTCGAAATTCTATCCTCACCCTTAGATGCAGAGTGGCTACCCAATGGCAACATCCTGATTGCAAACAACAGCCGAATAAAAGAGGTTCAATATACAGGTGGAACACCCCAGGTGGACATAACTGGCTTCAGCAACTGTATAAGGGATGTAGAATGGCTACCCAATGGCCACATCCTGATTGCAGAAGGAACCTCATCTTGTGGCACAGTGACAGAGATGACCAAGGAAGGGACAATCACCTGGCAACATATAACTACTGATCCAGCATATCCAGCATACGATGCAGAGAGGCTCTCAGATGGAAACACCCTGGTCACTCTTTATAACTACGATACTCCTGATCTCTATGATGTCACTTCATCTGGAACAAAGACATGGCTTTACGAGTTGTGGTCGTCGTATATAGTTGACGCAGAAGAGGTTCTTGGCACAGACACTATCTACAACACCGCGTATATGTACTACCAGAACGAAGCACTGGCTTGGATGCCTTATGCCGCAGCCTTTGCTACCAACACGATGTACATGACTACTGGAGTTCCAATGGGAACACCAAGCATCGCGATGACAAAGACAGTAGAGCCATCAGGACCGGTGACTACGGGTGCAACTATGACCTACACCATAGAGTTTACGAACACAAGCATAGACGGCACAGCCACAAACTGCGTGCTCTATGACTCTATACCTGCCGGGTGCGAGTTGGACACAACAAATCCACCACCGGCTTGGACAAATGATGGACTCGAAGCTGAAATCTGGTACTCATACGATGGCGGAACAATTTGGAGTATGGAATGGGGTTTAGGTGTTACTACCATCAAATGGAAGCTCACAAATAACATTGGTCCATGTCCATCACCAAGTTCCACTGGCAGTGTTGGCTTCAAGGTGAATGTAAAGTAAGGGAATGAGAATACAGGGAGGGTAGGCAATCTGCCCTCCCTTAGAAAAAGAGGATATTGAAGATTGAAGAGATACGAGAAAAGATTAGAAAAAAAGAGCTTAAGATGACTGATTACGCTTATTGGCGATGCAGACAAAGAAAGATTAAATTCAAAGATGTAATTCATTCTATTTTAAGTGGTGAGATTATAGAGGAGCATAAGAAAGCACATATTCATAAATGCTTAATCTATGGAGAAAGGTTTAATGGGGACCCTCTCCATATAGTTGTAATAATTGCTCCTGTTCTTAAAATAAAAACAGTCTACTTCCCAGATGAAGAACGATGGATCAAAGGGAAGGTTAGAAGGAGGTAGAAAATAAGATGGAAGATTATTGTGGTGAATGTGGTGGTAAAATGATTACTCAAGCAGTTAATTATGATGCTTGGATTGATAACAACTTAATGGTAATTAAGGATGTACCAGCTGATGTTTGTATCCAATGTGGAGAGAGATACCTTTCTTTAGAGGTATGTGAGAAATTAGATGAATTGACAAGTGAACAGCAATTTGAGCCAGAAGAGGTTATCTCTGTTCCGATTACAGCATATCAAAAAGTGGCTGTTTAACGCGATTAAAAAGGAATAATTGATTGGGACAGTTACCATTAAAAGGAGGTTCCGGTGGGGTTGATATATGCTACAATTATTTTAAGGAATCCAAAAGAGGATACATTTAAGGAGATGACCCTTAATGCCCTTGTAGATTCAGGTTCGTTGCATCTTTGCATACCAGAGAGAGTCGCTATCCAATTGGACTTAAAAGAACTATACAAAAGAGAGGTTACTACTGCGGATGGAAAAGAACATTTATGTCCGTATGTAGGACCAGTTGAGGTAAAGTTTGAAAATAGGGGTTGTTTTACAGGCGCTATTGTGTTGGGAGATGAAATATTGCTTGGTGCTGTTCCAATGGAAGATATGGATGTTTTGATCTCTCCAGCACAAAGAGCATTAGTCGTCAATCCAAAAAGTCCCAATATCCCATCTTCAATAGCAAAAAGATTAGAGTGGTTTGAGACTTAAATAAAGAAGATAGGGTAGGCAATCTGCCCTCCCTTAGAAAATGATAAGAATGAAATAAGAATTAAAATAAAACTTTGTGCCTTTCTTTGTGTCCTGGTGGCTCCAGATAGAGAAAATATATAAACTGTTTACTAAAATAAAGGGGGTAAGATTATGATAACAGTGAGCATAAGTTTGGCCCTTTTGGGATTGGCTGTTGGTTTATTGGGAATCCTTTGCACCTATGTCTGGAAGGGTAACCATAAATTGGAAAAAGCCCTTCTGCGACTTGACTTATTTTTGGAGTGCAGTGTCCGTGACACTGCATTGCATTAACTTATTTTTGGAGTGCAGTGTCCGTGACACTGCATTGCATTAACTTATTTTTGGAGTGCAGTGTCCGTGACACTGCATTGCATTGACATGGTCAATGCACTCCATAAAACACTCCATAAAACACTCCAAATATAAGCTAAAATGCAAGAGGAAAATTATAAAATATATTTACATAATCCTCCTCATCTGTTTTTACCAAATACTAAATACTTTATAACAGGCGCAACTTACTTAAAGAGACCCTTTTTTGCCACTGAAAATAGTAAGGAGAAGTTATTTAACTCAATAAAAATGGGTTGCGAAAAATATCATTGGGTATTAGAAGACTGGGTTATTCTTGATAATCATTATCATTTAATGCTAAATGCTCCATGTAGTGCCGATACATTAAGTAAAATGTTTAATGAAATTCATAGGTTTACAGCTATTTGGCTAAAAAAGAATATTTTGGAATTGAAAGAAGAAAAAAGGATATTTTACAATTATTGGGACAGTTGTATTACCTATGAAAAATCTTATTGGGCAAGATTGAATTATATTTATTTAATCCCATAAAGCACGGTTATATAAGAGAACTAAAGGATTATAAATGGGGTAGCTATAGGTTTAGATTAAAGAGGGAGTTTGATTATTTAGATGAAATTAGAAAGAAATATCCTTGGGATAAGGTAAATGTAAAAGATGATTTTTAATTTTATGTTTTGGAGTGATATGGAGTGCAGTGTCCGTGACACTGCATTGCATTGACTTATTTTTGGAGTGCATCGTCAGTGACACTGCATTGCTATATGGAGTGCATCTATATGGAGTGCAGTGTCCGTGACACTGCATTGCATTGACATGGTCAATGCACTCCATAAAACACTCCATAAAATACAATGAAAAAGGTTTTGGGGATGGTGGTTTTGGTGGCAGGGATGGCAAGGCCAGCAGACCTTTATGTGCCATCGCAGTATGGGACAATAGCAGCGGCAATAAGTGCGGCAGCTACAGGCGATACAGTCTGGGTTGCGGATGGAACTTGGACAGGCATAGGGAATAAAGACTTAAGCTGGAGCGGGAAAAAGATTACGGTTCGGTCTGTAAATGGCCCAAATAACTGCACCATTGACTGCGAGCATTCAGGAAGGGGGTTTTATCTTAGTAATGCAGGAGACTGCGGGACAATCTCCGGGTTTATGATGAGAATGGGAATGTTAAAGGAGGTGTTTTTTTATGGTTTATCGAGTTATAGTTGAAAAAGGAGAGGATTTTGGATATGTTGTGCATTGTCCAACAATTCTTGGTTGTCATTCACAGGGAGAGACTATAGAGGAGGCAATAGATAATATCAAGGATGCGATAGTAGGATGCCTCTCTGTTTTAGGAGAAGAGAAGATAATATCTAAGTCTAAACGAGAGATTGGGGTGATGGAGGTAGCCATTTGATGATAGGCTTACCTGTCATCTCTGGAGGAGAGGCAATAAAGGTATTTGAGAAAGCAGGCTGGTATATAGAAAGACGTGCCAGAAGCAGACATATCATAATGAAGAAAGAAGGTAGAAAGATAGCACTCTCCATTCCAGAGCATAATGTGTTAGATAGGGGATTGCTTCGAGCCTTAATTAGGGATGCATACCTTTCAGTGAAAGAATTTAATGAGTTGCTACGATGAAGAAGGTTGCGGTTTTGGTGGCAGGGATGGCAAGGCCAGCAGACCTTTATGTGCCATCAGGGTATCCGACAATTCAGGCGGCAATAAGTGCGGCAATTACTGGCGATACAGTCTGGGTTGCGGATGGGACATATACTGGAACAGGGAATAAAAACTTAGGCTGGACAGGGAAAAAGATTACAGTAAATTCTGTAAATTGACTCAGAAATTTGGGATACAATTTAAGAAAGGAGGTGAAGTTATGTTTGGCGGGAGCATAAAAAAGGCGATTCAGGATTTAATTATACCTGAATTTCAATTTATCAAAGGGGAGCTAAAAAGGCTGGATGAGAAGATGGATTTAATGGAAAAAAGATTGGATGAGAAAATGGGTTTAATGGAAAAAAGGCTGGATGAGAAGATTGATTCTGTGCGTAATGAGATGAATTCTGTGGAAAAAAGGCTTGAGGAAAAGATTACCTCTGGTCTTGCTCGAATGGATGACAAGATTGTTGTAATTGACAGAAAGGTTGATGCACTTGATAGAAAGATTGATCTGGCTATAAATATCCACGAACGTTTAGCAAGCCTTGAGGCTAAGGTGGCAATGGGAGCAGGACGATAAAAATAGTTTTGCTGTGACGATGAAGAGGATTTTAGCTTGAGTGGTTTAGTGAGAATTGGAAGGGGTAGAATCTGTCTATCCGGGGTTTGGAAAGGGAAAATGGTCGCTGTCGCTATTTATATGGAGTGCAGTTCACGGACACTGCATTGCTATATGGAGTGCATCGTCACTGACGATGCGTGCATTGATTTCTTTTTGGAGTGCAGTGTCCGTGACACTGCATTGCTATATGCAATGCAGTGTCCGTGACACTGCATTGCTATATGGAGTGCAGTGTCCGTGACACTGCATTGCATTGACATGGTCAATGCATAAGGTGGACGGGTTTGTCAAGACCATTTTTCCTCTTTTTTTAGATGCATTCTTTCTGAAAGAATAGAGCTAAAAAGACCTATAAATTATCTTCCTTTTCTTTATTTTTTTCTGTTAAAAAATGAGTTTGTTCTTTTCATA
>JAZDOR010000092.1:0-6989 GCA_043798435.1 bacterium
ATTATCAATTATCAATGCAAAATTATCATTGTAAAATGCTAATTGCTAATTTTGCATTTTGCAATGAATTCTCTCCGTGACCTCTGTGCCTCCGTGGTTTATATTCTTTTCTTGCACTTCAATTGGGTAAATAGTTACGAATTCAGGAGTCAGAATAATAAAATAGGGAGAGCGATTAAAAAGGGAGGGTAGAATTTCTGCCCTCCCTAAACCAAAAAATTTTGTTTTCAGCATTAAAAGAAAATGAGGCATAATCAGAATTGGAAATCGTTAGAACAAAAGGCAAATGCATGGCTTGAATTATGTAACCTGTCTTCTGAATTGATGCTTGCCGGGATAAAACTGATAGTAGAGGATGAATCTACTGCCAAAAAGGAGTTTTGGAGACGATTGAATAATATAAGACAAAAAAATCGCCATATCATACAACAAACAATGGAAAAGATAAACGGATGATTGCAAATATACTTTTAGATATTATAGCTAAAATATTAAAGATAACCCAAAAATTGCAAATTCCCATTATGTTTATGGGCGGAATAGCTACAAGTATATGGGCAGAACCACGTGCAACTTATGATATTGATGGAGTGGTTGATGTAATTGATATGGAAAAATTTCTAAAGGAACTTTCTAAAGAAGGATTTACTTATGACAAAAACAAACCGATAAAGCTTATTCAAAATTTGCCTTTTATTACTTTAGGCTACTCAATAAAGGGATATGAAGTTTATGTTGACCTGTTCTTATCTAAAACTAAATATGTAAAAGAGTCACTGATAAAAAAGCAAGAAGTAAATGTTTCTGGAATAACAATTCCTGTTATATCTCCAGATGACCTTATTCTTTATAAGCTTCTTGCAGGACGAAATAGAGACATAGAGGATGTAAGACAAATACTTTCTATTTGCAAAGATAGACTTGATATGAAATATATAAAAAAATGGGCTTCTGAATTAGGGGTTATGCCATTTTTGAATGATGAGATTTCTTCTTTGGAAATATTGGGAAATATTGAGGAATAATAGGGACAGTTACCATTTAGTGGTACAAGAAAATAGGTTAGTGTCCCCTATATTTTACAGGGTATGAGAATGTAACAGGCCAAGACAGCAACATCTGGGTGAGGAAGTACGAGGGAGGTGGTCCTGGAACCATTACAAACACAGCAGAGGCGCGCTATGAAAACATCATTGGCACAAAGTTTGTCTCCACAGCCACTGTCTCTGTTGTTTGCGCAGGTGGAGTACCGAACCCGAATATCGTGGTCACCAAGACAGTTGACCCAACTACAGGTGTAACCAGAGGCTCAACATTGACCTACAACATCACCCTTCACAACATCGGAGCAGGTGCAGCAAAGAGTACCGTGGTTACAGACCAAGTCCCAGCAGGAACAGAGTATATCACAGGTTCAGCAGAGGGTCCATCTGCTAATATCATCTACTCCCACGATGGTGGAGCAACTTATGATGGTTCGGATGCCGCACCAGTCACCAACATCAAGTGGAGCTTATTATCAGACTTAGCTGCAGGTGCAACTGGCTCAGTCAGATTCAAGGTTCAGGTGAGGTAAGGCATAAGAATATAGAATTCAGAATACAGAATTCAGGAGTCAGAATAATAAAATAGGGAGAGCGATTAAAAAGGGAGGGTAGATTCTACCCTCCCCCAATAAAATAAGGGGGTGAAAGGATGCCTACTCAACAAGGTATTCAATACATAGTTAATGATAAAGGCGAGAAGCGAGCAGCAGTAATTGAGTTTGATGTTTATGGTCATCTATGGGAAGATATTCACGATATTCTTGTAGTTGAGTCACGGAAAAAAGAACCGAGGATAGGGTGGGAAGACGCTAAGAAAAGATTGCATGAAAAAGAAGAGAAGAAATGGTAGGCTACGAAATAACGCTTGCCTCTTCGGCTGAAAAGGAGATCAATTCTTTGCCCAAGAATATCCAGAAAAAGGTTGAAGAGGTGATTGATTCTCTAAAAGAGAACTCCAGACCACATAGAGCAATAAAGCTAAAAGGTAAAGAGGGAGTATATCGTATCAGAATAGGTGATTATCGTGTAATTTACACTATAAATGACAAGAAACGACTTATAGATATAAGTTATGTGCGACATCGAAGCAAAGCATATATATAGAGAATGGCGTCCAGAACCCGAATATTATTGTAACAAAGACAGTTGACCCAGCCACAGGTGTAACCAGGGGCTCAACATTGACCTATACCATCAGCTTTACTAACAGCGGAGCAGGTGTGGCAAAAAGTGTTGTGGTTACAGACCAAATTCCAGCAGGTTCAGAATTCGTCATAGGCTCAGCAGAGGTTTTATCAGGTCCATCTGCGGTTATCACTTACTCCCACGATGGCGGATTGAGTTATGATAACTATCAGACACTACCAGTCACCCACATCAAGTGGAGCTTAGCCTCAGACTTAGCCGCAGGTGCAACAGGCTCAGTCAGATTCAAGGTTCAGGTGAGGTAAGGCATAAGAATATAGAATTCAGAATACAGAATTCAGGAGTCAGAATAATAAAATAGGGAGAGCGATTAAAAAGGAAGGGTAGATTCTACCCTCCCTAAAGAATAATTAAGAAGAGTGAAGAGGAAAAAACTATAATGGCATTTATCCTACTCAGACACTTACGATTATGTTACAGAATAACCGCTAATGAACGCTAATGAACGCTAATGAACGCGATAAGGAAGGAATTTATTAGTGTTAATTTGCGTTAATTAGCGGTTAAAGTATATTCACGATTATGTTATAAAATAAGCACTTTCATCTGTCGAAGTAGTAATAATCTAGTAGATAAGTATGAAAAGAGACAAGAATGTTTAAGCCAAACTTTAGATATACCAATAAAATAGTCAAGTTACTTACCAGAATCTCTGCGGCAAGAGAGTTGATACTTAATTCGCCTTTAATTCCAAAATGGGAAGTAGCCTTGAGGCGGGAAGCGATAATCCACAGTGCCCATTCATCTACGAGCATTGAGGGAAACAGATTGTCTCTGGAACAGGTGAGTGACTTATCCGAGGGAAGAGAGGTAATGGCTACCCGAAAGGATAAACAGGAGGTCTTGAATTATCTGAATCTCCTTGAAAATATTGGAAATTTGACCAAAGGTAGTTCTATGGTGGAGAAAGATATTTTAAATATCCACCATAAGATAACAAAAGATACATTAGATAATTCTGATGATTGTGGGGTTTATCGTAACCGCTATGTCGTAGTGGCAAATAGATTTACCGGCGAGGTATTTTTCAGACCACCCCAAAATGAAGATGTGTCCGGGTTAATAAAAGATTTGATTGAATGGATAAATTCGGAGGAGGCAAAAGAACTTGACCCTGTTATTGGGGCAGGAATAGCCCATTATGAATTTGTCAGAATCCATCCTTTTGTTGATGGAAACGGCAGAACTACAAGGGTTTTGGCAACTTTAATCCTTTATCTACGAGTCTTTGACACTAAACAGTTTTTTTGTCTTGATGATTATTATGACTCGGATAGACCGGCTTACTACAAAGCATTACAGAGCGTTAATCAGGAAACATTGGATTTGACTAACTGGTTGGAGTATTTTGTAGAAGGGGTAAATGTAAGTATTGAGGCAGTTAAAGAAAGAACAATAAAACTTAGCAGTGAAAGACTGAGAAAAGCAAAAAGAGGACAGGTTGCTTTAACTGAAAGGCAGATGAGGATTGTGGAGTTTATAAATCAAAATGAGCGAATAACGAATCGAGATGCAAGGGAAATGCTTAAAATATCAGACCGTGCCACATTAAAAGAAATCAGAAAATTAGTGGATTTAACAGTAATTAAGTCAGAAGGTAAAGGAAGAAGTCTATATTATGTCTTAGTGTAATCTCACTTCCTTTTGTAAATTCAATTATTGAATTTATGGTTCGGGATTAGGTTCGGGATTAGGTTCGGGATTAGGTTCGGGATTAGGGACAGTTACCATTTAATTATTACGAATGAAATACATCTATGGCCCTGTTAGCTCATATAGATTAGGAAGGTCTTTGGGGATAGACATTCTATCTCAGCCCGAGAAAATCTGCACCTTCGGCTGTATTTACTGCCAGCTTGGAAGCAAGGTAAGGTATGTGAAGGAGAGAAGGGTATATGTGAAGACAGAGGATATACTTTCGCAGCTATCGGAAGAGCTTCCTGATATTGAGATAGACCATATCACCTTTTCTGGCAGGGGTGAAAGCACATTGGCAGAGAACCTGGGTGAGGTTATAGCTGGGATAAAGCAGGCACAGAAAAAACCTGTGGCAGTCTTGACCAACTCATCCCTGATGAATAGGAAGGATGTTATTGCCGACCTATCCTTAGCTGATTTTGTCATTGCTAAATTAGACAGCTTCTCTGATGAATCTTTACGGTATATAAATCAGCCTGATGAGGGGATAAAATTTGGCGAGATTCTGGATAGCCTCAAAAACTTTAGAAAAAGTTACTCAGGAAGGCTTGGGCTTCAGATTATGCTCTGTTCTCAGAATAAAGATGAGGCAGAAAGCCTGGCAGGACTTGCCTATCAAATTATGCCTGATGAAATCCAGTTAGGCACGACCCTTAGGAAATGCCCTTGTCTGCCTATTTCAGAAGAAGAGGTATCCAGAATAAAAAGGCTTTTTTCATGTTTTCCAGTGGTTACCGTGTATGATAGAAAACCCAATGAGACAAAACCTATATCAAAAGAGGAGACATCAAGGAGAAGGGGTAATAGTTTAACCAACTAAAGCAAAGACTAATCATAGAGAAGAGTCATTAGTCATTGGTAGGAGAAATTTCTTACTAATGACGAGTGACCAGTGACTAATGACCTTTTTCTCTATTGACACAAGGATTTGTATTTAAGTATAATTTGCTTCCTATGGATACAGCTTACTTAAAAGATAAGGCAAAGGCAATAAGAAGGCTCATTATTGAAATGCTCGCAGAGGCTGGCTCTGGGCATCCAGGTGGTTCTCTCTCCTGTGTTGAGATAGTTACTTCGCTTTATTTCCATATAATGCGTCATAGACCAGAGGAGCCAGCCTGGGCTGGAAGAGACAGGTTTGTCCTTTCAAAGGGTCATTGTTGCCCAACCTTATATTCTGCCCTTGCCTTGAGCGGATACTTTGAGATGGGTCACCTGAAAACCCTTAGAAAATTGGGGAGCATCCTTCATGGTCATCCTGATATGCTTACCACACCGGGGATTGAGGTCTCAACAGGTTCTCTTGGTCAAGGCTTTTCTGTTGCGGCTGGCATGGCACTTGCAGCTAAAATAGATAAAAGTGATTCCCGCGTTTATGTCTTGCTTGGTGATGGAGAGACGCAGGAGGGTCAGGTCTGGGAAGCGGCAATGTCTGCTGCCCATTATAAGCTCGAAAATCTTACTGCCTTTCTGGATTATAACAAGCTTCAGATAGATGGAAGGGTGGAGGATATAATGGGAATTGAGCCAGTGAGGCTAAAGTGGGAATCCTTTGGCTGGGATGTGAGGGAGATAGATGGACATAACATTGAAGAGATTATCAAGGCTTGTGATGAGGCAAAATCTTCTCATAAGCCGAGTATGATCATAGCCCATACCATAAAAGGAAAGGGCGTCTCATTTATGGAAGGAAAAGCTGAGTGGCACGGTGTTGCCCCGACAAAAGAAGAGGCAGAAAGAGCACTTTTGGAGATAGATAATGGGTAAATGTTTAGCCACAGAGACACGGAGAACACAGAGAAATATACTCAAACAAACCATTTATTCTTGGCATAAAAAGATCTTCTTAACTCTGTGACCTCTGTGTCTCTGTGGCAAATTAAGTATAGGTGAACACATACAAAAATGGATAAAATAGCTACAAGGGACGCTTATGGCAAGGCTCTGGTAGAGCTTGGTGGAATAAATAAGGATATTGTTGTCCTTGATGCGGACACCTCTGCCTCTACAAGGACAAACTGGTTTGGTAAGGAGTTTTCCGATAGGTTCTTTAACTTTGGGATAGCTGAAGCAAATATGATGGGCTATGCCGCAGGGCTTTCCCTATCTGGAAAGATTCCCTTCGTCTCATCCTTTGCTGTCTTTGGGGCTTTGCGAACTTATGAGGTGATAAGGACTTCTGTCTGCTGGTCAAACCTTAATGTGAAGATTGTTCTGACCCACGCAGGAATATCTGTGGGAGAGGATGGGCCATCCCATCAGTCTGTAGAAGACATAGGAGCCTTGCGGGTTCTGCCGAATATGACCATAATCGTCCCGGCAGATGGAATAGAGACAAGAAAGGCTATATTTGCTGCTGTTGAACATAAAGGTCCTGTCTATATAAGGCTTGGACGGGCAAAATTTCCCCTGCTTCCTCCCGCAGATTTTAAGATAGGCAAGGCAAGGATTATAGAGGATGGACAGGATGTTACTGTTATTGCCTGTGGTCTGATGGTCTTTGAGGCACTAAAGGCAAGGGAGGAGCTGTCCAAAGAGGGAATAGGCGTTAGGGTGGTGAATATGCCCACTATAAAGCCAATTGACAAGGAGATGCTCATTGCCTGTTCTGAGGAGACAAAGGGGATTGTCACAGCCGAAGAGCACTCTATTATCGGTGGATTGGGAAGTGCCGTCTCTGAATGCCTCTCGGAATATAAACCTACCCTTATAAAAAGGATCGGCATCAAGGATACCTTTGGAATATCTGGAACACCTGAGGAGCTTCTGGCGAGGTTTGAGATAGATTCTTGCTCAATCAAAAAGGCAGTCTATAAAATCCTAAAGACAGAATTCAGAATTCAGGAGTCAGAATTCAGAATAACCCCGGAGTAAGATTATAATAATTTGCTGACTTTTTGTAACACTTTAGCCAAGTGAAGTAAAGACTAACCATAGAGAAGAAGAAACACGAAAACCCGAAAGGATGAAAGCCCGAAAAGGAAAAAAAGCGAATTGAATTATAAAGTTAAGAATATCATTCTTTAGTTTTTCGTGTTT
>JAZDOR010000103.1:0-4188 GCA_043798435.1 bacterium
GCTGTTAGATATATCAATAGCACTGATGAAAAGAGGCTCTCCCTTTGAGTCTATTGTAACAGGTAAAACCGCCTTTCCCTGGGTTATGGTCGCAGATGAAGGGCAGATTGACTTTAGATTGGTGATGAAAAGAGGCTCTCCTTCTGAATCTATTGTAACAGGTAAGACCGCCTTTCCCTGGGTTATGGTCGCAGATGAAGGGCAGATTGACCTTAGATTGGTTGAGAGCAGAACCTGCCCATTATAATCAGGGCTATCTGCGGTTATAGTTATACCGAAAAGAAATTGGTCTACAAAAAAGTAACTACTCAGGTTCAGGGGTTAAAGGGTTCAAGGTTCACGGTTAATTCTTTTATTCTCTAACCTTGAACCGTGAACCTCAGAACCATAAACGAACACAATTTTTGCAAACCTGATTTGTTTGGGTATATCAGGCTCAGGGTATTGGCTCCTGCCTGTATGCTGCCCGTTGTGCTGGTATTGTGGCCAGGGAGGAAGCTCTGCCCAGCCCAAACCCGCCCAGAGCATCAAAGCTCCTATCAAAAGCAGTAATTTCTTCATTTGCTCCTACCTCCTTTCTTCATAACTACTCATAAAATTTAGGATTGTGGAAAAGCCACAAAGAAATAAAAATAAATCTTGACACAGATTAACACTGATGGACACTGATAAGAATTAAGAATTATCTTGAGTATCAGTGCAAATCAGTGTCTAATTCTTTCATCTATTTCACCTCGCAAGTGAAACTGACTGAGCCTGATTCTTGCGGGGCAACCTTAGGGATTACCCACTTTATCTTTGTAGCAGATGAACTGATGGTTTCCTGCCATCCATTATACCAATACCTGACACCTGACACCTGACACCTTTCAACACGCAGTGCTCCGGCAAGACTTCGATAATTGTAACATCCGTTGCTGTCCCTGAGCCTTCGTTGGCATAGGTAATGGTGTAGGTTATTGTGCCACCTGTCCAGACCTGACTCTTATCTACCTTCTTTTTTAGGGTTATTATTGGGTTGTCTGATGTGGGTCTTAGCTGAAGAAGATTTCCAGAATAATAGGTTGTATAGACCTCTATGATTCCATCCTGGTCGCCATCTCCACAGGCAACCTTTTCCATATTGCTTCCCTCTAAAATAGAGATTGCCTTCCATTCCGACCCTGTATAATCAAGCTTTTGAAGTGGAGCAAAAGAGCTCACCCCATACACCTCCCCTGTCCCATTGTTATCGCCATCACCGACTGCAACACCATTTGCATTCTCTCCCAAACGACCAATAACCTCTTTCTTCCATCTATCTTCATCCCACTTAAATTGAAAAATTTGCCTATCGCAGTTCGCACCATACAACTCAAGCCTGCCATTTATATCTGTATCACCAATCGCCAAATCGTAAAACACATTAGTGTTTGAGCCTATCTCAGTTACAGCCCACATAGTTTTATTCCACTTGAACTGATAGATTGACTTGCTGCTTGCAGCATAAATCTCTTCCCTTCCATCATTATCTGCATCACCACAACCAATGCTTTTTACAGAGCTTCCAGCTGTGCCCATATCAATGGTGCTCCAAGTTTCTCCATTCCAGATAAAGGAGTAGAGATGATTGTCTGAAGAAGCCGCATAAACCTCAAACCTTCCATCTCCATCTCCATCACCGCAAGCTATATCCACTATCGCCTTTGCCACATAACCCATGGATTGACCGCTCCATTTATCAGCCTCATACTTAAACTGATAGAGGCAACCAGTGCTATCGCCTCCATATATCTCATTTAAGCCATCATTATCAGCATCACCAATCGCCAGGCACCTCATTTCACTCTTTCCAGAGCCTATACTTACTATATTCTTATCAAATTTATAGATACCATTCTCCACTACACCATATACCCCCATTCACATTGTCATTATCTGGATCACCAACAGTTATCCTCCGAACACTATCTGCCATCTCCTCTTTCTTATAGGTGATTGGAGAACCAAGGGGTCTATTGATGGTGAAGGATGACTTTAATCTGCAGGAGCCTATATCTTGATTATATAGGAATTTCCTTTTTTGTTCTGGCTCTGTCAGAACCTTATATTCCTTGCTACTGCAAGAAATATCTTGATTCATCACAATAAGGTCATATAGACCTGTGGTTTTGGAAGAAAGGTCAAAGCAAGCAACTATCTTTTCGCCCCCTCCATCTACCTTATAGGCTGGTATCTCAAGGTCAGCCTTTTTTAGCTTAACCTGGGGTAGAACAAAATTCTTTCCAATGATATTGATGGTGCAAGTTCCTTTATTTATCCCGGATATAGGGAATATATCAACTATCCCTGGAAAAAAGCCTGGTTCAATATAGAACGAGGTGATTAAAACAGTTTCAGAGGAAAGACCAGTCGCGGTGATCGCTATTGCTCCTTGGCTTTGTGATAGGGCAAGGAAGATTCTTTGAAAAGAGCCTATTTCATCAGTTTGGGCAAAGCTTGCATTAATGAGGCTTCCAAATCCAATCTGGATACCCTCCTTTGTATTAAATCCCATTCCTTTCATTGTGATAGGTGTTCCTGCTGGACCAGAGTCTGGTGATATAGGAAGGAGCGAGGAGACAACAAGCCTCTCCTCCCTTGACCAATCGCTTCGAAAGAGGCCCGTATCTATCGTCTGGACAGACCAGTAGTATGTGCCTGGCTTAAGATTCAAAATCTTCTCTTTTGGTTTTATATATCCTCCAAAATTAGAGTCAGAGCGTGGAGAAAGTATGTTACAAGCACCAGAAGATGTTCCAACCCTGAGATTGTAGCATAAACCATCAACAGGTGTCTCTTTATCAAATCCCTGGCTCCAGGACAGAACAACCCTTCCATCTCGAAAGACTGATTTTATTTGCTCTGGAGGATTTGGACTGGTATTCGGTCTTCCTCCACCACCCTCGAAACAAGGGTCTGCCATATAGTTTAGATAGAGCTTGTAGAATGGTCCACAGTGGCTTGAATCTCGCCAGCCCCAACCCATCATGGCAATATCTAAATCTCCATCACGGTCAACATCAGCGATATCAATCCCTCCTCCATACATTTTTGAAAACTCTATCTCGGTCTTCTCAACAAACCCATCTTTACCCCTGTTCTCATAAATCTTGGTGAACACATTAAGGTCTGAGATATACCCGGTCATCAAGAGGTCTAAATCACCATCGTTATCAAAGTCTATCCAGACAATAGATGACCAGCCTCCTCCTGTAAGCTCCTGTTCGGTCTCAACAAGACTGCCCCCTTCGTTTCTATATAGCCTCGCAGTCTTTTGCAATATGCCGGCAAACGCTCCAGAAAGGACAAGGTCCAAATCACCATCATTATCAAAGTCTGCCCAAGCACCTGCACTCCTGAAAAGATTCTTTATCTGGGTTTGTGTATCTATAAACCTTCCCTTTTCATTCCTGTAAAGGGTTGAATGAACCGGAGAATCATCTCCAGTCAGGAATAAATCAGGCCAGGAATCACCATTAAAATCTGCCCAGTTGATGTCACCCTCAATTATGCCACGAAGCTCAGCCTTTGTATCAACAAACCTTCCCTCTTTATTCTCATATATATTGCAGAATGCATCAAATACACCTCCACCCATTGCCAAATCCAGGTCTCCATCCAGGTCAAAATCAGACCATTCAACCGCTCCATCATATGCTTGTGGCAGGTTTATCCCTGAGTCTTTGAACACCCCTTTTGAGTTTCTGTATATTCGCGTTCCTGTTCCAGATATATCTAAGCCTCCAATAGTCAGGTCAAGGTCACCATCGTTATCATAATCAGACCAGGCAAGGGAAGACTGACTATTAACTATAAATCTTGTCACAAATTTGCCTTCATTGTCAGATTTTCTGAGTACCTTATATCATAATATGTGGCTGTGCCAACATCCCCATCATCACCAGGGGCTGTCCAGATAAGCTCTATAGAGTTATAGTCTCTAAATGATACAGCCAGGTCTTCTATCGGCCCTGGTGGCTTTGTATCGCTTCTTACGGCAATTGCTCCACTTATTCCATACCTCTTGCTGTTAGATATATCAATAGCACTGATGAAAAGAGGCTCTCCCTTTGAGTCTATTGTAACAGGTAAAACCGCCTTTCCCTGGGTTATGGTCGCAGATGAAGGGCAGATTGACTTTAGATTGGTGATGAAAAGAGGCTCTCC
>JAZDOR010000114.1:0-5339 GCA_043798435.1 bacterium
CCACCAAAGAGACCTCCTTGCTCACCATTTCTCCCCTTTGCAGGTATTTGTGGATAACCTTGCCAGAGATGGGAGAGTAAATAAGGGTCTTCTCCAAAAGGGTTTTATAATAATCAAGGCTTGCCTCTGCCCTCTTGACCGCCTCTCTGTAAAGTTCAATGGTCTCCTCCTTTGCACCCCTTTCTAAGAGCCTCTTTTCCTCCTCTGCCTCTTTCACCCTTGCCGTCTCAAGATTAAAAGCCTTTTCCTTTTCGTCCAGGAGCGCTTTTCCGATGACATTGTTTTTGTAAAGATTCTCATGCCTCTCAAATTCAAGTTTGGCATAATCCATAGCAATAGAAGCAGCGGATAAGACCGCCTCTGCCTTCCTTATCTCCTCAGCCCTTGCCCCAGACCCTGCCTCCTTCAACCTTGCCTTAGCCAGAGATAGCTCTGCTTCCTGTTCTTTCAGCCTTGCCAGAAGCTCTTTATCGTCTATCTTAGCAATCAAATCGCCTTTTTTGATGTTGCTGCCCTCATCTTTTGGAAACTCTATAATCCTTCCCTCTAACTCACTGCCAACCTCTACTTCAAAACCAGGCATTACCTCCACCTTTCCTTCAGCAGAGACATATTCGGGTATAACCTTAAGTGGCAAGGTAACCTTTGGGTCATTCCCCCTCTTTGCAAAGACAAGAACTCCCACTAAAATGACTATCAAACCTGCAATTAAACCTACCTTCTTCATTTTATCCTACCATCCTCTAAAAATACAATTTCATCGGCTAATGGCTCTACTTTGGGGTCATGGCTGACCACAACTACAACTTTTTCTAAATCACAAGCCAATCCTTTCAAAAGAGATAGGACCTGTAGCCCTGTTTTAGAATCAAGGTTTGCTGTTGGTTCATCTGCCAGAATGATCTTTGGCTCGCAAGCCAAAGCACGGGCTATGGCAACCCTCTGCTTCTCCCCTCCACTCAGGTCTTTGGGATAAAAATAGCTCCTTTTTGATAAGCCAACTATATCCAAAAGCCTTAATGCCTCAGACTTGAGATTATTTCTCTTTCCTTTAAGCCGCAAGACAAGCTCTATATTCTCGCAAGCATTCAAAGAGGGAAATAGATTGAATGACTGAAAGGTAAAGCCAAAGTATCTCTTTCTAATCTCAGGAAGTTTATCTTCACTGAGATTGCTCATCATTTTTCCATCCACAACAATCTGACCGCTTGTTGGTCTCAGGATACAGCCCATCATTGAGAGAAGGGTTGTCTTTCCAGAACCAGAGGGCCCCATAATAAGCAGAAGTTTCCCTTTTGTCAGGGACAGGCTCACCGAATCCACAGCCACGACCTCAATTTGTCCTTCTTTATAGACCTTGGTAATATTTCGTGTTTCAAGCATCTTTATGTCAAAAGTTAGAAATTAGAAGTTAGAAGTTAGATATTCTGTATTCTGTTCTCGTAACACTTTACTCACCTGAAGTAAAATTAGCCTTTGGAGACTTTGGAGAAATAAAATATAATCACGAAATCCCGAAAAAACGAAAACACGAAAAATTAAAGGATGATATTCTTAATTTTATAGTTCAATTTACTTTTTTCCTTTTCGGGCTTTCATCCTTTCGGGCTTTCGTGTTTCTCCTTTTACTTCACTCTCGGTAAATAGTTACCTGTTCTCCCTATGACTTAAAAACAGTTGCTGGATCCAAATTCCGTATCTTTCTCACAGAAAAAACAGATGAAGCAAGACAGGTGAAAAGGACGATAACAAATAGAGAAAGAAAAAGAATAGGTTCTAAGTATAAACTCACCCCAACCTTTTCTACGCCATCTTTTATAGCCAAAACAATGAGAGAACTTAAGGCATAACCTAAAACAGTTGTTATTCCAACCTGAAAGAGGATAACCTGATAGATATCCGTATTCTTTGCCCCAAGTGCCTTGAGGGTTCCAAACTCTCGTAAATGCTCCATTGTATTGGCATAGACTGTCTGGCCAACGATTGCTGCACCCACCAATAGACCAAGGATAGCGGTGAGAAAGAAAGCCATCCCTATCCCTGTCTCCACTGTCCAATACATCACGGTCTTTCTGATAAAGTCATTTTTGGTGTGGACATCATTGTCATTCATACACCTTCTTAGTTCCTCTACGATTGGCTTTATCTTCTCTTTGGCTCTTGCCTTAGCCACGATAAATACCGTGTCGTCTTTTGAAATAAACTTTTCCGATGCCTGAGCCTGATTGTAGGAGATAAAGAGCACAGGCATAGTGGTAAAGCTCCGTAGCCCCTGGGATATTCCCACAAGCCTGAATTTCATTCCGCTCAACTCATAGTTTGTGCCGATATTCAGTCTTCCAAGTCTCTGTTCAGAACTTTTGTCAACAATCATATATCTTCCACCCTTTACATCAGCCTGAGAGCCTGAAACCATTGACCAGGGGCCACCAATCCCTGTATCAGGGTTGTAACCAACTATCTGCACCTGTTCAATGCTACCGTTTTGTAGCTTCAAATAACCAAAAGCAAGAATCAGCTTCTCTGTCCAGAGGATATCAGAAAACCCATCTATCCTATTTGCCCTATCTTCAGGAATTGGATTAGCAAAGTCAAAGCACTGAATATTTTTGCTGGTTATCCAGATATCTGCATCAATGTGCTTGATGATTGCCGTAGCATTTCCCATCATCCCAAGATACATAGCCACCTGAATAAGGGCAAGCAGACCAGAGAATGTTATCCCAACAAGCGTGATAACAAACCTCATCTTCTCACGAAACAGCGTTTTTATGGCTAACCAGAACATATCATTACTCCAAAGATATTTTTAACCACAAATGGCACAAAGTTTACAAAGAATTAGAGAATTATTTCTTTTTCCGTAATTACTCAAAATCTTTTCGGAAATGTTTAGCCACAGATGAACCCCGTTAGAAATTATGTCCTATTCTTGGGATAAAACTGGTATTTCTAATGGGGTGAACACAGAAGAGATATTTAGACACTGATTTACACAGATACTCACAGATAATTTTTTAATTCTTATCAGTGTAATCTGTGTTAATCCAAAGTCAAAAGAATAAGTGTTAATCTGTGCGTATCTGTGGCAAGATTTATTTTATTTTTCTGTGGCTTTTCCACAATCCTAAATTTTATGAGTAGTTACCTTTTTCCTTAGCCCCTCCAGAAAGATATAAACCCCTGTCTTAAGAAGCTCTTTCAGCTCTATGCCGACAACCTCTTCCCGATAGACAGGATCCTCCTCATAGTTTATAATGATGCCATTCAGCATTCCCCAGAGGATATTAGCCACAGCCCATGGGTCAATCTTAGCATAATCCATAGCAATAGAAGCAGCGGATAAGACCGCCTCTGCCTTCCTTATCTCCTCAGCCCTTGCCCCAGACCCTGCCTCCTTCAACCTTGCCTTAGCCAGAGATAGCTCAGAGCCAGCCTCCTTTAGCCTTGCCAGAAGCTCTTTATCGTCTATCTTAGCTATCAAATCGCCTTTTTTGATGTTGCTGCCCTCATCTTTTGGAAACTCTGAAAGCCTTCCCTCTAATTCACTGCCAACCTCTACTTCAAAACCAGGCATTACCTCCACCTTTCCTTCAGCAGAGACATATTCGGGTATAGCCTTGAGTGGCAAGGTAACCTTTGGGTCATTCCCTCTCTTTGCAAAGAGCAAAGCCGAAACCAAAGCAATAATCACTCCCACAACCAAAACTATCTTCTTCATTTTTTATTTATTCCGTAACTATTCAGCATATCTTTTTGAAAGCCACAGATTCACAGATTAAAACCATTCTTTTTGATATATTAATGATTTTTTTACAAAGTTTACACTTAGCCCTAATGGATATTTCTTTTCTGAATATTTCATACATTCAATCTGTGAATCTGTGGCATTTTATTTTTGCTAATGAGTAGTTACCTTATTCCTCCATATATCTTCTTTCCTTTAATTCTTCAGGAAAATATTCTTGTTTTTCCTTGTAACAAAAATCTGGACTATATTTATAATCCTTAGCATATCCCAGGTCTTTCATTAATTGAGTAGGGGCGTTGCGTAAATGCAAAGGAACTGGCAAATTCCCATACTCCTTAACATCGGCAGCAGCTTTTTGATAAGCAGAATAAAGCTCATTTGATTTTTTGCACTTTGCCATATAAACCACTGCTTGAGCCAATATTACATTGCATTCAGGCACTCCAATAAAATGGCACGCCTGATAAGCGGCTGTTGCTTGTTCCAAGGCTCGTGAATTAGCCAAGCCTATATCTTCTGAAGCAAAACGAACAATTCTTCTGGCAATATATAAAGGGTCTTCGCCGGCTTCAATCATTCTGGCTAACCAATAAAGAGCCGCATCGGCATCTGACCCTCTCATTGATTTATGAAGAGCGGAGATAATATTATAATGTTCCTCTCCATCCTTATCGTAAATCAAATAAGATTTTTGAAAGGATTCTTTAATAATATCGTATGTGATCTTTATTTCATCATTAGGTGAGGTTAAAACAGAGTATTCCAGAACATTAAGGGCTTTTCTGGCGTCTCCATTGCTCATTTGAGCTATAATATCAATAATCTCTTTTTCAATCTTGATCTTCAGATTGCCAAATCCCCTCTCTTTATTTTCCAAAGCCCTATTGATTATTTTTGAAATATGTTCTTTATTAAGTTGCTTGAAAACAAAAACCTGGCACCTTGAAAGTAAGGCACCAATTACTTCAAAACTGGGGTTTTCAGTGGTCGCACCGATAAGAACAACTAATCCCTTTTCCACATGAGGCAAAAGTGCGTCTTGTTGAGCTTTATTCCAACGATGGATTTCATCTATAAATAAAATTGTCTTTCTCCCTGATTTTTTGCTCTCTTTGGCTTCATCTAAAATTTGAGTCAAATCCTTTTTGCCGCTGGTAACTGCACTAATTTGCTTAAATTGCGAATCACTTTGTCGAGCAATAATAAAAGCCAGGGTAGTCTTTCCGCTACCCGGTGGCCCCCAAAAGATCATTGATGGCAATCTATCAGATTTTATTGCTTCTCTTAATAATCTTTTTTCTCCGACTATCTCTTCCTGCCCAAAAAAATCATCAAGGCATAGAGGTCTTATCCGATCTGCCAGAGGTTGGTCATTGTTTTGATTTTCCATGGTTTATTTTTTATGTAATTACTCAAAATCTTGGGGAAATATTTAGCCACAGATGAACCCCGTTAGAAATTATGTCCTATTCTTGGGATAAAACTGGTATTTCTAACGGGGTGAACACAGAAGAGATATTTAGACACTGATTTACACAGATACTCACAGATAATTTTTTAATTCTTATCAGTGTAATCTGTGTTAATC
>JAZDOR010000123.1:0-20334 GCA_043798435.1 bacterium
AACACTGATTTTCACTGATAAAATTTAAAAATTATCTGTGTTCATCTGTGTAAATCAGTGTCTAAAATATTTCTTTATTTATAATCAGTGTATATCAGTGTCTAATTTTTTGGCTAATTCCCCAAGATTTTGAGTAAATACAAAAAAATAAAGGAGGTGTGAAGATGGGAAAGTTTATGGAAAAAGTAAAGAATCTCTTTAAGGGGTGCACCAAGAAATCTGCTAAACCAGAAGCAAAACCAGAGGAAAAGCCTAAAGCAGAAGAGAGACCTAAAGAAGCAAAGTAATGTAACCATTCAGGTTATGTATCAGAAGTGTAAGAAGGGGGATAAGGAGATAATGGGGATATGGAGATTATTCATTTTTAATTTTTAATTCTTAATTTTATCCCCATCTCTCTATAATAATCCCCTTATCCCCTCACATATCTCCTTTTCTTACACTACCGCAGCGATTACCTTATTTACAAAACGCGTATGGAAAAATATATCTATGGTGTGATAAATGGCTCTTATGTGACTGGGTTTGAAGAACCTCGGCAGGGAAAGAGAGACGAAGATGGAGAGGTCTATACTATCTTATATCAGGACATCGCAGCTGTGGTGAGCGACTCACCAATAAAGGATTATACCTGTATGCAAAAAGATGATGTGGCCAGGCTGTTGGTCAGCCATCAAAGGGTTATAGAAAGGATTATGAACCTAAAATATACAATTATCCCTTTGAGGTTAGGGACATTTGCCATAAATGAAGCCGAGGTCAAGGATATTTTGAATAAAGGATATAATCTTATAAAGGAGATATTGAGGAAGATACATGATAAGATAGAGATTGAGGTGTGCGCTACCTGGAAGGATTTTGCCTCTATTGTTAAAGAGGCTGGAGAAGAAAGGCAGATTAAGGAATTTTCCGAGAAGCTCTTAGCCAATCCTACCGGAATAACAGTTGAGGACCAGATGAAGGTAGGGATTATGGTAAAAAAGGCATTGGATACAGAAAGAGAAAGATATGCTAAAGAGATAGAGGATGCTCTAAAGACTGTGAGTCAGGACCTCAAGGTGCGTGAACTTATGGATGACAAAATGATTATCAATACCGCCTTTCTAATAGATAGGAGAAGGCAAAAAGAGTTTGAGAAAAAGGTAGAAGAGCTAAATGCCAGATTTAATGAAAGGCTAAATTTTAGATGCGTTGGACCGCTTCCGCTTTATAGTTTTTACACCCTTACAATAAAAAAGATGCAATTTGAAGAGATAGATTGTGCAAGGAAGAGACTCGGTTTAGGTGACGAAGCCAGCAAAGACGAGATTAGAAGAGCATATCAGAGATCAGCTGCTTCTACCCATCCTGATATAAACCCGGATATAGAAAGGGAGTTTGATGATGTAAACAGGGCTTATAAGATGCTTGTTGATTATGGCCGGGCCTGCGAACAAACAGGTGAAAAAGAAGGGTATTCTTTTAGGGAAGAAGAACTTAAAAGGAATGCAATATTGGTTAAACTGTTGTAACCGTTCCTGGCTATATATCAAGAGTGTAAGAAGGGGGATAAGGAGATATAGGAGATATGGAGATGATAAAAGTATAATTCTAAAGTCCCTTAAGAAAAAATGGAAAAGTGGAGAAATATGTTACATCATAATATCTCCTTATCCCCATAATCTCCATATCCCCTTTTTACTTTAAAATAGTTACGATTATGGAAAGGGAAGGAAAGTATATCTACTGTATTATTGGCACAAAGCAAGAGAGGAATTTTGGACCTATTGGCATTGGGGGGCGGCGTGATGAGGTTCTAACTATCGGTTATGATGATCTGAGTATGGTAGTAAGTAGTCATCCTCTGACCAAATTTGTTGTGAACCGGGAGAATATGTTGGCCCATGAGAAGGTGATTGAAGAGGTGATGAAGGAGTTTGATAGTGTGCTTCCAGTCAGGTTTGGCACTATTGCCGCAAGTGCCGATGAGATACGGAACCTTTTGGATAGAAGGTATAGAGAATTCAATAATGCATTAAGGGATATGGACCACAAGGTAGAATTGAGCGTTAAAGGGATATGGAAGGATATGGATATTATCTTTAAGGAGATTGTGGAGGAAGAGAAAGGGATTAAGGGGGCAAAAGAGGAGATTCAGAATGATAGGGGTAAAAAGAACACACATGCCAGGATAAAGGTTGGCAGAATGGTTGAAAGGGCTTTGATCAAGAAAAAAGACAAAGAGGCAGAAAGAATAGTAGATACCGTAAGAAGCACAGCCTTTGATTATAAGCTCAACAAAACCACTATCGATGCGATGTTTATCAATGCTGCTTTTTTAGTGGATAAAGGCAGGGAAAAAGAATTTGATAATATTATAGATGATCTAAGGGATGAATATAAGGAGAGGATAAAGTTTATGTATGCCGGCCCTCTACCAGTCTTTAACTTTGTTAATATTATCATATATCCTGAGGAATGGGAAAGATAGTAAGCATTCAGCCTATTCATTAAAGAGTGTAAGAAGGGGGATACGGAGATATAGGGGATATGGAGATAGAAGATATTATTATATTATCCCCCTATCCCCTTCCATAATCCCCATATCCCCTTTTCTTTACACTACCTGAACATTTACGATTTTTGTAATCCAATGGAAAAAGACGGTAAATATATCTATTGTATAATAGCGGTTAAAGTGCCAAAGACCTTTGGCAGGATAGGGATTGGTGGTCGGGGCGATGAATTGCATACAATCGGTTTTAATGAGATTGCCGCTGTGGTGAGCGACTCTCCCATTAAGAAATACCCGGTTACAAGAGAAAACACCATGGCCCACGAGCGCGCCATTGAAGAGGTGATGAAGGAGCATACAGTTTTGCCTGTCAGATTCGTTACCATTGCTGAAAATGAAGAGAAGGTAAAAAAGATATTAGAAAAAGAGCACGATAGATTTGTAGGGTTATTAAAACATATTGAGGGTAAAAAGGAACTTGGGCTAAAGGCAATATTCAAGGAGGAGATTATCTATAAAGATATCTTAGAAGAATATGAGGATATAAAGTCACTAAAAGAAAAGATAGCCGCTATGCTTCCTGAGAAGACATATCATTTAAGAATGGAGATAGGCAGAATGGTTGAGTCTGCCTTACAAAAAGAAAAAGAGATTTGCAAAGAGGATATTTTAGCTACCCTATCACCTTTGGCTGTCGAAGCGAAGACCAATAAGACATACGGTGAACAGATAATTGTCAATGCCGCTTTTCTGGTAGAAAAACATAGAGAGGCAGAGTTTGACCTGAAGGTTCACCAGCTCGACACAAGATATGGCCACAAGGTAAAATTTAAGTATGCAGGCACAGTGCCGCCATTTAATTTTGTCAATTTAGTGATTGAGATGGAGAAATATTAAGGTGTTTTTAATTGATGATATATTACTTGCCCCATTAAAAGGTGTAGTCTGGCTGGGCAAACAGATTAACGAGGTAATAGAAAAAGAGGTCTCTGATGAGGGGCGGATAAAGGAAAAACTTATGGAATTGCAACTCAGGTTTGAATTAGATGAGATAGATGAAGAAGAATATAATAGACAGGAAAAAGAACTTTTAGCACGATTGGATGCTATCAGAAAAACAGAAGAGGAGGAGGTGTAGAAATGGCTGATATAGAAGAGACCAGCAAGACAGTGGTTGAGTTTTTAAGGAAGACCCTCAATGTCAAAGAGGTAAAGGTAATAAAGGCGACAAAGGCTGGCGATGGCTGGGAGACAGAGGCAGAGGTGTATGAGGAGAGTTCATTTATAAAGTCCCTTGGCCTGCCTACAAGGGTACAGGACAGGAATGTCTACACAGTTAAGCTGAATTCTGGCTTAGAGGTTCAATCCTACAAACGCAAAGGTCAAGGGTCTTCTGAAGAGGAGTAACAGTTTATAGTATCTTACATAACCGTGAATATACTTTAACCGCGAATTAACGCTAATTAACACTAATATACCCAAATAAATCAGGCTTGGCAAAAAACTGTAAACTGTAAAATGGATAATGAAAAATTGAAAATTAGGATACCTTGCAAAATGCAAAATTTAAATGGCTAAATAGTTACGAAGAGGATATGAAAGGGTTATATCTCTATTGCCTGAGAGAGAAAACAGAAGATACTCCAGTCTTCTCCACAAGGGGTATTGATGGAAAGGGAGAGATTTTTACCCTTTCTTTCCGAGGAGTAGAGGCAGTTGTAAGTGAGGTTTCCTTAGAAGAATTTGGCTCTATAGAGATTCAAGAAAAGGCCCGGCAAGACCTGAGTTGGATTAAAGAAAAGGCTGTTGCTCACTTGAAGGTTATAGAAGAGGCAATAAGAAATGATAAGATAAGCCTGATTCCGATGAGGTTTGGCACCATTTTTAAGGAGAAAGCAAGATTAAAAGAGAGCTTAGACAAAGACTATTCTAAGATCGAAGGGGTTTTAGAAAGAATTCGAGATAAACAGGAGTGGAGTGTAAAGGTATATCTAACAAACAGGGAGAAATTTGAGCGGGTCATAAAAGAAAAAAATGAAGCTATAAAAGAGAAGGAGAAAGAGATAGCAACCTTGCCTGAGGGTATGGCTTTTTTTATGGAAGAAGAACTGAGTGAGATTGTTTCAAGGGAAATGGAGGCAGAATTAAACAATATGGCAGAGGTCTTTTTTGAGGGCTTAAAAAAGCATGCTGTAGACTCAGTCAAAAATAAGATCTTAGAAAAAGAGCTGACTGGTAAGCGAGAGCCAATGATCTTAAATGCAGCGTATTTAATCCATAAGAAGGAGATCAAGAAATTTGAGAAGGAGGTCGATGACTTAAATCGAAGGATGGAGGAAGAGGGATATTGCCTTGAAGTAAGCGGTCCCTGGCCTGCTTATAACTTCACTTCCTATTAAACTATGACTGAACCATTAACCACTACATCTATTAAAAAAAGTAATGTTACGCTGGTAGATGTCTTAGATACGGTCTTAGAAAAGGGTGCCATTATCAATGGAGATATAGTCCTGAGGGTAGCGGATGTAGACCTTGTCTTTTTAGGTCTAAGGCTTATCCTTACCTCAGTCTCCAAGGCAGAGGAGCTATCAGGCAAGAGTTTTAGTGATCCCAATAAAGAATTTACCCCTGAAGATACCGATTATATAGAAAAATTGCAAAGCCAGATACGAAAGGCAGAAGAAAATATCCCTAAACTTATAGACCTGGGTAGCCCTAAAAAGACAGAGCAGGGTTTGGCTAAATTAGTTTTAACTTTGGTCGAACTTATAAGAAAACTTATGGAGAAAGAAGCCTATAGAAGGGTAAAGAAAGGGACGCTTTCTTCTGCAGAGGTTCAAAAATTAGGATTGAGTCTTAAGGCAGTAAAGAAAAAGATGAAAGAGATTCAGGCAATCTTCGGTATTGAGGATGAAGAGCTGGGCTTAGATTTGGGTCCTCTGGGGAATTTGATGTGAAGACAAGTTAATTGGACGCAGATCTTCGCAGATTTACAGGATAATATTTTATAAATCTTAAAAATCTGCGTTCATCTGCGTCCAAAAAAAGGAAATTCCTATACTATTAAATTATGTATAAATCAGAAGAAAAACCAAAGATAAGTTGTCCAATATTCCAGAAGCAAGAGCCAATAATAAGGGATATTACGGATAAGATAAATATGGCCAGGGGGGTGCAAGAGAAGGCAGGATTTGCTGAAGAACTTCAAAAGGAGGTAGAGGTGCTTCTTTCCTGTCCAGGTTATGAAGGCAGTATGTTGAAGTGTAAAGATTGCCGTTTGATTGCGAATTTACGCAAAAAAACAGCAGATTTAATCATAAAGGCTAAAAAATTGGTAACTACTTAGGTGTAAAAAAGGAGGATGACAATGGCAGGACAAAAGATGATGCATGCAACTGAAGCCACCAATCTGGCTGATATCTTAGAGAGGGTATTAGATAAGGGAATTGTGATTGCCGGAGATATTCAAGTAAAGATTGCTGATGTTGAGCTTTTAACCATAAAGATACGGCTCATAGTTGCTTCAGTGGATAAGGCGATGGAGATGGGAATAAATTGGTGGCAGCAGGATCCGTATCTCTCTTCAAAAGCGAAAGAAGAAGAGAATACAGAACTGAAAAAGAGATTAGAGCGGTTAGAGGAAAAAATAGGTTACGATCATAGTATCTTCCATAAATAATCACACAAAGGTCACAAAGGGGAATATTATAATCTTTGTGTTCTTTGTGGCTCCAGAGTGAGAAAATTTGTGCGAAGATTTATGGAGTTAACTATAAAGAGGGCAATAATGATTCACGAAGGTATGACGAAGATCGCCTGGAGGCTGAGGTGGCTGATGCTGTTCTCATGCCTCCTTTCTCTTTTTATCCTGAATAGAGCCGACTGGTTGCTTCGACCAGAGATTTTTGTGCCCTTCTGTATCTTAGCCATTTATAACCTGGTGGCTGGTTTTGTCTCTCCCAAGCCCTCTCTCTGTTATGCGGAAAGTCTCCTGGATACCATTTTTATTACAGCCCTCATCTTTTGGACAGGCGGAGAAGAGAGTATCTTTTTTCTCTTTTATTTAATGGTGATTATGCTGGCCGGTCTCTATTATCGGCCTTTAAGTGCCTTCCTTTTGACCTTGGGGGTTACTGGTATCTATATCCTCTTCTCTATTCTGTCGGAAAATTCTATAACCATCCCCTATCTCATCCTGAAGGTCTACCTCTTCTTTGGCTTTGCCAGCATCACCTCATATCTTTCTTCAGAGCTTTGGGCTGGGATAGATACGCCAAAAGATACGCACCTGCAAGTGGAAGATATTTGTTTTAAGCTCAGGCAAGCAGTCAAAACTTTAGAGTCTGAAAGCAAGAAGTTGTCTGAACTCTATAATATCTCCTTAAGATTGGAGGCTAATGGGAATATAGGTGAGGTAGTTGAGGCTACCTCTTCACTTTTGGGTTCCCAACTGAATCTGGTGAGTATCTTTGACGAAAAAACAAACCGCCTAAAGATAGAAGCCAGTGAAGGAATATCAGCTGATTTTCTCTCTGGGGTAAGAAAAGGAGAGGGTCTAATCGGTAAGGTGATCGAGACTGGAAATGCTACTGTTATAAATGGTCTGTCCAAAGAAAAGGGTCCAGACTATCTTCCTTATAAAAATATGGGTATTGAGTCTCTTGCTTTATTTCCCCTTTCTGTTCCAGATGGCACTTATGGTGCTCTTGTCTGTGGTTTTACAGAACCCAAAATACTTTTCCCACAGGAGAGAAAGTTCTTGAGCCTTATGGGAAACATACTTGCTTTTTACTTAGAGAATAGAAATCTGCATGGAGAGATCAAAAAACTGAGTATCACCGATGACCTGAGCACTCTTTATACCCGTCCCTACTTTGTGAACGCTTTGAAGAAAGAGCTGGAAAGGAGCAGGTATCTAAAAAGATGTTTTTCCATAGTAGCCTTAGAACCGGATGGGGCCCATCAGAAAACCACTGATCTTCAGAGACTGGGTCTGTTGATTCGTTCAGCCATTAGAGGGAAAGAAGATATAGCCGCCAGGGAGAATGAACGGTTTTACATCTTCCTTTCAGGGACCAGGGAGGATGGGGCAATGATTATGGTTGAAAGGCTCAAAAAAATGTTTCAGGAGAAGGGAATAGAGGCAAGATTTGGCCTGGCCACCTATCCTCCAGATGTTGATGGGCATAAAGAACTCCTTGATAGGGCGAAGAAGAGATTGGAAGAAGGAAGATAAACCTGAGCTTTTGCCCTTGACAGCTTCATTGCTTTTATGATAATATTTCTTTGCTTTGCAAAAGAAATATAAGGAGGTCCAAATGGAAAAGAAATTAACGCTGAAAGACAAAAAAGAGGAGATGCTCAAGGCGTATGAGGAACTGGTGGACAAATATAAGGAGAAAGAGAAGGCTGACAAGGGGACAGGCAAAGAGGCTGAAGTGAAAAAGGTTATTGAAGAGGCCGTAGTGAAAAAGGTATCAACATATACCGTAGAAAGTATCATTAAAGGGTTGGCTGACCTTAAATTGGATTTGAGCAAGACACTTACTGATATATCAGATAAACTCATCGCAGAAGCCTCTAAATTGGAAGAGGTTCAACAAGCTATTGCCATAGAAACCAGAAATCTTGAAGGGGTCTATGACATCAGGGTTGCGGCTGAGACTCTGGCCACCCTTATTATAGAACACGAGGAAAAAAAGAAAGCCTTTGAAGAAGAGTTGGTTATTATAAAAGAGCAGTGGAAGAAAGAGCAAGAAGAGGCAGAAAGTCTTGTTAAAGAGAGGGATGAAAATCTTAAGAAGAAAGAAAAAAGAGAGGATGAAGATTATACTTATAACTTAACTTTATCAAGAAAGAAGGACAAGGATGCTTATGAAGAAGAAAAGTCTGCCTTAAAGAAGGCACTTAAAGAAGAACGAGCAATTCAAGAAAAGGAGTTGGCTGAAAGAGAGGCCATTGTGGTTGCTTGCGAAACTTCAAATACAGAATTAAAGGCTAAGGTAGAATCTTTCCCGAATAGCCTGACAAAAGCAATAGAGGAGGCTAAAAAAGAGGCTACTGGCCAAACAGAAAGCATAGCTAAACAAAAAGCAGAGCTATTGGCTAAGGAGATGGCCGGGGAGAAAATGTTGGCTGAATTCAAGATTAAAAACCTTGAAGACACAGTCGCCAACCAGTCTGCCCAAATTGAAGCCATGACTAAGCAATTGAATAATGCAACGACACAGGTGCAGGATATTGCCGTTAGAGCCATTGAGGGGGCTTCTGGGGTAAGAGCACTGTCAGCCGTTAATGAAATCGCCCTTGAACAAGCGAAAAATGTGAGCATCAGGAAGTAAAACCCTGGGAAAAGGTAATCAGTGATTCGGTAATTAGGTAACTATTCACCAATAACTTGATAGTATAGGAATTTCCTTTTTTTGGACTTTAGATGAACGCAGATTTTTAAGATTTATAAAATATTATCCTGTAAATCTGCGAAAATCTGCGTCCTATTAACTTGATTACCTTTTCCTACATTACCGATTACCCGATGACCGATAACTTTATTCTTACTATGGAGCTTACCAAACTCATTCTTTTTATTCAGAGTATTACTCAATCTAAAACTGATAACTTTATTCTTACTATGGAGCTTGCCAAACTCATCCTTTTCATCCAGAGTATTGCTCAATCTAAAAAAGCTGACCTCTTTGTCGTCGGTGGATTCCTGCGGGATAGGTTGCTCAATAGAGAGAGCAAGGATATAGACTTTGCTGTCCTGGGGGATTCAATATCCCTTGCCAGAAAAGTGGCAAACAAGCTGAAGGGTGCGTATGTCCCTCTTGACGAAACAACAGCAAGGGTGGTGCTTCCTGAACTCCAGCTTGATTTTGCAAAAATAACTGAGAGTATTAAAAAGGATTTGGCAAGAAGGGACTTTACCATAAATGCTCTTGCTCTGAACCTTTCTACGGCTGAAATCATAGACCTGTTTTCTGGCCTGGAGGATATTAAAAACAAGGTTATCAGAGCTATTTCAGAAGACTCACTTATAGATGACCCCTTGAGGTTGCTTCGGGCAGTAAGGCTTTCTTGTCGCTTAGGTTTTAAGATAGAGCCAAAGACAGAAGGACTGATAAAAAAACATTTTGACCGTATCAAGGATGTCGCTTCTGAAAGAATCAATTATGAGCTGTTTGAGATACTTAAGGCAGACACCTGCGTAGAACACCTTAAATTATTGTATGATTCAGGTTTACTCCCTCTCCTCTTTCCTGAGCTCGCAAGCCTGCCGTCAATTGGTCCAGATGGATACCACCACCTCAATCTCTTAGATCACTCCATTGAGACAGTGAGGCAGATAGAGATATTAGCTGAAGAACCCCCTCTGTTTTCCGACAAAATTAAGGAGTATCTTGCTTGTGATGTTGCCGCAGGGCATAGTAGGCTTCAGATTCTAAAGCTCGCCTGCCTCTTCCATGACCTTGGAAAACCCCAAACAATGAAGATAGAAGAGAATAAGACAAGTTTTATTGGTCATGAAATGGTTGGCAAGGAGTTGGTAAGCAAGATAGGAAGCAGGATAAGACTCGGAGGTAAGGAGATAGCCAGTCTAAAGAGGCTTGTTGCCCATCATATGAGAATAGGCACCCTGATACAAGGCAAAATAATCACACGGAAGGCAATCTTCAGGTTAGTTAGGGACATTGAGGATGACCTGATAGGGGTTCTCCTCCTCTCATTGGCAGATAGATTATCCGCAGTTGGCCAGGCAACCACAGAGGAGGATATAGAAGCACATAGAGAAGGGCTAAAGCTGATATTGCGGGAATATCTAAAGCCCGACCAACCACTCAAGCCACCAAAGATAGTAAGCGGTAATGAGATTATGGAGAGATTTGGACTTAAACCTTCCCCTTTAATAGGAAAAATACTCTCGGCAATCAGCGAAGGATGGATTGATGGGAAGGTGAAGGAAAAAAAGGATGCGTTCTATCTTGCCGAAGAATTGATTGGCAACCCAGTATCCAGTATATAAAAGATAAAATAGAAAAAAGGATGTCTGTTGTTGAACTTTTACAAATTATTTTATTTCTATCTTTGCTCCTACTGCCTCTAATTTTTTCTTGATATCTTCTGCTTCCTCTTTGTTCACACCTTTCTTTATGGTAGCTGGCGCTGATTCTACTAAATCTTTTGCTTCTTTAAGACCCAATGAGGTAATAGCTCTTACATCTTTGATAACCTGGATCTTCTGGTCTCCAAAATTTACCAAGACTACCTCAAACTCGGTCTTTGCTTCTTCCTTCTCTTCTGCTCCTCCTCCTACAACAGATGGTCCCGCAGAGATTATGGGAGCTGATGCTTGTACCCCAAACTTTGCTTCCAGTTCTTTTACCATTTCAGCCAAATCCAATACGGTCATACCAGATATGGCTTCAATTATCTCATTCTTTGTAATTATTGTAGACATTTTTTTCTACACCTCCTTATGACAAGGTATTAGTATAAATTACATAAAAATTTTTTGCAAGCATTTTTTTGTAAGGTGTTAGCCACAAATAGAAATGTCCTATTTTGTATTATACCCAAACAAATCAGGTTTGCAAAAATTGTGTTCGTTTATGGTTCTGAGGTTCACGGTTCAAGGTTAGAGAATAAGATAATTAACCGTGAACCTTGAACCGTGAACTTTTTAATCCTTGAACCTGAGTAGTTACTTTTTTGTAAACCAATTTCTTTTCGGTATAGATAAAAAGATCTTTTATGGGGAAAAGTAACTATTTACCCAAGTGAAGTAAAAGGGAATTATTCACCGCAGAGAACGCAGAGTTCGCTGAGATAATTATGGATAAGGTTAAATTCAAAGTAGATATTTTATTTCTCTGTGCCCTCTGCGACCCCTAAAGGTTAATCTTTTCTTCAGATGAGTAAAGTGTTACGGGGAAAAGAGAGATTCTATTTATGGTTGCTGTCCCTGAAGATATCCAGCATTGAATATAGCCCGGGGTCTTTGCCGACAAGGAATTTGGCGGCTTTCAGGGCACCTGCGGCAAAGGCTTCCCGCCCATGAACCCTGTGGGTGAGTTCTATCCTCTCTGAATCGCCAGCAAAGATTATGGTATGGTCACCAACGATATCCCCGGCTCTAACGGACATTATCCCTATCTCTTCTTTTCTTCTCGCGCCGGTCTTTCCTTTTCTTCCATGAACAGCCACATCCTCTAATTCTAAAGCCCTTGCCTCAGCTATAATCTCTGCCAGATGCCTGGCTGTGCCTGACGGAGCATCAACCTTATGGCGGTGATGTGCCTCAATTATCTCTACATCATAGTCTGAAAGGTCTTTGCCTATCTCACCCATCACCTTAAAGAGGAGGTTCATCCCAAAGCTCATATTTGAAGAATAGAGGATTGGTATAAACTTGGCACACTGCTTCAAATGAGCCATTTGATCAGAGAGGAGCCCTGTTGTTCCAATGACCATAGGCTTCTTTGCTTTTTGGCATATATTCAGATATTCCATAGTCGCCTCTGGTGCGGTAAAGTCTATAACCACATCGCCTTTATCAAATACAAGGAGGATGTCATCTACTATCTTTATCCCATGAAAGAAGGTAGAGCCCACAGCCGGATGACCCTTTCTCTCAACAGCACCTCCAATCTGGATGCTCTTATCTTCTTCTGCTGTTCCACAAAGAGCCAGACCCATTTTTCCAGTCGCACCTGTAATAATTATTTTTATCATTTGAGTAGATTATAGGTAGAGAGAAGGGTTTTTATCTTCTCTCTGGTCACATCTGCCAGCCCAACAAGAGGAAGCCTGACCTTTGCACTCTCAATAATCCCCATCATCTTCAGGCTCTCCTTTACGGGAACCGGGTTTGTCTCCCAGAACATTGCTTCGCATAAAGGAAGCAGCTTATAATAAAGGCTCCTTGCCCTGTCAAAGTTTCTGTTGTTTGCCTCTTCTACCATTGAGGCAAAATCCTCTGGTGCCACATTTGCAGAAGCTGAAATACATCCCCTCCCACCTATAGCCATCATAGGAAAGACAAGGGAATCCTCTCCGCAGAACAAGGCTATCTTCCCATTACAGAGCCTCTTTATCTCAGCAGCCTGGGCGAGAGAGCCTGAAGCCTCTTTGACCCCAACAATATTCTCAAGAATAGATAGCTTCTTTACCGTTTCAGGAAGCATATTCACGCCTGTTCTGCCTGGAACATTGTAAAGAATTATAGGTATGTCAACGGCATTGGCAATCTCAGTAAAATGGGCAACCAACCCTCCTTGAGTTGGTTTATTGTAGTATGGCGTGATAGACAAGATGCCATCCGCACCATCCTCTTTGGCAGCCTTAGCTAACCCTATTGCTTCTGCTGTTGAATTTGAGCCTGCCCCAGCAATCACAGGAACCCTTTTTGCCACCTTTTCAATTACAAACCTGACTACATCCCGATGCTCTTTGTGAGATAGCGTGGCTGATTCGCCTGTTGTCCCTACAGGAATGAACCCATGAGTTCCTTTGGTAATATGAAGCTCAATGAGAGACTCTAAGGTCTCATAGTCAATAGACCCATCCTCCTTAAATGGAGTAATAATTGGAACAATTGAACCTGAAAACATATCTCTTCACCTCCAGAAAAAGCATTATACTGAATAAACTGAATTTCTGTCATTAAAAATTGTATTTAGGCAAGTTTGTAACTGTTCAGCCTATCTATCAAAGAGTGTAAGAAGGGGGATAAGGAGATACAGGGGATATGGAGATTATTCATTTTAATTCAAAATTTTGTAACACTTTACTCATCTGAAGTAAAGACTAACCACAGAGACACGGAGACACAGAGAATTCAATGTAAAATTATCAATTATCAATACAAAATTATCATTGTAAAATGCTAATTGCTAATTTTGCATTTTGCAATGAATTCTCTCCGTGACCTCTATGCCTCCGTGGTTTATATTCTTTTCTTGCACTTCAATTGGGTAAATAGTTACAAAATTTTATCCCCTTATCTCCATAATACCTATATCCCCTTTTTTTACACTACCTGAACGATTACACAAGTTTTGTGATTATAGCCTGAGAAGAAGTTGGTCTATATCGCTGAATAGTCCATCAAATATAGATAGGGTAGCACTGTAGAGGACAGGGAAGATGAAGAACAGGGTGATGAGGCCGGCAACGACTGTAATGGGAAAGCCCACAACCATAACATTTATCAGGGGTGCGGCTTTAGACAGGAGACCCAAAGAGAGGTTGACTAAGAAGAGGACAGCAATCATAGGAATAGCTATTGACAAAGCCGTAGCAAACATCTTGCAGAAAAGCTCAATCACAGAGATAGAGATAATATTGGCTTGGGCAAGAGAAAGGCAGGAGACAGACTTAAACGAGCTAATGACAGCATATAAAATTGTCTGGGGTCCACCTATGGTGATAAAGACAAGCAGACCAAATAATCCAATCAGTTGCCCTATCACCGGTTGCTCTGTCTCACTCATCGGGTCATAGATATTGCTGATAGCAAACCCCATTGGCACAGAATAAAAATCGCCTGAGATAGCAAAGAGAGAGACGATAAATTGAGCAAACAGACCAATCAATAGACCAATGAGTATCTCAGATGCCACCAGAATAGCAAAGGCTATTATATTTCCGGGCGGGTTTCCTATAAAGCCGATAGAGATTGGGGCAGCCACCAAAGAGATGAGGAGGATAAGCCCTGCTTTGATGGGATAGGGAATATTGGGGCTGGAAAATAATGGAGCAGTAAAAAACAACCCGGAGATACGGGCAAGCACCAGGAGAAACTTCTCAAATTGGAGAACAAGGATATCCATTTATATAAAATATAACTATTTACCGAGAGTGAAGCATAAAACACATAATCTTGGAGCATAACTCATTGCAAATTGCAAAATTAGCAATTAGCATTTCAAAATTAAATCTCCTTCATTTTGCATTGCTAATTTTACATTGATAATTTTGCAATAAATTAGCCTCCTATAACCTGGGGGATTAGCGAAAAGACCCTTAAGGTGAACTCAGCCATAACCTTCCCAAGCCAGGCGGCACAAACACCAGTCACAATCAAGACCGCCAATATTTTTGGGACAAAGGTGATGGTCTGCTCCTGAATAGATGTTGCTGTCTGAAATATGGAGATAACCAGCCCAACAATGATACTCACAATAAGCATAGGCGCAGAGACAATGATGGTATAAAAGAGAGCCTCCTGGAAAAGCCTGATAACCATGCCTTCTGTCATCTGAAGCTCAAAACAAGCTGATGGATGAGCAAGTTCCATCCATCAACCATAACAAAGAGGAGTATCTTAAAGGGCAGCGAAATCATTGCTGGCGGTAGCATAATCATTCCCATAGACATAAGGACAGAGGAGACGATAAGGTCTATCACTAAAAAGGGTATGAAGAGCAGAATTCCTATCTGAAAGGCGGTGGTAAGCTCACTGGTCATAAAAGCTGGAATGACAGTCCATATTGGGAGCTCTTCCCTGTTCTTGGGTCTGGGAATCTTGGCTATATTGACAAAGAGAGCCAAATCCTTCTCCCTTGTCTGGCGGAGCATAAAATCCTTCATTGGCGTAGATGCTTTGTTCAAAGCCTCATAATGACCCATTTTTCCAGCAAGATATGGCTGTAAGGCAACCTCATTCACCTTATTCATGGTTGGAGACATAATAAAGAAGGTGAGAAACAGGGCTAAAGCAGTTATGACCTGCTGGGGTGGAGCCTGTTGGACAGACAATGCCTGCTTCATAAAGGTAAGAACAATGACGATTCTAACGAAGGAGGTAAGCATCATAATGATGGATGGGACAAGGGTAAGGATAGTGAGAAGAAAGAGGATTTGAAGGGATAGAGCGACATCCTGGGGCCCCTTTGCCTGGTCAATACCGATGTTTATCTTTGGAATAGGAATCTCCGCAGAAAAACTTGTCGCAGCTATGAGTATAAAAAAGATTATTTTTTTCATCTTAATTCGTAACTGTTCAGGCTATACATCAAAAGTGTAATAAAAGGGGATAAGGAGATAATGAGGATATGGAGATTATTCATTTTTAATTCAAAATTTTATCCCCTTATCTCCATAATCTCTATATCTCCTTTTCTTAACACTATCTGAACGCTTACCTTAATTTTCTTTTATTTTTTCTTTGCTTGTCAAGATATTTTTTGCAAGGAGCAAGAAATATAACGCTAAATTTACGAGTGCTAAGTGCTAAATGACTGTTTTTTGTAGGTGGTTAGTCTTTGCTTCAGTTGGCTAAAGTGTTACTATACCCAAACAAATCAGATTTGCAAAAATTGTGTTCGTTTATGGTTCTGAGGTTCAAAGTTCAAGGTTAGAGAATAAGAGGATTAACCGTGAACCTTGAACCCTTTAACCCCTGAACCTGAGTAGTTACTTTTTTGTAAACCAGTTTCTTTTCGGTATATCTTTTGAATTTTGCATTCTGCTTACAAATATCTTGACTCATTTTTGGTTTTTGAATATACTAATTTTATGATTAACCAGTTATTGGCTGTGCCATTAGCTCCGTTCTTAGCCTTTGCCATCATCTCTTTATTTACCCTTCGCTACAACAAGCTAAGCACCTTTATCTCTATTTTGGGGATAGCTACCTCTTTTATCCTCTCTCTAAACCTTGCTGTCCATTTTATCAACTCACCCCTACCTGAAGAGTATTTTATGGACTGGATTAAGATTGGTGGGGTTCAAATCCCTTTAGAGATCATAGCAGACCCCCTATCTGTGATGATGTTAGTCATCGTCTCTCTTGTGAGCCTGTGTATTCAAATCTATTCAATGGGCTATATGCACGGAGAGACTGGCCTGGCAAGATACTACGGCTTCATCTCGCTCTTTTCCTTCTCTATGCTTACCCTTGTCCTCTCCAATAACTTTGTCCAGATGTATATGGCCTGGGAGTTGGTCGGTCTATGCTCATACCTATTGATTGGCTTCTGGTATCATAAGCCCTCTGCGGCTGCTGCTGGAAAGAAGGCGTTTCTCACCACAAGGTTAGGGGATGTTGGGTTTCTGATAGGCATACTCCTTATCTTTAAGCTCACAGGCACACTAAGTTTTCCTGAGGTTGCAAAGGCTATTTCCCAAGGATGGGTCTCAAATTCAGCTATAACTTTAATCGCTCTTCTGGTCTTTTGTGGGGCAGTGGGAAAGAGCGCTCAGTTTCCTCTTCATGTCTGGCTTCCAGATGCCATGGAGGGTCCAACACCCATCTCTGCTTTGATTCATGCTGCTACAATGGTTGCAGCAGGTGTCTATCTTGTGGCCAGGGTATTTTTCGTCTTCGCAGCTGCTCCATCGGCAATGGCTGTAGTTGCCTATATTGGAGGATTTACAGCTTTATTTGCGGCTACAATTGCCTTGACTCAGAACGATATTAAGAAGATTGTTGCTTATTCTACCATCTCCCAATTAGGCTTTATGATGCTTGCCTTGGGCTCTGGTGGCTATACCCCGGCTTGCTTTCATCTGATGACCCATGCCTTCTTCAAGGCTCTGCTATTCTTGTGTGCAGGAAGCGTGATTCATGGCCTTCATTCAAACAACATCTGGGATGGAGGAGGGCTCCTCCGCAAGATGCCTATCACGGCAATTTGCTTCATTATGGGTGGGCTTTCTTTAGCCGGTGTTCCACCCTTTGCAGGATTCTTCAGCAAGGATGAGATTATTCTCACAGTCTTTGCAGGAGGAAACACCCTTCTTTTCACTATGGCAGCAATTACTGTCTTTCTCACCGCCTTCTATACCTTTCGGTTATTCTTTGTAGTCTTCACAGGCGAAGAGAAGAAAAAGGCGCATGAGTCGCCCTTAGTGATGACCCTACCTATGATTATTCTGGCAATACTCTCCTTAATCTCAGGCTGGTGCGGCCCACAATTTTCACACCTGATTCATGCAGAGGGAGCGTTTCATCCTGAAGAAGAGCCGTTAGTGGTCTATCTTTCTATATTCTTGGCTCTGGCTGGAATATTCTGTGCCTGGGTGGTCTATTGTAGAAAGGAGGTTTCGTCTGAGAGGCTTTGCCAACAATTTGCTCCCATTAACAGCCTTCTGACTAATAAATATTGGATTGATGAGCTTTATGCCTCAACAGTAGTCCGGTTTGTAAACTTCGTCTCAGCAGTCAGCAGATGGATAGACATTTACCTTGTAGATGGCTTAGTAAACGGCACAGGAAGGCTCACCGCTCTTTTGGGCTCAGCTGTAAGGCTCATCCAAACAGGATACCTCCAAAACTATATCTTCTTAATGATTGCTGGCATTGTCATCCTTCTCCTCATATTTTAGTTAAGAGTGAAGAGTTTAGAGTTTAGAGTGAAGAGTAAGAGTGAAGAGTTTAGAGTTTAATAAAATAACTCATAACTCATAACTCATAACTCATCACTCATCACTCATCACTCATCACTCATCACTCATCACTCATAACTCATAACTCATAACTCATAACTCATAACTCATAACTCATAACTCATAACTCATAACTCATAACTCAATGAACACAGTCATCAGGGTGCTTGACCTCCAGAAGTCCTTTTCAGGAAAAAAGGTTTTAGACGGGCTCAATCTAACAATAGAAGAAGGGGAGACTTATGTTATTATTGGTAGATCCGGGGGTGGAAAGAGCGTTCTTTTGAAGCATATGATTGGGCTAAGCAAGCCTGATTCTGGAATAATAGAGGTATTTGGCAATAATATAGTTCCTATGCCAGAACCAGAGCTTTGTAAGATACGGGAGAGATTCGGTGTTGTCTTTCAAGGCTCTGCCCTCTTTGATTCTCTGACTATCTTAGAGAATGTCGGGTTTTTTCTCTTTGAGCATACAAGTTTAGCCTACGGGAAGATTATGGCTCGGGTAAAAGAGGTCTTATCCCTTGTGGGTCTTGAGAATATTCTCAATCTATATCCTGCCTCTCTTTCAGGTGGAATGAGGAAAAGGGTGGCTTTAGCTCGGGCAATCATCACCGAACCAAAGGTTCTCTTCTATGATGAGCCAACTACAGGCATAGACCCAATCCTAAAATTGGAGATAGACGAGCTTATTAAAAATATTGGCAAGAGATTGGGGGTAACATCTGTAGTTGTCACCCATGATATGGTCTCAGCCTATCATTTAGCTGATAAAATTGCTATGTTAGATGGAGGAAAGATAGTGGCTTGTGGTTCGGTAGATGAGATACGAAGCTCTAAGGATCCAAGAGTGTGTCAATTTGTAGGAGGAAGTGTTTAGTGTGTAGTCCATTGTTTCAAGAATGATGGGATGCTTGAGGCTTCCCTTGGGCCAACTATAACCTTCCAGTCAGAACCAAGCTCCTCCTCCAACTCACCTGAGATTTCAGCCACATAGCCTGGAATTACTATATTTCTATGAGAAAGATTTTCAGCTATTTTGGAGCCTTTGATAAACTTCGCCACTGATTCAGCATTAAACTTTCCAGCAGCCCAGGCAGTCAAGACAGAGAGCCCATCTGTATTCTGGATAGCCAGCCAAACACCCTTCTTTGAGGACTCAACCTCACCAGAGACAAGAAAATAGGTAAGGGCAAAGTTTCCGGTAACTAAAAGAGGGGAATCCTTATCAGGGTTGCTGAACTCATACACCTTCTCTTCCATAGTCATCGGCCTCTGTGGGTCTGTGTAGATGTTCATTCTTTCCGTAAAGAGCGGATAGAGGTAATGAGGCTCGAGGTTAGAGAGGATAATAATACCGGCATATTTTGCCACAAAGGTAGCAGCTATCAGCATCTCTTCGTCTTTATCCTTAGTAAAGTCAGAAGGAAATAGGATTGTGGGAAATCCCAAACTTCTTAGTTGCTTCTTTAAGGGCAACCTTCTTACCATCACCTCTTGTTCAAATCTGGACTTTAATGAGGTAGCGGTTGGATACAGAAGAATATCCTTGATGCCAGCCAAGTTTAATTTAGCGGTCATATCAGCTAACTCATCCAAATCCCCTCCCTTGGCTACGACAGGCACATTATTCTTTTTGGCAATCTGAGCTATCTGGTCAAGGTTGTCTTTGGTCGCTCCGCAAAGCAATGGCCTTCTTTCGTCACAAATACTCAATCCAGCCTCAAGCATCTCAGGAGAATCGCTCATCAGCACCAATGAAGCCTCCGTCTCATCCATAACCCTTTTTACCACAGCCTTAAATTTTTCTATATCAGAAGAGACAGATTTAATGGCGATAAGCTCTGGTTTCATCATTACTCCGACCCGCTCAAATCTAATAGAGTTAAACTGCTTCAGCTTGCTCTCTAAACCTTCATCATCATCATCCGTTATCAAAAGCCCAATCCCTGGCTGATGTTCAAATCTTTTGTCATGGCGGAACATACAGGTCTCCTCACCAATCTTTAGCCCGTTCTCCCCTGTCCCAATAGTTATGGGTCTGATTGGAGGGGCTGTCAAGGCAGCTATTTGTGCGATAGCCTCAGCAGAGACATCCGGACATAAGGATATCTCAACCTTTCCTGTCGCCACCTGCATAGCAAAAGCTAAACAAGTAGGAAAATTGCATTTTTTGCAATTTGTCTTTGGTAGCTTCTTAAATATTTCCAAACCTGAAAGTGCCATTTTTACCTCCTATATAAATTAAGCGTTCAGGTATCAGCAGTCAGGTAAGAGAAAGAAAATCAAGGCATAATAGCAAATATCATATACTATACTCAAGTAAATTGGGATGGCAAAAAATAAATAAAGTTTTTTTGACACAGATTACACTGATTTTCACTGATAAAATGTAAAAATTATCTGTGTTCATCTGTGTCTATCAGTGTCTAAATATTTGATTTTTTATT
>JAZDOR010000130.1:0-5854 GCA_043798435.1 bacterium
TAGACACTGATGGACACAGATGAACACTGATAATTTTTAATTCTTATCAGTGAAAATCAGTGTAAATCTGTGTCAAAAAATATTAGTCCTCCCCAAAATTATGAGTAGTTACGAAATTGGGAAGAAAAGATTCTGCTCCTAGGGCTAATTTCAAATTTCTAATTTCTTTTAACCGCAAGCTTTCAAACAAAAGTGAACCGTCCCGCAAATCTTATACGCCTCTCTTTGACTTGTATCACCTGAATAGAGGGCTACATAATCAAACTCCTCCGGGTAGATGCTGATCTTTATTCCCTCAGAGTTAAACCCCCTATCAAAAGCAGTAATCTTCTCATCATACGCCTTCTTTCTTTAAGCCTCAGTAAAGGCAATTCTTTTCTTATCAAAAGGAAGTGCTTGTCTATTGTATACCGAAAAGAAATTGGTTTACAAAAAAGTAACTACTCAGGTTCAGAGGTTAAAGGGTTCAAGGTTCACGGTTAATCCTCTTATTCTCTAACCTTGAACTTTGAACCTCAGAACCATAAACGAACACAATTTTTGCAAACCTGATTTGTTTGGGTATATCATAAAATATGCTTTTATCAAGGGATTATTCCACCTCGCAAGTGAAGCTGACTGTGCCCAAGATACTTGGTGCAACCTCTGGGATAACCATTTTATCGTAACTATTCAGATGGGTATTTTCATACGCTCAATCCAGGTTGACAAATGATAGCCAAAATGCTATCATTTAGGTCGTGAAGACAAGGTCTATTATCGCAGGCATAGCCTTCTTTGGCATCTCCCTCCTATTCTTTATCGCCATTCTTTCTTTATGGAATGTAAGACCAGTAGATTGGACAGCTGGGTTTTCACAAAGGAATATCATCGGTCCTGTTGGAGCTCATATTGCCACTATCCTTATCGGTCTCTTTGGGATAGGAAGCCTTTTTATCCCTACATTTCTTTTTCTGATAGGCTTGGATATGATAAGAGGTGAGCCAAAAAACCCTGTTCCAAAGCTTCTCGCAGGAATAATATTCCTCCTTCTTCTTTCTATCCTTGCTTCACCCCTGTCAAATCCATCCTTAGAGTTCAGGATAACAGGTGGAGGATGGGTAGGATTCAAGTTGGGGATGTTTCTCCTATCCCTGCTTAATAAAGTTGGTTCTTATATTGTGGTAATCAGCCTTTTCCTCATCTCTTTGGTTTATCTCACTAATGGCAGGCTTTTTTCCCTCCTTGGCATCCTCCTTTCTAAAAGACCGAAAGAAAAAAAGTCTGCACCAAGGGTGATAGTAAGGGGCGTAGAGGAAAAAGAAAGACCGGAGCCAAAAGAGAAAAAACCGTTAGAGAAAAAGGAGCCAGAGATAAAAATAAGTCCTCAAAGGTTAGAAGGCTATGAGCTTCCTCCCCTGTCCCTGCTCTCTGACCCACAGCATATCTCTGAGAAGGAGCAGAAAGAGGATCTGCTCTTGCTATCAAAGCAGTTAGAGGAGACTCTCGGGCAGTTCAAGATAGAGACAAAGGTTGTCTGCATAAACAGGGGGCCTGTAGTCACATCCTTTGAGATTCAGCCTGCACCCGGGGTTAGAATAAGCAGTATCTCATCCTTAGCCGATGATATTGCCTTAGCTTTAGCTGCTATTGCTGTCAGGATTGAGGCGCCTATTCCAGGAAAGCAGGCAATCGGAGTAGAGATTCCAAACAGAAAGCCTGATAGGGTCTTTCTAAAAGAGGGGCTTATCACTCCATCCTTTTCCAAAGGGACCTCAAGCCTCTGCTTTTATCTGGGAAAGGATGTGAGGGGTGAAGATATATTGGTTGACTTAGCTGAGATGCCTCATCTACTAATTGCTGGTGTCACAGGCTCTGGAAAGAGCGTCTGCCTCTCATCTATTATTACCAGCCTTATTTATCGCTCCACACCCGCTGATGTAAAATTGATACTTATAGACCCAAAAAGGGTTGAGATGACAGTATTCTCAGGCATTCCGCACCTCCTCACACCTGTAATTGTGGAGGCAAAGAAAGCGGTTATCGCCCTCCAGTGGCTTATCAGGGAGATGGAAGACAGGTATAAAATCTTCTCTGAGGCAGGTGTCAGAGATATTGCCGGCTTCAGAAAGAAGGAGCAGTTGCCGTATATTGTGGTGGTGATAGATGAGCTTTCTGACCTTATGATTGTCTCAAGTCAGGCGTGTGAAGAGACCTTGATCAGGCTCTCTCAAATGGCAAGGGCTGTCGGCATCCACCTTGTAATTGCCACCCAGAGACCATCTGTAGATGTTATCACCGGGATAATCAAGGCAAACTTTCCCTCCCGTATAGCCTTTCAGGTCTTTTCCAAGATAGACTCAAGGACAATCCTTGATATGATGGGAGCAGAGAAGCTCCTGGGAAAGGGTGATATGCTTTATTTTCCAGCAAGCGTAGGAAAGCCAATAAGGGCTCAGGGTGCTTATGTATCTCTCTCAGAGATAGAAAGGGTCTGTGGGTTTATCAAGGCTTATGAAACAGAAATTCCATCAGAGAAACTTGAATTTGAGCAGATGAAGGCGAAAGTTTCCGAGAAGGAAGAGGAATTAGATGATGAGATGTATGAGAAGGCATTGAGCATTGTAGGTTTGACAGGCTATGCCTCAACCTCTATGATTCAAAGGAAACTGAAGATAGGCTATAATCGTGCTGCCAGCCTCCTTGAGAAGATGGAAGAAGAGGGAATAGTTGGCCCACCTGATGGCTCAAAGCCAAGGGAGATATTGGTTGATATAAAAGAGCTGAGGAGATAAAATTAGTAGGCAGTCTTATTCACTGCTATACTTTGGCAAAATTACAAAACTCTCTGTAAAATCGTCTGAAATAAAAATTGGCTTTTGGAGGTTTTGCTTTCAGAAACTGGGGTGCTGCCAAATATTCAGCATTGACACCAAAGAACCTCAGGAATTATACTTTTTTTATGGAAAATACAAGGGTTGGCGTTGTTGGCGTAGGCCATATGGGAGACTTCCACGCCAGGGTATATAGAGAGATTCCTTATGTAGATTTAGTGGCTGTGGTTGATGCAAGAGAGGATAGGGCAAGAGAGGTTGCTGAGAAATATCATACGACTCCATTTACAGACTATCGGGATATCTATGGGCTTGTGGATGCTGTCTCAATCTGTGTGCCTACATCCTTGCACTACCCTGTGACAGCCGACTTTCTTGCCCAAAAGAAGGATATTCTTTTGGAGAAGCCTATGACTACATCTATAGAGGAGGCAGAGGATTTGATAAGTCTGGCAAGGGATGCAGGCGTTCTGCTCCAGGTGGGTCATGTGGAGAGGTTTAATGCCGCTGTTTGTGAATTAAAGAATGTGGTGCAAAACCCGATATTTATTGAGAGCAAAAGGCTTGGCCCAAAGACCCCAAGGATTGATGATGCAGGCGTAATCCTTGACCTGGCCATTCACGACATAGACATTGTCTTGTCCCTTGTAAAATCTGAGATAAAGAGGATAAATGTTGCCGCCTCATCTGTCTATTCAGGACAGGAAGATATTGCCAATATTCAGATGGAATTTGAAAATGGCTGTATTGCTGTAATCACCGCCTCAAGGGTCACTGAGGAGAAGATACGGACATTGGCAATAACCCAGGAGGATGCCTATATCTTTTTGGATTATGCAGACCAGGAGCTTCATATCCACAGAAGGGCATCATCAGACTACTTTACCTCCCAGGAGGTGCTGAGATACAAGCAGGAGTCATTCATTGAAAGGATATTTGTCCATAAGGATAATCCCCTAAAGCTTGAGCTTGCCTATTTCATAGATGCCATCAATAATGGAACACCCCCTTCTTCCCCTCGGGAGGACCTACGGTCATTAAAGACGACATTAGATATTTTGGAGATGATAACTACTAATAAGATTTTGAGGTAACCGTTCACCGCAGAGACCGCAAAGTTCACAGAGAAGGAAAAATTTAATCCACAGATTACACAGATTACACAGATTAAAAAGGAAATTCCTATATAATCAAGTTAATTGGACGCAGATCTTCGCAGATTATCAGGATTAATAAAGATTTTATTCTCTGCGTTCTCGGCGTGCTCTGCGGTGAACAGAATTACTGGAGGCGATAAAAAATGCGATCAGATGTAATGAAGAAGGGCTTGCAAAGGGCCCCACATAGAGCCTTATTCAAGGCGATGGGCTATACGGATGATGAGCTCACGAGGCCTATCATCGGGATAGCCAACTCAGCCAATGAGTTAATACCCGGACACATTCATCTTGGGAGGATTGCTGAGGCTGTAAAAACAGGTGTTCGCATGAACGGTGGCACACCTATGGAGTTTTCCACAATTGGCATCTGCGATGGCATAGCTATGGGGCATTCCGGGATGAAGTATTCCTTAGCCTCAAGAGAGCTGATAGCTGACTCAATAGAGGTGATGGCTTCTGCCTATCCCTTTGATGGCCTGGTGCTTATAGGAAACTGCGATAAAATTATCCCTGGGATGCTGATGGCTGCCCTAAGGCTCAATATTCCTGCTCTTTTTATCAGTGGGGGACCTATGCTCTCTGGATGCTTGAATGGAAAGAAACTGGACCTTATATCTGTCTTTGAGGGTATTGGTGGATGTAGTTCTGGCAAGATAAGCGAGAAGGAGCTATCGGAGATAGAGGATTATGCCTGTCCGGGTGCTGGTTCTTGTGCGGGAATGTTCACAGCCAACTCTATGAACTGCCTGGCTGAGGCTTTAGGACTTGCTCTTCCTGGCAATGGAACAATTCCTGCTGTATCTGGAAGGAGAATAAGGCTGGCAAAGGAGGCTGGAGCAAAAATTATGGAGCTTATTGAAAGGGATATCAAGCCACGGGATATAGCCACAATGAAAGCGTTTGAGAATGCTATCTATTGTGAAATGGCTATTGGTAGCTCAACGAATACTGTCCTGCACCTTCCTGCCATGGCAAAGGAGGCAGGGATAGAATTGGATTTGGCTATATTTGACAGGATAAGCAGAAAGACCCCAAACCTCTGTCGGCTATCCCCAGCAGGTGTGCATCACTTAGAGGATTTGGATATGGCAGGTGGTGTGACAGCTGTTTTAGCAGAACTTTCTAAAAAAGGGCTTATTTACAAGGAGATACTTACAGTTACAGGAAAAACAGTAGGAGAGAATATTGAGAACAGAAAGATACTTGACGAAGAGGTAATTAGACCAATAGACAACCCATATTCAGAGGATGGAGGCATAGCCATTCTCTTTGGTTCTTTAGCTCCAGATGGGGCTTGCGTAAAGAAGTCTGCTACTGACCCAAAGATGATGAAGCACACAGGACCGGCCAAGTGCTTTGACTGCGAAGAGGAGGCTTTTCAGGCAATACTTGGAGGAAAGATACAGAAGGGTGATGTCGTGGTGATTAGATATGAAGGACCAAAGGGTGGGCCTGGAATGAGAGAGATGCTTGCCCCAACCTCAGCCATAGCTGGAGTAGGATTAGATAAGGATGTGGCTCTCCTGACAGACGGAAGGTTCTCTGGAGGCACAAGGGGTGCGGCTATTGGCCATATCTCACCTGAGGCAGCAGAAGGGGGACCCATTGCCATTATCCAGGATACTGATATAATTGAGATAGACATTCCAGGCAGAAGGCTTGATATTAAGCTCACCAAGAAAGAGATAGAAGAACGACTCTTGAACCTTGAGCCCAAGAAAAAGAAGATAACTGGTTACTTAGCAAGATATGCCTCGCTGGTAAGCTCCAGCCACAAGGGTGCAGTGTATCAAGGTTAGAAGCTAAGTAATTACTCAAAATCTTGGGGAAATATTTAGCCACAGATGAACACTGAAGAGATATTTAGACACTGATTTACAC
>JAZDOR010000137.1:0-15658 GCA_043798435.1 bacterium
GAAGGGGGATAAGGAGATACAAGAGATAGGGAGATGATGAAATATCAAAAAGCAGATTTTAGAAGGGCTACAATTAGAATAATATCCCCTTATCTCCTTAATCTCCATATCCCCTTTTCTTACACTACCTGAACGCTTACCTCAACTCCTATCACTCTCTCATTTTTATCTATATCCAGCACAATATCCTCAGAGACTCGTCTATTTATAACTTCCTGCTTTCTATCGTCTAAGCGGATATAGAGAAAATCTGTCTTGTCATTATAAATAATGTTCATTTGATATTACCTTGTCTACAAATCGTAGAATCTCATCTGCTGTCTCAAGGGCAAATGTAGCATCTTCTTCAGTTAGATTCAAAGGGATGTCGGCTGGGTATCTGTCAAAATAATAGATAGTCAATCTCTCACAATCATCTGTAAAGGCTTCAATCTGAGGGTAATATTTTTTGCACTCTTCAATTATATCAACTAACCTATGGGTCTTGAGGGTTGGGGTCTTTTCTATACTGATATTTTCTAATTCCAAGAGAGATTTTAGAGCCTTTTCTACTGCCTGTTGAGCCAAAACCGAGCAAACAGATGCTATTTTACTCTCCTGCCAACCAGCTTTTGCAAAGGCAAAATCATCCTTTGCTTTATTAAGCCAGAGTTCTGCGGCTACCTTATTCTTTCCCATACAACACAACCCCTTTTGATAAAACTGTCCGAATGAAGATGCTGTTTATTCCCTTTGCCTTTTCCCATTCCTCTGGGGTATAAACAAGGGGTTCAACTGGATATCTAACCCCAAACTCTCTCCTTATGCTCTGCATTACCTCTATTACTCTATCTACAAACCGCTTGCTTGTCTTTTTTATGATGAGCAAATCTATATCTGAGCCTCTTTTCTCTGTCTTGCTTCCATAAGAACCAAATAAGATTATCCTCTCAGGTTTGTATTCTGTAGCTATAAAATCAACCAATCCTTTTAATCCGGATAAGCCCTTAAATTTTGTCTTCATTTTCCGATTCCTAATTCCTTCTCGACCCCATCAATGAGTGATGTTTTGTCTGGATAGCGTTTTTTAAGAAGGGAGAAGTCGTCTTTGAGGACATCTTTGGGATTGTTCTTGTAATTAGCGATAAACCTCTTATACTCCGCTAATGCCTCAGACCTTTTTCCTTGAAATAGGCAAGAATGACCAAGATTAGCATGCAGTAGTTCATAACTTGGGTCAATTTCAAGCCCTTTACTGGCATACTTTTCCGCATCAGGAAAGTTTGGTATAAATAAAGCACACACGGAAGCGTTTGAATAATTATCGGCTGATGGTTCTTTTTCTATATCTTTCAATACCAGTTCAAGAAGTTTCTCGCAACACTTGCCTGCATTCTTGGTATCTCCCTGAAGCAGATAAATTTTGGTTTGAGTCCACCTGAATCCACCATCCTCAGGGCTTATCTCAATTGCCTTGGTGATATCCTCCAAAGCCCTTTTGTAATCCTTCTTTTCCATAAAACAGTCCGCTCGACAAGAGTAATAATCAGCCTCCTTTGGGTTCAGCTTAATAGCCTCTGTATAATCTGCAATTGCCTGGTCATAATTGCCTTTATTCTTATAGGCATTCCCTCGATTGTTGTATGTCTCAGTTAATCTGTTGTATGCCTCAGCATCCCTTGGGTTTATCTCCAATGCCTTGGTGTAATTAGCTATTGCCTGGTCAGAATCGCCTTTTTTATCATAGGCATTCCCACGATTGTAGTATGCCTTAGCATCCCTTGGGTTTATCTCCAATGCCTTGGTGAAATCAGAGATAGCCTGGTCATAGAGGCCTTTGTTAGTATAAGCATTCCCTCGATTGTAGTATGCCTCAGCAAGCCTTGGGTTTAACTCAATTGCCTTGTTGTAATAATAAATGGCATTGTCATAGTCGCTTTTATCTTGATAACCACACCCCAAATTGTAGTATTTCTCAGCTTGACTAAGACCAGAGGCTGCATCAACTAAAAGAATATTAAGACTCAAACCCATTAAAATACTACCTATTGTAACACGCAGAATATTGCCTGATTCTTTTTTCAATTTAATTACCTCCTTGAACTTATCCGTGTCAATCTGTGTTTATCAGTGGCTAATAAATTCTTTCATCAAGAAATTTCTATTCTTATTCCTTCTTTTTTTATCTTTGAAATAATTGTCCCTCCATCCTTCTCAAACTCATCTTCCTTAAAACAGAGGATTTCCAACAGAGAATTATACTCCTGTGCCTCATGAAATATCTCAAAGCTCTCTTCATAATATCTATCCTGCTCAACCCTTCCTAATACAACAGCAATATCTATATCACTATACTCACATTGGTTCCCCTTTGCATATGAACCAAATAGATATGCTAAGCGTATCGGATATTTTTTTGAAACTTGCCATAAAAAAGAGTTTGCCAACTCTATGGCTTTATCTTTTGTGTAAGCCATTCAACCTTCTCTCCTGTAAAATCAATAAACTCTTTAGCCAGACTGGGTGTTACCTGTGATGATAATTCTTCTATGTCCTCTTTATATCTGGCATTTAGATAAAACTGCGAAAGGAAATCAATCTTCCTTAAATCTTCTTTGCTCATCTCTCTGACCACTTCTGTCAACTCAGAAAGACGCCTGAGATTATGCACAGGGATAATCTCCATTCCTTTAGATGCCATTAATGACTTGAAACATTTCTCCAATGCTTGTTGGCACATAAAAACTACATAGATATAGCGTCTGGTTGCAAACATCGCCTCAGCTGTATCCATATCATATCTAACCCTATCAAGCCACTTTTGATATATCGGTTTTTCCATTAAAACTTCAATAATTTTTCTTATTCCTGCGAACCAGCAGGCTTTTTCTGTTTAGGATGAGCCTCAAAGAATTGCCACATCAACTCTTGTGCAGAAATATCAGTATTGACCTTTCCCACCTGTTTTTCTGGTAATGAAGATTTGCCACCAGGCCATGTGTGTCCGCCATCCTCCAATGTCCAGAGAATTACCTCCGAGCCTTCCTTCCCGGGGGCATACCTTGTGCAGACCGCCTTGCCTGTTCGGGTTCCTTTCAGGGGTTCTTTGGGACATCCATTATGATCAACCCAAAACTGGATAGTTTCTGGGACGCTTAGACGTGGAATCCCTTCAAATGCCTTTGGTCCAACACCTCCGTAGTAAGCGACATTCGGGTCCTTTAATCCATGAAAATGAATAATCGAAACAGGACTACTTAATTTATAAGTGGAAGTTTGGACACCCAAAACCCCGCTGACAGGTGCAAAGGCAGCGATTCTATCAGAAAGCTCAAAGGTAAGCCGATAACACATAAATGCGCCGTTAGAAAAGCCAGTAGCATAGACTCGGCTTTTATCAATATGGAAAAGTGTTTCCACATCATCCAACAAGCTTCTTGTGAAACCCACATCATCTATGTTGTTTTCTTTGGCATAACCAAAGCCATCTCCAGAATTAAAGGTGAGAAACCTATCCTCCAATTTCCCTGTTCCAGCAGGATAGACAACAATAAACCCATATTTATCCGCCACACCATCCATCTGTGAATCATTTCGTTGCTGAACTGGATTTCCACCCCCGCCATGAAAGACCAGAACAACAGGTGTAGCCTTTCTTTCATCATACTTTTGAGGAATGTGCAGGTCATAAAATCGTCTTCTGCCACAAAAGAGTATAAACCTACGATAATCCCCTGCTCCAGAGGAGAATTTTCCCTCAATCAGAGGATAGGGAGACTTTTTCTCTTGCCTTTCTTCCCGCCTCTGGTTTATTCTGTCTCTTATAATCCCTGCCTCTGCATCGATTAATCCCATCACCAGCCATAAACAACAAATAATACATTTTGTTTGTTTCATATCATACGACTTTCAATTTATATATCGGCAGAAAACCATTTATTTTTATCACCCTTCCTGAATGATTACCTAAAATGTTACCCCAGATTGATAAAACTTGATACCCTAAGCCCCATACTTTGCCAGTTTTCCACTATACCCAAGAACGATTCCCATTAGACTTTGCATAGGAAACCTTCCCAAAGCACCTCTTTTTGCCTCTTTTTCAGAGAAGGATGAAATCTCGTCGCTTATGCAGTATTTTGTGTAAAGAAGAAGAGGCACAGGATGACAGGAGTGTCCCTTCAAAAGAGCTGGGGTTGAGTGGTCCCCTGTAATCACCAAAACATCGGGATTAAGTTTGATTATCTCTGGAATAATCTTGTCTGTCTCCTCAATTACTGCCACCTTCTTCTGATAATCGCCGTCTTCTCCTGCTTTATCTGTCCCTTTTATATGGAGGAAGAAGAAGTCATATTTATCATAGTTTTCTATCAGTGTTTTTGTTTCGTCCTCTATCCTGTCTCCTGTGGCGAGAATATCCATTCCAAGAAGCTTAGCTAATCCTTTATACATAGGATAGGAGGCAATACACGCCGCATTAAGCTTATACAGCTCAGAAAAGCCTGCAAGTTTCAGATACCCGGCAAACCCTCTAAGGAGAACCATATTTGCAGGAGATTTATCTTTTAAGATAGCCTCTGCCTCTACGAGCCATCTATTAAAAAGTACTGCTGCCAATTCTGAGGCAGAATCCGCTGCCTGAACAGGAAGGGGTGAAAAGCCTGTCTTCTGCGGGTCTGAGTCAGAAAGATTGGCAGATAAACCGTCTCCTCTGAAGAGAAGTAAAAATCTATGCTCTTTCTCTGGCTGCACAAATATCTCTATCCCTTCTATCTTAATGCCGCTAAGTATTTCGCAAAGCTCCTTATTCTTTTCTGTGCTTATCCTTCCTGCCCTTCTGTCCGTAACAATGCCTTGTTCAAGGGTGCAAAAGTTTCCTCTGGCACAGACATCACCCTCTTTAACCTCAAAGCCTATTCCCAAGGCACCAAGCAATCCTCTTCCAATCTCATATTTCAAGGGGTCATAGCCAAATAGGCTGAGGTGTGCAGGTCCACTTCCAGGTGTTATCCCAGGTGCGATTGGGTCCATCAAGCCATAGATAGAAGATGAAAAGAGCGAGTCAATATTCGGCTTATGAGCCTTTCCAAGGGCAGTTTTCCCATCTATCGGCAGGTCTCCCAGGCCATCCAAGATAAGAAATATAATCTTTGAGGAAGTCTTCTGAGAAAGTTGTTTAATTAAATCTTGCTTCATACATTTATAGTATCCATCCTCTACCCTTTTTGTCAACTTCAAAACTAATTTTGTAGTTTTTTGGAAACCTGATTTGTTTGGGCATACACCATACACTATTTTACCACTTGATACCTGAACGCATACATTTTATTTGACATACCCCAAAAGTTTAGACTAAACTTTTGCAAAAGGGCGGATAGCTCAGTGGGAGAGTGTCTGCTTCACACGCAGAAGGTCGCAGGTTCAAAACCTGTTCCGCCCACTTAGCCTATTTAGATTTAGATAAAAATGAAGAAAGAGATAGAATTATTAATTGAGATTCAGGAGAAAGACGGACAGATAGAAGATCTAAAAGAGGTTCTTGCCTCAATTCCTATAAACCTTTCTGAGAAAGAAAAAGGATTTGAAGCCCTGAGAATAAAATCAGAAGAAGCAGGGGCTAATTTAGAAGAAAAGAAAAAACAGCTCAGGCATAAAGAGAGAGAGCTTTTATTGGTAGAGGATGAAGCAAAAAAGTTCAGGGCTCATTTTCATCAGGTGAAGACCCAAAAAGAGGCAGAGGCACTTGACCATGAGATTAAGAAAACAGATTCAGGGATTGAAACATTGACGCAAGAGTGCCTTCTCCTTATGGATGAGATTGCAGAAAAAGAGAAAGAGGCAGCCCAAAAAAAAGAATTACTGATAGAACTTGAAGCAGAGCTTTCCGAGAGAAAGAAAAAAGCATCAACTGATACAGAAGAGCTTGGCAATGAGATAAAAGAGCTTTCCGAAAAAAGGAGCCAGATTGCGGAAAAGATTGATGAAATCCTTCTTTCTCTATACGAAAAGATACGGCAAAACAAGGATAACCTTGGTCTTTCTCGTATAAGTGGAGATGCCTGTAGTGCTTGCTCAATGAACATCAGGCCACAACTCCTGAACGAGGCGAAAGAAGGGACAAGGATTATCCAGTGTGAAAACTGCCTCAGGATTTTGTATGTATAAAAATCAGAAGACAGAAGCCAGAATACAGAATACAGAATACAGAATAAATAGATTCTTTCATTCTGACTCCTGAATTCTGACTTCTGACTCCTGAATTCTGACTCCTGTATTCTGACTCCTGTATTCTGACTTCTGACTCCTGAATTCTGACTCCTGAATTCTGACCTTTGACTTCTGAATTCTGACTCCTGAATACTTATTATGATAGAAATATACATTGATGGTGCTTGCTCTGGAAATCCTGGACCTGCGGCAATAGGGGTTGTCGGGTATCAAGATGGCAAAGAGATTTTTGCCATTTCTCGTTCGATTGGAGAGGCAACAAATAACATTGCTGAGTATAAATCTTTGATTGCCGGGCTTAAAACTTCTCAAGATACGGGCTATACCTCTATCAAGATATACTCTGATAGTGAACTTTTAGTGAAGCAGATGTGTGGTAAATACAGGGTAAAAGACCCCAACCTGAAAAAGCTATGGCTGGAGGCAACAAGGCTATGCAAAAAGATTGAGGATGTAGAGATTATTCATATCCGTAGAGAAAAGAACAGCAGAGCAAATAATCTTGCTCAAGGAGGTGTAAAAAAATAAGTGCTACAATTTTACAGCAGAGATTTTCGTCAAGTGCAAGGAAAGAACGAAGGAGCATAGCCTTGAACTATGTGACTGAGTGAATGACGCAGCAATTGACGAAAAGATCAAGTAAAATGTAGTAGTTATTTTTGCACAGCGACAAGGAGGTGTTAAGAAGTGTATAGTTAAGAGTTATGAGTTATGAGTGTAGAGTTATGAGTAATGAGTTATGAGTTTTGAGTTATGAGTTATGAGTTATGAGTTATGAGTTATGAGTTATGAGTTATGAGTTAAACTCTAAACTCTGAACTCTACACTCTAAACTCTGAACTCTAAACTCTAAACTCTAAACTCTATACTCAAAACTCTAAACTTTTCTAAACTCTAAACTCTAAACTCTAAACTTTTAAGATAGATGGACAACAAAGAAGAGCTTGAGAAGGATGCAGAAGAGCTTTCCGAAATATATGAACAGGTTCTTACTGCCTGGGCAAAGACTATAGACGATAAGTCAAATTATACGAAAGAGCATTCAAATAAGGTGAAAAGGTACGCAGAGGCAATAGGAAAGAGGCTCTATCTGTCTGCTTCCGAGATGAAGGCACTTACAGCCGCAGCTATGCTGCACGATATTGGAAAGTATGACATGGATAATGAAATTCTAAATAAAGCAGGTGAGTTGACACCGGAGGAGTATGAGATAATAAAGACCCATTCAGTAAAGGGTGCGGAAATCATTGGTTCCATGTCACTTCTGAAAGAGGTAGGCCGGGTCATCCGTTATCACCACGAAAGATACGATGGCGAGGGCTATCCAGAGGGATTGAGAGATGAAGATATTCCATACTTGGCAAGAATCCTGGGTGTAGCAGAGGCTTTTGATGCGATGACCTCTGAGAGGCCATACAAACCGAGGATGTCTCTTTCTGAAGCTATATTGGAGCTTGAAGCAAATAGCGGAACCCAGTTTGACCCGGAGGCAGTAGATTCTCTTGTCCATATCCTGAAGGTAAGTCCTGATATTGTGAATTAAAGTTAGGAGAAAAGTAGAACGCAGATTTTCAAGATTTTTCAGGAGTAACTTTGGATTTCTTTTTGATTTTTATCCTGTCCATCAGCGTTAATCTGCGTCCTATTATTGCCGAAGTGGCGGAACTGGCAGACGCGCACGGTTCAGAGCCGTGTGGGAGAAATCTTGTGGGGGTTCGAATCCCCCCTTCGGCATAGAGTAGTTTATAGTCTATAGTTGATGGTTGATAGACAATAAAATAGTTGATAGTTGATGGTCTATAGTTGATAGTCTATAAACTAAAATAGTTGATAGTTGATGGTCTATAGTTGATAGTCTATAAACTAAAATAGTTGATAGTTGATGGTCTATAAACTATAAACTATAAACTATAAACTATAAACTATAAACTATAAACTATAAACTATAAACTATAAACTAACAACAGTGAGGAGCAAAGAGCAATGTTATGTGATAAATGCGGGGCGAATGAGGCTAACATCCATTTCAAGCAGGTGATAAACAATCAGTCGACCACGATGCACCTGTGTGAAAGTTGCGCTGAGGAGATAGGTTTTAATCTCTTCTCAAACCCTTCAGCCTTTCCCTTCTTTAATATCCTTTCAGGAATGGTTGGGCAAGGAGCTATTCCTCAAATAAAAGAGGATAAATGTCCGGGGTGTGGAATAAGTTTTTCTGAGGTTCAATCTAAAGGAAAGTTGGGTTGCTCTGATTGCTGGCAAACCTTTAAGAAACAGCTCTTGCCATTCTTGAAAGAGATGCAAGGGGACACATTCCATATTGGAAAGTCACCAAAGGGGTTTGCTGAGAAGGCAGAGACAAGCAGGGAAATGGCTAAGATGAGAGAAGAACTGAATAAGGCTATAGCCAAAGAAGAGTATGAAGAGGCAGCAAAGATCAGGGATAAAATAAAAGAGATGGAGAAAAGATAAAAGAGCTTAAATTAGCCACAGAGAACACAGAGGTCACAGAGAATAAAAATTAGAAATAAGAATTTAATCCTCTGTAATCTGCGTAATCTGTGGATTCTTCTCTTTCATAAAAATGTTAGAAAAATATATCAAAGAGACCCCGGATTGGCTTTTGGCAACAGGACCTGATGCAGATATTGCTATATCAGGAAGGATACGGCTTGCTCGAAATATAAAGGGTTTTCCATTCTCCCATTGGGCATCCACCAAAGATTTGAATGCTGCGGCAGATAAGATATATAGTGCTGTAAATAAGATAGATTATTTTGGTGGCTCTGAATCTTTCAAGATAAAGGAGCTTGACGGACTCAAAAAGCAGTTTCTTGTAGAGCGGCACCTGATCTCAAGGGAGTTTGTCTCTGTAAAACAAGGTTTAGTTATTATTGCAGATAAGGAGATTCTCTCTTTGATGGTGAATGAGGAGGACCACATCAGGTTTCAGGCCCTATCCTCCGGGCTTTCTCTTACCGATACCTGGCAAATGGTCTCCGGGATTGATTCCCTTCTTTCTGCTCACCTTGATTATGCCTACTCCCTTGATTTCGGGTATCTTACTGCCTGCCCAACTAATGTCGGCACAGGCTTACGAGCCTCTGTAATGCTTCACCTTCCTGCCCTATCTATGAACCGCAGAATAGAAAAGATTCTACCTACACTCTCAAGGGTGGGTCTTGTCTCAAGGGGATTCTATGGAGAAGGCTCTGAAACCTTTGGTGACCTCTTTCAAATCTCCAACCAGATAACCCTCGGTAGAAAGGAGGAAGAGTTGATTGAAAGCTTAGAGAAGGTGGTGAAGCAGATTATAGAGTATGAGAGAGAAGGGAGGGAGGAGATAGCAGCCAAGGGTGGTCCAAAGATAGAGGATAGATTTAAGCGGGCTTATGGATTGCTCACCAATGCCAGCTTGATTTCAAGTAAAGAGGCGATGGAGCTTCTTTCTGTAATAAGGCTTGGTATCGCCACAGGCTTCTTAGACAAGATTCCTTATGCTGCTCTGAATAAGTTATTCATCATCACCCAGCCTGCTCATCTTCAGATGCTACTGGGCAAGGAGCTTTCTCCCTCAGAAAGGGATACAGAAAGGGCAAGGCTGATTCAAAAGGAGTTGTAACGGTTAAAATTAAGAGAAACACGAAAGCCCGAAACAATGAAAACCCGAAAAGGAAAAAAGTGAATTGAACTATAAAGCCAAGAATATCATCCTTTAGTTTTTCGTGTTTTCGTTCTTTCGGGGTTTCGTGATTATATTCTTTTTACATTTTTCATTTTACAGTATCCATTTTACAGTGACCTGAACGGTTACTACGAGGAGGTAGGTTATGGAGTTTGATGAGCTACTTGAGATTATGATAGAAAAGGATGCCTCTGACATGCAGATAAAGGTTGGCAGGCCACCTCTTTATAGGATTCACGGGGCAATGACTCCCCTTGCTGATGCCCCTCCTGTTACAGATGAAGAGGCAGAGGGGCTTGCTTTTGGTATGATGAACCAGATGCAGCTTGAGAAGTTTAATTCCAGAAGATGGACAGATGTAGGCTATGGGCTGAAACAGAACAGGTTCAGGATAAATATCTTCCATAACAGAGGAACAATTGCCATCTCTGCGAGAAAGATCTCCCTGAAGATTCCAACAATTGATGAACTTGGTCTGCCTGAGACTCTCAAAGAGATAGTCAAATATGCAACAGGGCTTATCCTGGTAACAGGACCAACAGGTTCTGGAAAGTCAACCACACTTGCAGCTTTGATTGAGGAGATAAACGCAACCCATGCCTGCCACATAGCCACAGTAGAAGATCCTGTTGAATATGCCTTCTCTGACAAAAAGGCAACCATATCCCAGAGGGAGGTTGGCGCAGATGTGGTCTCTATGGATGATGCCCTGCCATCATTATTGCGGCAGGACCCTGATGTCATTCTGGTCGGAGAGATGAGGGACAGGGAGACAGTTGAGTTTGTGCTTAAAGCAGCAGAGGCCGGGCATCTATTGCTTTCAACACTCCATACATCATCAGCCGCAGCTACCATAGACAGAATCCTTTCCTATTTTCCAAGGGACGCGCATCACCAGATTCAGATAGAATTGGCTATGACCCTCAGAGCAACAATCTCACAAAGGCTTATAAAAACAGCTGATGGCAAAGGTAGGGCTGCTGCACTTGAGATTATGATCGGCTCTCCTACTATCAGAAAGTTCATTGAGAAGGGTGAGTTTTCTTCCATCTATAAAACAATCAGCGAGTCTGTCCATTTTTATAAGATGCAGACCTTAGAGCAAGCATTAGTGTCGCTCATTGCTTACGGTGTGATAACAGTAGATGATGCCGTAGCCAATGCCAATAACCCAGATGTCTTAAGGGCACTCTTGCATGAACTGGGGCTAAAAAAGAAAGAGGGAGAAAAAGAGGAGATATTGATTAGTGAAGGGTGAAGAGTTAAGAGATAATCAAGTTCGGGGAATGAAGATTATTTTTCTTATCCCAAATTTGCAAAGAGGAGGAGCAGAAAGGATATGTTCTCTATTCACCCTTCATCTTTCATAAGTGATAAGTTGAACATTTAGTTTTTCAGATATGGTCTAATGCCTATAATCTACCACCTTTTTGGAAACTTGATTTATTCTCGGTATATCTTAAAACCTGCCTGCAAACAGCAAAAGATAGATGGAACAGATAATAAGGGTAATCAGGGTGATGGGTGCACCCTTTTTGGCGAACTCAAGAAATGAAATGGGATGACCTGCCTTCTCAGACAAGCCAACAGCAACAACATTAGCTGATGACGCAATCAAGGTGCCATTTCCACCAAGGCAGGCACCGAGGGCTAATGCCCACCATAAACAATTGCTTTCTGGGCAGATCTCGGCTGTCAGATAGGCAACAACAGGAAGCATTGCGGCTGTGGAGGGAATGTTGCTAATAATAGTAGACATTATTGCCGAGACCCATAGAACAAGAAGGATAGTCGCTGTGAGGTTTCCACCAGAGAAACTCTTTATCCCCTCTGCCACCATTTGAATAAACCCTGTCTCCTCTACGCCGGCCACCACAATGAAGATCATCATAAAGAAGACAAGGACGAGCCATTCTATCTCATCAATCATTTTCACAATATTCACCTTTGAGATAAAAAGGAGGATTGATGCGCCAATCATAGCGGCAATTGCTGGTTCCATATGGAGCTTTCCATGGAGAATGAAGAGGCTGATGGTGAAAAAGAGAATGAAGAGGCTGTATTTTAGAAGCTTCATATCCGTTATTTTATACTCCTGCCTGAGCCTTGCCAAAAGTGCAGGGGCATTCTCTACCTTTGCTTTCTCATAATCCTTGCCATAAAATATTTTTGTTATAATCATCAGGCTAAACATTGACACAATGATTACTGGCGTAAGATTGATTACAAAGTCATTGAATGTGAGATGGGCATAGGAGCCAATCATAATGTTTGGTGGGTCACCTATGAGTGTAGCTGTTCCACCTATATTTGAGGCAAGAATCTCAGGGATGAGAAGGACAATGGGAGAAAGCCCCAAAACAAGAGCTATTTCAATGGTTACCGGGGCGATGAGAAGTATTGTCGTCACATTGTCAAGAAAGGCTGAGGCTATGGCGGTTATCCACATCAAGATTACAGTTAGAATCCAGACATTCCCTTTGGCTAAGCTATAAGACTTATAAGCCATCCATTGAAAGACGCCTGTCTCCTTCATAATGCCGACAATGATCATCATGCCCATAAGCAGGAAGATAACATTAAAGTCAATAGCCCTAATAGCACTGGGAAAGGAGATGATGAAAAAATCAGAATTGAATTGGCCAAGGGTATAGCTCACAAAGAGCATCAAGGAAGCAGCGAGAAAGACCGCCTGTGTTCTATGAAGGAGGTCAAAGGTGATAAAGATAAAGCACAGAAAAAGTATGCCAAGGGCGACCCAGAACCCTGGCATAATCTTTCTGATCAAGGTTTTTTCTAAGTAGAGATAGTAGCTGCCATCCTTTTTGGCAAAATCCTCGCAGCTGAGGCGATAAACCCCTTTGGAAAAACAGGGTTTCTCTATCTCTAAGCTAAGCCCATCCAAGCATCCTTCTATTTCATTTTTAATGATGTAACTACCGTCTGAATTAGCCTCTACCTCTGCCAATTCTTTATCTTGAAGCATAAGTTTTACGCTTGCTTCAGAGACAGGTTCTCCCTGTGTATCAATGACTCTACCTGTTAATATGAGATTGACCTTTGCTTCAGAGACAGGTTCTCCTTGTGTATCAATGATTCTACCTGTTAATATGAGATTGACCTTTGCTTCAGAGACAGGTTCTCCCTGTGTATCAATGACCCTGTCTGTAAGATTGACCTTTGCTTCAGAGACAGGTTCTCCCTGTGTATCAATGACCCTGCCTGTAATCACCAGCCCTTCTGCCCAAAGAAGGCTTGAAAGCAATATTCCAATGGTTAGTATTCTCTTCATTTTTACTTCCTTATTAAGCAACCGTTCGCGGCTATACATCAAGAGTGTAAGAAAGGAGAAAGGGGGAAATGAGAGAGAATCCAGAATACAGAATCCAGAATCCAGAATTAAAAATATTCTGACTCCTGAATTCTGACTCCTGTATTCTAATTCCTGACTCCTGAATTCTGACTTCTATTAACCTTTTCCACATCTCCTTTTCTTACACTACCGCAGCGATTACGAAAGTTCTTCTCTCAGTTTATCAATCAGAAGATTGAGGTCTCCGTCCATAATAGCATCTAATCTATAAAGGGTGAGTCCTATCCTGTGGTCAGTCACCCTGTTCTCCTTAAAGTTGTATGTCCGTATCTTCTCGGACCTATCGCCTGTCTTTATCTGCTCCCTTCTCTCTTGTGACCTTTTTTCTTCCTCTTCTCTCTTCTTCTTCTCATATAACCTTGCCTTCAGCACCCTCATGGCTGTCTCTTTATTCTGTCCTTGTGACCTCTCATTCTGGCAAGAGACAACAAGCCCTGTGGGAATATGGGTTATTCGGATAGCAGACTCTGTCTTATTCACATGTTGTCCACCTGCACCCGAAGAACGGAAGGTGTCAATTCTAATATCATCCTGTCGTATCTCTATCTCCTCAACTTTGGTTGGTTCAAACAAGACAGCTACAGTTACGGCAGATGTATGGACCCTTCCGCTTGCCTCAGTTACCGGCACCCTCTGGACACGATGGACACCCAATTCAAGCTTTAGCCTCTGATAGACACCGATACCTTTTATGCTGAAGACTATCTCCTTAAAACCTCCTATCCCTGTAGGGTTTGCGTTTATTATCTCCTGCTTAAAGCCATTCTCTAAGCAATACTTTGAATACATCCTGAATAGGTCAGCCGTAAACAAGCCTGACTCTTCTCCACCTGTGCCTGCCCGTATCTCCATAATAAGAGACTCTAACTCTTTTTTTTCTGTGAAAAGCCCCTGTATCTCATTTTCTAATGCCTCTTTCTTTTTGGAAAGAACGGAAAGTTCCTCCAAAATACCCTTATTCTCTGGCTCTTCCTTTATCAGCCCTTCCCACTCAGCAATTTCTGCCTTCAACTTTTTGTAAAGGGTCCAAGGCTCAACATAAGACTTCAGCTCACCCAACCTCTTTCCTTCTGCCTGACAAAGGGCTGGATTAGAGGCTGTAGCAGAATCAGATAGCCTTTCCATTATCTGATTATATTCAATATCCATCTCCAATAGTTTTTTCTCTATTTTTTCTTCCACGCTAAATACTATAAGTTCGGAAAGCCCCATTGTCAATATTTTAGTAATTATATACCCAAAAGGAGTTAGTTTGCAAAAAAGTCTAAAGTTTTTTAACAAAAAAGCCGATATAAATAATGTATGGGCTTTTTAACAGAAGAAGAAAGAAGGGTATTTAGAAAAAAGCACTCTTTAGAAAGAGATTTGCACTTAAGGGATAGAATAAAAGTTGTCCTGGCATTAGACAAAGGATATTCTTATGATACGGACTAATATATTAGTCCGCCTTATGGAGAGTTGCAATGATAATGCTTCTGGACGATACCACTATCCGTAGGTATGAACATTCCTATAAAGAGGGTGGAATAGATAGATTGCTTACATTAAACTACAAGGACTATGTTGGTAAGTTAAGTTGTAAGCAAATTGATGAATTAAAGCAATATTTGAGAGAGCATCTTATAGGGACTGCGAAGGAGGTTTCTGTATTTGTTAAAGAGAGATTTGGTGTGGAATATACCGAAAGAGGGGATGGTAGATTTACGGAACAGGAATAGGTTTTTCATACAAAAAGACCAAGCAAGTTCCTTCCAAAGCGGATATAAGCAAATCAGGAAGAATTTATACAAAGGTATACGGACTAATATATTAGTCCGTCTTATGAATGAGATAAAGAAAGAACTTAAAGATGGAGACAGAATATATTTTTTAGATGCTGTTCATCCTCAACATAATTCTATGCCTGCGTATGCCTGGATAGAGACTGGACAGGATGAGAAATATTTACTAACACTGGAAGGCAGAGGTAGAATATAAATGGTGCATTAGATGTACAAACACAAGGAGGGTAATATTTCGATTAGACGATAGGATAGATGCCCAATCAACTGTGGATTTGCTTAAACAGATAGAAGAAAAAGCACAGGGTGCAGGAACTACATATACAATAATGGACAATGCCAGATATAATCATTCTAAGATTGTAAAAGAATAATGTAAAGCACTCAAGAATAAAGATTGTATATTTACCCACTTATTCACCAAATTTGAATTTGATTGAGCGTTTATGGAAGTTTTTCAAGAAGAAAGTGATGAGGGGTAAATACTATGTAGGTTTTTTGGATTTTAAGGAAAGTGTCATTAAATTTTTCAGGGATATTTCTATCTATAGACCTGAGCTTAAAAGTTTACTTACAGAGAATTTTCAACTCATAGGAAGCTGAATTTTTTCG
>JAZDOR010000140.1:0-17812 GCA_043798435.1 bacterium
TAGTTTTTTTGTCTAAATGGATTAAATAGTAATTTTCTGGGTGGTAAATGGCTTTAAAAAGTCTTTTAAACTGTTCGGGAAAGCGATGAACCAAAATGAAGTAGGCAATCTGTATTTGTCCACTTGGGGCGTCAAAATTTACTTTTTCTTTTTGTGTTAAAATAAGTTGTTCGGTCATATTTTCCTTTGTTGTCATTTTTCACCTGATACTTTTAGCAAAGGGGTTGCCTAACGATAGAGCTAAGCTGCGGCGTACTCGCCGTCCGCTGCAACGATTTGTTAGGCACTATTTATTTTTCCAATTGTTCAATTTCTTTCCGTATTTCATCAATTACCTCTTTGTTCCCAATTTCTCCATCCAAGCTAAAAACCACAAATACATTACCCCCATATTGTTCTGCAAAATCTGCAAAACTGGCTTTCATTCTCTCAGTAGGGGAGTAATTGCCAAAGTTTGCTTTTGCTGTTACCGGCTTGATTTGGATGCCAAATGCTTTATCACCAACCTTTGCCACATAGTCAATGTCTCCTGCGTGATCAAGATCGGAGTCTGATTCTTCAAAAATTATCTTTGGAAAGATTTTGGCCAAGCCATCGTTAACAATAGACTTCTCCCTGAGAAAACCGTCAAATGTTCTATTGATAGTAAGGTTGTAAATGTAATCCATGCAATCTTGAAGAGTCAATTGACTAAAAGCTGCTTGCCATTCAGGAATAACTACTTCTGTAATTTTTTCATATAGCCGTTCACCAAGCTCCTGCAAGCTCTCCAAGGTAACTTTAGTTGGTGTTTTGGCTGATGTATGTGCGTTCTCAAAATACCATTGTTTCCATTCTTGAATTGTCTTCGGCTGACATTCTCGGATGAGGGCCATTACTGCACCGACTTTATTGGGTCTTGATAATTGATAAGTTTGACAGGTATAGTTCAGAACTTTTTCTTTTTTGCCAAATTCCATTGAATATTTTTGAATTTTATCCATTTAATGCCTCTGCAAGTTTCAGGAATTTGTCTTTGTATCTAAAATCGGTTGAATTATCAACATCTACTAAACCTTCTTTGATTATATGAGCGTTTATAAAAGTCTTATTTCCCAGATAGAGATAGCAAAGAAGATTGTTTTGTTCATCATATTTCTGGTTGTCGAATTTCATAAACACCCTTTGACCCTTTGTTTTTTTAAGCAGGAAGTTGAGTGCTTGTCCATTAACAGATTTCTTTTCCTTTACGCCAAGCAAGCGAACAACCAAATCGTTGTTAAGTTTGATCAACTCAGGGCTGATTACTTCTTTGACTGAATAATATACTTCCCTCTCTCCACTATTTTTATCAATTTTTGAACCAAATTGAAGTTTTTTTGGGTCAATCTTTTTGTCGAGTTTGTGAAAATCTTTGAAGATATAAGGTAATTTCTCGATTTCTTTATTCAAGTCTGTTTTGACGCCATCTGTTAGAAACACATATTTTGTTTCCGCAAGGTTAGATTGTTGAATATTGAGCTTTTCTTTAACTATGGGAATAAAGTCTGGATTGATTTCGTAGCCAACCGAATTACGCCCCAAGTTACGCGCAACAAGCGAAGTAGTACCACTACCGAGAAATGGATCCAAAATTGTCTCGTCTGTGAAAGAAAACATTTTTATCAGTCGAGCAGGCAATTCTTCAGGAAACATTGCAATATGTCCATCCTGTTTTGCTCCTGCAAAATTCCAATGACCTGCAAAGTAAGTATTCCATTCTTCTTTAGTCATTATAGAAAGATCTTTTTGTTCTTTGGTTGGTTTGGGTGAGTCTCCCAGCTTTTTAAAAAGCAGAATAAATTCATAATCAAGCTTTAAAATGCCATTTCGAGGGTATGGGAAACTGCCCATTATGGTTGCACCGCCAGTTGTATTGCAAGTGGTAACTTTCTGCCAGATTATAGCTCCCATATAATCAAAGCCTATGGTTTCACAGAATTTGATTATTTCTGTTCTGATTGGGATTACTTTATATCGTCCATAATAAACCGAACGGGCAAATTGGTCTCCAATGTTAATGCAAAGCCGACAGCCTGGATGTAAAACCCTATAACTTTCCTTCCAAGCAAGATTTAAGTTGTTAATATAACTTTCATAACTATCATGAAAACCGATTTGTGTTTCTGTCCCATAGTCTTTTAATTGCCAATAAGGGGGCGAAGTAATTACCAAATGAACTGATTTGTCAGGCAAAAGGTTCATTTGTCTGCTATCGCCGTTTATTATTTTATGAATGGTTTTTAACCGTTGTTCCATGTCTTATGCTCCATTTTTTCAGTTTAACATTTTTCTCAGATATTTTCTGCCTAACATAGGATTATACTGCCTATTAGCAGTTTTATATTACTGCAACATAGACTGTAGTATTTTACTATCATAACCCAGCTAAAGCATTTAGTCAAGAACAACTTTAATTTGAAACCAGAAAATACTGAAAAAGAGTTTAGAAAGTTTAAGGAGTTTAGAGAGTTTAGAGAGTTAAAAAAACTTCCTAACTCCTTAAACTCCCCAACTCCTTAAACTCATTAACTCCCTTTCCCTCTTTTAGGATCTACTTAGGCACTAAATTCTTATGCTCCTTCTTGAATACCGACCATTGACCTGCCTTTGGGTCATACTTAGAGTTGACAAAGCACTTCCAGTTTGCATCATCAATTAGGTTAAAGTCGGACCTGTAGTAGAAACCTGGATACCTGCTTTCCTCTCTGAACAGGATGTGTCGCAGGTGTATCTCTGCAGTCCAAATCCTATGATAGTTTTCCCAGCATCTCAGCAACTCATGCAGGTCTTTAGCTGCCAGCTTTCCGGCATCCTCTTTGAGTACAACAAGGAGTTCCAAAGCCCTTTTCAGCATAGCCTGACTTGTAACATATTGTGTTCCGCAGCCACCACCATACTCATCCATAATCTTGTTCAGCCTGAACATCAGCATCCTTGGCTTAATATAGTATGGATTGATCTCTGGATCAGTTGAATGTCCTCTGTGGTTCTCATAATTGATGAACGGCAGGTAGATTTCATCTGCCAGCTCTCTTTTGTCTTTAGTGATAGTCGGGCTAAAATCCTTATGGTCAAGTGCAAATTTGACTGCGGCTTTACCAGCAATTCTGCCTTCAGCGTGTGAGCCAGAGGAGAATTTATGTCCAGATGCACCAACCCCATCACCGGCAGTGAACAGACCAGCAACTGTGGTCATTCTGTTATATCCCCATTGCCATTCTGCCGGGGCAATATCCTCGGGGCCACTAACCCAGATTCCACAACAGCCTGAGTGTGAACCGAGCAGATATGGTTCTGTAGGCATAAGCTCAGACATAGTCTCTTCAGGGGCAGTATTCGTCCCTGCCCACTGTCCTGCCTGACCAATACACATATCTAAGAAATCTTCCCAAGCCTCGGACTCAAGCTCCCGGCATTTTTTCTTATCATTACCATGGGAGGCAAAAAGGTTCTTCATCGCTGTCGGCGTATCCATATAGATAGGCCCTCTTCCCTGTCGCATCTCTTCAAGTTGCTGATGGTTTCGCAGGCATGTTGGAAGCACCTTAGACTCATTATATGGCTTATAAGCCTTGAGTATCTCCATATTTTTGGAGTAGTCCTCACCAAGGGCATTTAATCCCTTTGCCTTAAAGAGTAAGAACCAGGCACCTACTGGACCTGCTCCATCCTTGAATCTACAAGGCACAAAGCGATTTTCCATCATAGTCAATTCAGCCCCTGCCTGAGCGGCCATAGTATATGTTGAACCAGCATTCCAGATAGGATACCAGGCTCTACCCATACCCTCTCCAGTTGACTGTCTGGGTCTGAATATATTTACAGCCCCACCGCAAGCCATCATAACAGCATTGGCTCTAAAGATATAAATTTTGTTCTCCCTGACACTGAATCCGACTGCCCCGGCAATCCTGTTCTCTTCTTTTTCATCAAGCAATAGCTTAACGATAAAGACCCTTTCATAGATGTTTTCCATGCCAATGGCTGCCTTAGCTGCCTCAGCCACGATGGTCTTGTAGGATTCGCCATTGATCATTATCTGCCATTTGCCTGTTCGGACAGGCTTGCCACCCTCTTCAAGGGTTTTGCCCTCATCTCCCTCTTGTTTCCAGATAGGTAAACCCCATTCTTCAAATTTATGAACAGTATCATCAACATGCCTGCCCACATCATAGATAAGGTCATCACGCACAACACCCATTAAATCATTGGAGACCATGCGGACATAATCCTCAGGTGTGTTCTCTCCCAGATAGGTGTTGATAGCTGAAAGACCCTGTGCCACAGCACCACTTCTTTCCATAGCCGCTTTATCCACCAGGGTAATCTTCATACCCTCCGGGGCCCATCTCTTTGCCTCATAAGCCGCTCCGCACGCAGCCATACCGCCCCCAATAATCAAAAGATCCGTCTTAATCTCTTCAATCTGCGGATCCTTGCAAAATGAAGAGGTCTCTTGTGTTTGTATACTCATTCTATCCTCCTTTTATCTTAAATTTGGAGTGCATTGACCGTGTCAATGCATGCATCGTCATGGACGATGCACTCCATAAAGATTATTTTCCATTGACCGTGTCAATGCATGCATCGTCATGGACGATGCACTCCATAAAGATTATTTTCCATTGACCGTGTCAATGCATGCATCGTCATGGACGATGCACTCCATAAAGATTATTTTGCAGGCACAGGTAATGTTTTACCTATCTCTGAAAAAAGGTTTTGACTCTTGATGTCATCCCCAGACGGTTGTGTCTTCCCTTCATAAGGCTTAATGGAACCCTCAGGGGTAGTCCTGATAGGGAACTTAAACCTTTTAATGTTACCGTTCCTGAACTGCACAGTCCACATGATAGAATCCGTCCCTCTTAAAGGGATAATGCTACCGCCCATAGGCACGATATCTGCATAAGCCCTAATCTCAATAGCCTGCTGGGCACATATCTTGGCACAGCAATAACACTCCCAGCACTGCTCTGGCTCCTGGTTGAAAGCCTTGGTCTTCTCCTCATTCAACCTATACAGATCGTTCGGACAGATATACTGACAAGCAGTCTTATCCTGTCCCTTACACCCATCACACTTTTCTGCGATTACAAAACTTGGCATTTTTGCCACCTCCTTTTTCTAAATGTTAAAGATGTTCTATGTTCTAAGTTATAGGGAAGTGAAAAGGGGACAGGCAATTTATTTCCCCTTTTTGAACATAGAACATCTTGAACCTAGAACATAGAACCTATTTTTCCCCTCTTGCATGTTTATGTAGCTTGATTTCAACCTTTTCTTCTAATGTCGCATAATACTCTTTTAATACCTCCAACACCTCAGGCCTGCTGAAATGGTCTGGCACTGGCTCGTTTTCAGAAAGCATTTTTCTTAGGGCAGTGCCGCTCAATATCACCCTGTCTTCTTTGCTATGAGGGCAGGATTTTGTTGAGGCCATACCATCGCACTTAATACAATAGAAAGTCAGGTCAATCTTAAGCGGCTGAAGTAAAAGAGAGCCTTTTGGAATCTCGTCAAAGATATGTTGAGCATCATAGGGCCCATAATAATCACCTACGCCAGCGTGATCTCTACCAATCAACAAATGGCTACAGCCATAGTTCTGTCTGAAAACACCATGGAGCAATGCCTCCCGAGGGCCTCCATAACGCATCTCCATTGGATACACACCTTGAATACAGGTATCCTTGACAAAATACTTCTCCACTAACAGGTCAATTGCCTTTACCCTGACATCTCCGGGTATATCCCCTTCTTTGAGTTTACCAACCAATTGATGGATATACACGCCATCGCAAATCTCAACAGCTATTTTAGCCAGATATTCATGCGCCCGATGCATAGGATTTCGTAGTTGCAAGGCGGCTACAGTGCTCCAGCCCTTGGACTGAAAAAGTGCTCTGGTCTCGGCAGGCCGCATATATTTATCACCATATTCAGCCGGGTAATGAAGTTCATTCAATACCTTTACCGTGCCTGCTAAGTTTACCTCTTTCTGGGTCATAACCTTATCTACTCCTGGATGTGCCCGATCTATAGTTCTAAATACCTGTTTGCATTCATGCTCCTTATCAATAGTATATTTTTCTGTAATCTTCATTGTGCCCATCAATTCACCAGTCTCTTCATCAAGAAGGCTGACCTCTTCACCATTTTTCAAGCTATCCGCCTCTGGTTTGGTTACAGAAAGTGTAATCGGAATAGGCCAAAAGATACCATTAGCCAGCATCATTTTATCACAAACACCCTGCCAATCAGCTTTACCCATAAATCCATCTAATGGAGTAAAGGCTCCAATACCCATCATAATCAGGTCGGATGTCTCACGGGATGACATCTTAACCTCTTTTAAGGTCTTTGCCTTCTTCCTTTCTTCCTGGACTTCCCCTGCCGAAAGAAGCAACGGCTTTAACTCTCCACCACCATGCGGTGCAATCAATTTTGACATTTCATCCTCCCTTACAAGTTATTTGACACAGATTAACACTGATTTACACTGATAAGAATTAAAAAATTATCTGTGTTCATCTGTGTAAATCAGTGTCTAAAAAAAGAAATTCCTATACGACTTAATTCCCTTCAGCGACCATTTTGATAAAATCTGTTGATGTAAAAATCCCTATCCTATCCTCACTCTTAATGATGATAATTCTGTGAAATTTATGATGTGTCATATACTGAGCCGCCTTTATAGCATCCATCTCTTTTGCCTCTATAATGGAAACTGTTTTTAATTCTCTCTGGCAAAACTCTTCTAAACCCTGCGTGGATTCTTTGTCATGCTCTGTAACTACACCAACTATTCCACCCTCTCTATTGACAACCAACAAACAACTTTTGCCAAGCTCCCTCATCTTACGAAGGGCAAAACTCACATTCTTGTTCCAATCAACTGTGAGTAGATTTTCAAAGGTTGTATAATCAACAATAGATTTTTTCATTTGTTTATAGACATCAACTTTACTTTATGATATAATAAAGTTTGCTTCTATAAGAGGTCAAATAACGATATTTCATAAACATATAAAAATAATTTATGTTAGAAAATTTCCGATTGCAGGTTTTCTCTACACTGGCTAAGGAAAAAAGCTTCTCCGAGACAGGCAAACTTCTTTGTCTGACCCAACCCGCTATAAGCCATCAGATTCGGGTATTAGAGGAATATTTAGGAACCAGGCTTTTTGAGCGTTCAAGGGGGGAGGTTTCTTTAACTGAATCAGGCAAGATATTATTAAAATACTCAAGTGCAATCCTCAGTCTTTATGAACAAGCGGAAAAAGAGATAGCGGATCTGACCAAAGTATCCAAAGGTCGCTTAAGGATTGGAGCAAGCACTACCATTGGCCAGTATTTGATTCCAAAGATAGTAGGTGAATTTAAGCAGCGTTTCGGAAATATAGAAATTTTCCTGATAAATGCCAATACAAAAGATATCGCTATAAAGCTATTGGAAGATTCTATTGACTTGGGTCTGGTTGAGGGCCCTGTCCAAGAAAAGGATATTTTGGTAGAAAGGTTTATTGAGGATGAACTGGTTATTATCACCTCAACTAAACACCCATGGGCAGGAAAAGAGAGGATAGATAAATCTGAATTACAAAAAGAGCCTCTTATTATGCGAGAGGAAGGTTCAGGAACTAAAGAGGTGATCAAAGAGAGGTTAAGGGAAGCAGGAATAAACCCGGACTTATTAAAGATAAAGATGGAGTTTGGAAGCTCTGAATCAATCAAATCGGCTGTTGAGGCAGGTTTGGGGGTGGCTATTATCTCCAAGTGGGCCATCTTAAAGGAGAAAAAGCTCCATACCTTGAAGAGTTGCTCTCTTTCTGATGTCAACCTTATCCGCTATTTTTCTATTATCACCAATCAAAAGCGGTTCAAGACTAAACCAATGGAGGAATTTCTGAAGTTTCTAAAGGGGTTTGATATCACCTCCATCTCTTGATATACCGAGATGAAAATGTGATTTACCGAAAATTAAGGACTGATTATTCTTGGTATACTTAAGAATGAGTGCTTAAACCCATTTTTTCCTCTAAGTGCTCTAATCTCTTTTTCAGTTCTGCATTCTCTTCTTCTTTCGCTTTTGAGGAAAGATACGAGTCCTGCTGCCACCAATTTATCCCCATCTCCATCGCCTTATCCACTGAAGCAACTATAAGCCGTATCTTTATGGTTAAAAGCTCAACATCAGCAATCCTTACTTGAATATCTCCGGCAATCACAATTCCCTTATCTAATACCCTCTCTAAGATATCAGCCAGATTAGTGGCTTCAGTTGCATGCATCAGCTTTTGTCCTGCCATTGTGTCATCCTCCTTTTTAGTAACTATTCAGCTATATAAATGTGTAAGATAAGGAGAAATGGGGAAAGGGGAGAACAGGGGAGAATTGGAAAGAATTCAGAATACAGAATCCAGAATCCAGAATATTCTGACTCCTGAATTCTGACTCCTGAATTCTGTATTCTATTAACCTTCTCCATTTCTCCCATCTTCTCCTTTTCTCCTTTTTTACACATCTTAAAATATAGCCAGGAACGGTTACAACAGTTTAACCAATATTGCATTTCTCTTAAATTCTTCTTCCCTAAAAGAATACCCTTCTTTTTCGCCTGTTTGTTCGTAGGCACGGCCATAATCAACAAGCATCTTATAAGCCCTGTTTACATCATCAAACCACCTTTCTATATCCGGGTTTATATCAGGATGGGTAGAAGCAGCTGATCTCTGATATGCTCTTCTAATCTCGTCTTTGCTGGCTTCGTCACCTAAACCGAGTCTCTTCCTTGCCCAATCTATCTCTTCAAATTGCATCTTTTTTATTGTAAGGGTGTAAAAACTATAAAGCGGAAGCGGTCCAACGCATCTAAAATTTAGCCTCTCATTAAATCTGGCATTTAGCTCTTCTACCCTTTTCTCAAACTCTTTTTGCCTTCTCCTATCTATTAGAAAGGCGGTATTGATAATCATTTTGTCATCCATAAGTTCATGCACCTTGAGGTGCTGACTCACAGTCCTTAGAGCATCTTCTATCTCTTTAGCATATCTTTCTCTTTCTGTATCCAATGCCTTTTTTACCATAATCCCTACCTTCATCTGGTCCTCAACTGTTATTCCGGTAGGATTAGCTAAGAGCTTCTCGGAAAATTCCTTAATCTGCCTTTCTTCTCCAGCCTCTTTTACCCTGGAGGCAAAATCCTTCCAGGTAGCGCACACCTCAATCTCTATCTTATCATGTATCTTCCCCAATATCTCCTTTATAAGGTTATATCCTTTATTCAAAATATCCTTGACCTCGGCTTCATTTATGGCAAATGTCCCTAATCTCAAAGGGATAATTGTATATTTTAGGTTCATAATCCTCTCTATAACCCTTTGATGGCTGACCAACAGCCTGGCCAGGTTATCCTTAGACATATGGGTATAATCCACTATGGGTGAGTCGCTCATCACTGCTTCCTTCTCCCTATTTATCCTTCACTAAACGGCAGGACATTTCCGTCCTTTGCAGGTTTTCCCTGCCATGTAACCTTCTTCTTCTCCCAGGTCGGTGCCCCTTCAATCGCCACCCTGTTGACATAAACCCCAAGCTCCTTTTCTGTAACTGGGTATTCTGGGAATTGCTTCAGAAACTGATGAATCTTTTTCCTTGACTCTTCTTTATCTTTGCCTTTCTTCCAGACCAGGACAAGCTGACACTTCAGCTCTGCCTGATTATAAACCGGGTCTTTAATAATGTCATCAATAAGCCAGCTGACATTTCTGTTCGTTATCCCTGGCACAAATGGTTGATACTCATCAGTTGAGCAATAGACCCAGACCTCTCTCGGGTCAACCTCCTCTGTAACCCAGGCATAGCCATCCAGCTCAGACCTCATTGACTCCAGCTTCACATAGTCTCCATCCTCTATACCTAAGACCTCAGCCAACCCTGGATGCACCTGAATATATCTATCTGGTTCAAGCTCATCTGTCCATGGCCACCAGTGGCCCATCTCATGGAAGCTGGATACTGGACGACCTGTGGTCAGAATGATGGGATGTTGCTTAAAATCCTCCGGGTCAGATACTGGGGTATGTCCCACTTCTCTGTGTTGCGGCAGATAATCCCAGCCAATCTTCTCTAATGCCTTTGAGGCAATCTCTATCTTTCCAGAGGGCGTAGGAAACCTTTTATCACTCTCTGGATATGGCTCATCCTGATACATTATATACTTTCCTCTTGTTGGTGCGTCTGGAAACTCATACTTCATTGCCTCCTCTTCAGTGAAGGCTGGCCACATCACCCCTCCCTTTGGATTATGTTCTGGATCCAGGACCTTTTTGGTGCAACCAAAGGTGAAGGATTCCTGTTGATTTACCCAGTCTGTCATTTGTGCCATATCAATAAGCTTTGCATTATCCTTCTTTCTCCAGGGAAACCATTTTAGCCCCTCTTCCTTGCCAAATATACGGTCTGTAATCCCTATAACCACATCTATATCATTCCTGCACTCCCAGTTTGGCTCTATGCACTGGTTGAACCAGGACATCAGACGGTTATTTCCGTGATGGCAAAGCCCCTCTCTTTCTACCCAGGATGTTATGGGAAAGCTGACATGGGAGTGGCGCTGGGTGAAGTTTGGATGAAAGGAGTTGTGTATGGCAATCTCTATGTTCTTTTTTACACCAGCCGCATACTTCTGGGAAAATGGCATCTGAGCCATCATATTGCCGTTCCACCAGATACCCTTGATAGGATACGGTTTCTGGGTGAAAATGGCGTTTGGAAAGGCAGAGGCAGAAACATCTCCCCAACCTACGAGCTTGTCTGAGATGACAGGGGTTTTGATTGGCGGCAGTTGACCTAAGTCCTTTCCTGCAAACATAGGTGGTCTGCAATTATGGAGCCAGTTCCAGCCTCCACCTCGGGATTCCAATATTTCCAGTGATAGCCACAAGAGCGATGTAGCAACGGTTGGTGTTATTGGAGTTGTAGGTTTGAGCAGTTCCAAGGCAACCTGTCACCTGAGCGGGCTTATTCAGGGCAAAGGTTCTTGCCGCTTTGATGATGGTCTCTTTTGGCACCCAGGTAATCTTTTCTGCTCTCTCAGGCGTCATCCCTTCAATAAGTGGCCTCCATTCATCAAGCCCCAAAACCCATGTATCACAAAATTCCTTATCGTGAAGATCTTCCTTCAGAATCACATGGATCATCGCCATAATCAGGCTGGAATCTGTTCCGGGTCTTAGCCTCATCGGAATATCTGCCTTAGCCATTGTGGCATTAAACCCTGGGTCTATCCAGATAATCTTTGCCCCCCCTCTCCTTGGCATCAAGGATATACTGCATCTCCACAGGGTGCGTATTTGCCTGAGATGAGCCTGAGCCAAGGATACATTTTGAGTGAACCCAGTCAGTAGTTGGGTTCATCAGTCTGCCCAATTCCTTTGCCCCAAAGGTATAGCTTGCCGCTACCCCTGGGGATTCACAGCAGATAGGCCCCTGACCGACAACATTTGGTGTGCCAAAGATTCTGCCAAAACGACCCCCTCCAACCTTCCAGAGAAAGTCAGACCTGCCTGTCCTATGAATTAGTAGGGATTCTGCACCATACCTCTCTTTTATCTTCAGAAGCCCCTCTGCGGCAAAATCTAAGGCATCGTTCCAGGAAACCCTCCTGAAATCATCATCCAATGATTTTCGTATCATAGGATACTTCACCCGCAAAGGGTTGTAAATGTGCTGAAATGCACCAGAACCCTTGGGACATAAAGCACCTCTGTTTGTGGGGCAATCCGGGTCCCCATAGATATCCACGACCCTGCCCTCCTTTACAAATATCTTCATCCCACAGGCAGCCTCACACATATTGCTGCAAGTGGTAGTAATGACCGTATCATACTCTCTGATTGACTCCGATAATGGTTTTAATGCTATTTTTACATTACCTCCTTTGTAAGTGTATAGTTTAGAGTGTATAGTTTATAGTTTAAGAAAATCCAATAACTAAACACTAAACACTAAACACTATTTTGATACTGCTATCTTATACAGCCCAGTCAATATCAAGCCTCCTATTGCCCAGATACCCACGACAATAAACATCTCTGGTAAGCTGGGCCAATACTCGGTTATTCTACCAAGGGGATTGGGGATGAATCCTCCAACAACCAGGCCAAACCCCTTTTCAATCCATAATGAAATGAATACACACGAGCAGGAGAATGCAAGCCACTTCTCATTATTCCTTGTCTTTGGATTGATTAGCAAGATGAGGGAGGCAACAGCGAGTGTGGCTGATAGCCACATTATAGTAGTCAGCCTTCCTCCTGCATAGAGATATTCAAAGCTATGAATATGCCCGGGTATGCCGCTATAAAAGGCAGTGAAGAGCTCTAAGCCTAAGAAGAATACGCAGGCAATCATAGCGTAGGTGATAATCTTAGCTAAGCTAAAGATTGCCTCTTTTCCCGGGTCAAACTTAGAGACTTTTCTAACAATCAAAGCCAGGAGAATAAGCAACGCTGGTCCACTTGCAAAGGCAGAGGCAAGGAATCTTGCCGCCATAATAGCTGTCAGCCAGAAATGCCTTCCAGGAAGCCCGGCATAGATAAAGGCTGTGACTGTGTGGATGCTTATCGCCCAGGGTATAGAGATATAAATGAAGGGCTTAAGCCACTTGGGATGTTGGACACCCTTATATTCTGCACTGAGATTTGTCCAGCCAATCAAGAAATTCAGGAAGAGATAGCCATTAAGGACAATCATATCCCAGAATAGAACAGAACTTATTGATGGATAGATAATCATATTCAAAAATCTTGCAGGCTGTCCTAAGTCAGCAAGGATAAAGAGCAGGCACATAATGACTGAGGCAATAGCCAGGAATTCCCCTAAAATGGTCATTCGTCCAAAGGCTTTATGGTTGTGAAGGTAATATGGCAGGACAACCATAACAGCAGAGGCAGCCACGCCAACCAAAAAGGTGAACTGACCGATATAAAGACCCCAGGAGACATCACGGCTCATACCGGTAATACCCAAGCCATAATGGAACTGCTCAAGATAGAAGTATAAGCCTATCCCTGCAAGAACCATCAGGAAAAAGACCCAAAGCCAATATTTTTTACTGCCTACGAAAATTTTTTCAATCATATCATAATTATTCAGGTCATACATCAGGGGTGTAAGAAGGGGGATAAGGAGATAATGGAGATATGGAGATTATTCATTTTTAAGGGGATGGAGATACTTATATTATCACCACATCTCCCTAATCCCTATATCTCCTTATCTCCTCACCTTTTCTTACACTACCTGAATGCTTACATCATATCAAATAATAAACGCTTGGAGATGTTCCAAGCTCAGGTTTCCTCCTTAGACAATAGCTATGCTTGAGCAAATCCCTCATCTGGCTTATATCACCAAAAATGAGGCTACCATTAGATGCCTCCACACAGGCTGGAGATAAACCTTTATCAAGCCTCTCGGCACAGAAGTTGCATTTTTCCACGACACCCTTTGTTCTGGTTGGAAAATCGGGATTCTGGTCTTTGACCAAGGGTTTTGGGTCTATCCAGTTAAAGCTCCTGGCTCCATAAGGGCAGGCAGCCATACAGAACCTGCAACCTATACACCTGTGGTAATCCATCATCACAATGCCATCCTTCCTCTTGAATGTTGCCTTTGTCGGGCAAACCCTGACACAGGAAGGATTCTCGCAATGATTGCACATAACAGGAATGACTATATTCTTTGGTGCTTCTATCTGCTCGGAAAATACATCTCCAAACTCCTCTTTCCATATCCACTTTATCTGATGCCTTGAGTCTTCTATCTCAGGGATATTGTGAGCCTTCCTGCAGGCATCTATGCACGGCTGCATATCAAAAGGCTTAGTAGAAATCAGCAGGACAAGCCTTTTTTTGGTCTCTCTGGTCTGGCAGGCAAAGAGGTCAAGGATAGAACCAGAAAATGCAGATACTCCAATTACCTTCAGAAAATCTCTTCTATTCATAATTTTTTTAACCACAAAGAGCACAAAGGCACTTTAGTCGTGATTCGTGTCCGTTTAACATGTCAGTAAAAAGTTAAAGGAAATACGGTCACGGATAACGGTCACGAAGGACGATTCAAGTCGTGCTTCGTGGTTCAATCATTTTTCTCCAGTATGGCAACTCCAGCAATAGGGCTTGACATCAGCATAGCTATGACACCTATCGCAGAAGCTTTCTCTCTTATGGCATTGCAGGCAGGTCTTTTGCAAGCTCTTTTCATACCTTATTCCATTGATAATGATAATCTCCCTCTTTCCCTCACGGACAACCTCTTCCCTCCACTGCTTCAAAATCTTCATATGTTCTTTTTTTATAAAATCCTTTTCCTGCACACATTTACCCTCTGATTTAGCCAAAATAGGCTCAGAGGATGGATTCACCCTGTTTATAAAGAATGGAAAGGCTACTATGCCTACAAAGATAACTAAGCCCGGAATTACCTTGCTTTTATCATACATTTTATCAATATATATTCAAAATTATAAATATGTCAAATTGAATTTTTCAATAACTTAAAAGATTTGGTTGGTGTAAAAAAGGAGAAAGGGAGAAATAGGGAGAAGAAAAGAGGATTTAGAAATGGCAAGGATAGGATATGGAATCACTAAGAAAACATCTACTTTAGACGATAGAGACGAGCATTAACTCAAGCTGCGGCGTGAAAAATTATCAACCGCAACGACTTATTAGGCTTTTAACAGACTTCATCATAGCATCTTTGAATAGGACATTTTCATTTTGCTGTTACAAAACTTCATAAAGTTATTGACAAGGCAAAGGTTATGTCTATATTCTTTAACAAAATAAATACAGGAGGCGTAGAGTAAATGAACAGCTTTAAGACCTTTCTTTTGCTTTTTAGCTTATCGGTGCTTTTACTCTTGGTAGGTCAGGCAATAGGTGGAAGACAGGGAATGACAATCGCCCTTGTCCTGGCTGGGGCAATGAATCTTATCGGCTACTGGTTTTCGGATAAGATTGTGCTGGCTATGTATGGGGCAAAGGAGGTATCAGAGACAGACCTTCCTGATGTGCATCGGATTGTAAATAATCTTTGCCAGATATCAGGCCAGTTCAAGCCCAAGGTGTATCTTATGCCTTCTCCATCCCCAAATGCCTTTGCTACAGGAAGGGACCCAAAGCATTCAGCCGTAGCTGTGACCGAGGGGATAGTAAAGCTGCTTTCAAGGACAGAGCTTGAGGGTGTTATTGCTCATGAGCTTGCTCATATCAAGAATCGGGACATCTTAGTGGCGACCATAGCCGCAACTATAGCTACAGCCATATTTTATTTAGCTGATATGGCAAAATGGGCGGCTATATTTGGAGGCAGAAGGGATGATGACAGGGAAGGAAGCCCAATAGCCTTTTTGGCTATGATTATTGTTGCCCCAATTGCGGCTATACTTATTCAAATGGCTATATCCAGAAACAGGGAGTATCTGGCGGATGAGACAGGGGCAAGGCTCTGTGGAAATCCTATGGGTCTTGCAGGTGCCCTCAAAAAACTGGCTGGAGGCACAGAAAGGCTTCCTTTGGATGCTAAGCCTGCCACAGCCCATATGTTTATTGTTAATCCACTTTCAGGAGGAGGTATATTTAAGCTATTCTCAACCCATCCACCGATAGAAGAAAGGGTTGAAAGGCTGGAGAGAATGATATGAAGAAAGAAATACACCCAGAGTATTATGATATTTCTGCCAAGTGCAGTTGCGGGGCAATCTATCCCACAAGGTCTACAGAGAAGGAGATCAGGTTAGAGATATGTTCTGCCTGCCACCCATTCTTCACAGGAACCCAAAAGCTCATTGATACAGCAGGTAGGGTAGAAAGGTTTATTACTCGGCAGAAGAAAAAGAAGAAAGAAGAAGAATAATCTTTTTTGATGTCAAAGAGAAAAGGAAATCCTCCCTTTTACATGGAACGCTCTCTGTAGAGGCACAAACATTATTTATCCCACCTGAAACTATTGTCATCAGCTAATAAAGGAAACTATAGTTTTGTAAATTGAAGTTACTCATCAAGATAACAAGCAATTTCTTGAAACAAGTCTCCTCATATCCGAACCCCCAAAAGTATCAATAGACTTGCTATATTAAGATTGGACATCGTAAAACCTCCTTATGATATTTGGTAACCGTTCAGGCTATACATCAGAGGTGTAAGAAGGGGGATAAGAAGATAATGGGGATATGGAGATTATTCATTTTTAATTCTTAATTTTTAATTCAAAATTTTATCCCCTTATCTCAATAATCTCCATATCCCCTTTTCTTACACTACCTGAACGCTTACGATATTTGTTATAAATATGTAGTAGAAGCTCAAAGGTGTCTATTGCTATCTTTTCTTTAATTTTCCATCAACTGATTGGGAGGAAAACCAAAAATGTCAAATAATAAGTCTTGTCAAAAAAAATGCCTTCAGTCAAAAATACAGAAAGCGATCAATTTTATGGAAAAAAAGTTTGAAAATAGGCTTTTAATGAAGGAGATTGCCTGTATCGTCTGTTTGAGTCCTCGCCACTTCTGGAGAGAATTTAAAGGGCTTACAAAGATTTCTCCTAATAGATACTTAAACCAAATAAGGATAGAAAAGGCAAAGAAGATGATAGCGGAAAGAAAGGATGTTACCCTCACAAAGGTTGCCTTCTCAGTAGGTTTTGAAAGCTCAACCCACTTTACCCGCACCTTCAAAACATTTTGTGGTCAAACACCATTTGAATATAGAAAAAGTGTAAGCAAGGAAAAAGGGGAATATTATAATGGACCCCAAAATTTGGACAGTATATAGCACTTACTATCCAAAAGTTCTCATAGAACAGATAGATTGGACGAGGCAAGGACGATCTATGTAGTATTTCAGTGCTTTTTCCAAATGATCATTTAATTTGAAGTAGAACCACAGCTTTTGCTGACAAGCTCTTCCTTTCCACCTTGATTCCACTTCTTTACCCATTTAAGTGTAGCCCTGCGACTAACCCCTTTAGATTTGGCAGCTTCCTGCTGTTCATAGCCTAACATTAATAGATAAATAGCATTGAGTCGGTTGGCGAGTTTTACGTTATGTTCCTTCCTTCCAGAATATAGGAAGTGTGCAGGTTGGGGTATTGTAATGGAATACGATAAGTTGCTGTGAATTACCATAGCCAAAAGCAAATTCTCTTCTTTTATCCTCTTTCCATGGCGCATCTTGTAGTAGTTGAAGATCAATCTCTTGCGACATCTCCATTGCTTCTTTTCGGTCCTGAGTGTTATCAAAGATAAGGCTACCTGGCTCAAAGCAACCCTCTCTTTTCTTAGCAGAGGTAAAGGTAAAGATATTTAGTTCTTGACCTAACCTGTCTTTTAGAAACCCTATTCCTTCTTCAAAGCCAAAGAAGGTATAGAGGTAAATCCTGGAGGATTTAAGTCTATCTATCTTCTCCTTAGAAAGCGGCTTGACATGGATAGATTCAGCCCTTCTGCCCAATAATTCCTCAAATATAGCTACTGCTTGAGTGCCACTTGAGATATTGTCATCAACAAAGCAAATACATCTTTCTTCTTTATCCATAAGAAAGGTATCTAAGTTTTGAAATCTATCTACAGTGATGCCGCCAAGATAGGTCGCCTTCGGCGACTGACTACCTGAATTGATAATTTTTACATTTCACCTTTATTTTTGCTATAATATCCATATGGAATATGTTTCGGGCATTAAACTTAGAGATATCTTTTTAAGTAACGGTAACTGGTGGA
>JAZDOR010000175.1:0-6384 GCA_043798435.1 bacterium
ATAAAATAAATTTTGCCACAGATGACACAGATTAACACTTATTCTTTTGACACAGATTAACACAGATTACACTGATAAGAATTAAAAAATTATCTGTGAGTATCTGTGTAAATCAGTGTCTAAATATCTCTTCTGTGTTCATCTGTGGCTAAATATTTTTCCCCAAATTGTGAGTAATTACATAGTTACCTTCCTCCTTATTGGAAAGATGACAGAAACCTCCTTTTTATAGTCAAGATACTCCTGCCCCAACTTATCTATTAATGCCTCCTCCTCTATGCGGATTCTATAAAGCATGAATGGAAAGAAGATAAGGATTACCCCGAGCAATGAGAACCAGGAGTTGGGGATAAGGGCGAGAGCGATAAGTTCAAGCGTAACACATAGAGCCAATGGATGCCTGACATACCGATAGGGTCCATCCTTAACCAACTGATGGTCCCTTTTTATCTCCACATCCGGGCTTATATGTCTTCCCAAAGACTTGATCGCCTCATCTCGCAGTAAGATTACGAAGAGATAGAGAAGTAGCCCGACACAACTTACTGTCAAATTTATCCCTTTACCATAGTTTATGAAGAAGTATTCTACGACAGAGCCAAGAAATATGAGAAGATAGACAAAGAGCATAATCGCATAAGAGAGGGATTTCTTCACCTCTGCTGGTTCCTTCTTCTGGGCATAAGATATGCTCAATCTCCGTATCCTGTGGACAACGGATATAATGAGAAACCCCACATAGACAGCCGTAAAATTCATCTTAAACCACCTCCTTTACTTATAATTCTTCTAAAGTTATTCCTGCTTCTTTAATAATAGCTCTCAATGTTCCTCTGGCTATCTCTTTGTGGTTTGGGACAGTTAAAGGCTTCCTTCCTGGATGTCTCAAATGTATATGACTTCCCTCTTGGTCACGAATATAATAGCCTGCCTTCATTAACGCCCTTATCAACTTTGAGCCTGATATCACAGGAATCTTGCTCATACAGCCACTCCAACAACAGCCTCCCTTACTCCTTCTGCCTCAAATATTTGCAGCCCATCCTCTGCCAACGCCCTTATATGAAGCCTGATTGCTTCCTTGATATTTTCTAAAGCTTCATTTTCTGTCTTTCCCTGGGATATACATCCTGGCAGGGATGGGCAAGTGGCTACACATATTCCATCCTCGTCTCTTTCAAATCTTACTTTAATATTCATTTTGCACCTCCATCAATTTATATACCTTTTTATCACCAACGCTGAGTTTTTGCCGCCAAAGCCAAAGGAGTTGGTGAAGGCTATATCTATCTTTGCCTGCCTGCCTTTGTTTGGCACATAGTCTAAGTCGCACTCTGGGTCAGGAAACTCATAGTTTATGGTTGGCGGAATAAAATTATGAGTAATGGCTAAGGCACAGACGATAGCCTCTACGGCACCAGTTGCCCCAATGGAATGACCAAGCATAGACTTGGTTGAGGAGACTGGGATTTTATAGGCATACTCACCAAAGACATCCTTAATCACCTTTGTCTCTGTCCTGTCATTCAACGGTGTTGAAGAGCCATGTGGGTTGATGTAGCCAACATCCGTAGGTCCAACTCCTGCCTCTTGAAGGGCAAGCCGAAAGCATTGAGCGGCTGAGGCTCCATCTGGAGCAGGTGCGGTCATATGATAGGCATCGTTAGTAGAGGCATAACCTATAACCTCAGCATAGATATTTGCCCCTCTTTTTAAGGCATGCTCAAGCTCCTCTAAGATGACTATTCCTGCCCCTTCTCCTATTACAAAGCCGTCCCTCTTAGCATCAAAGGGACGGGATGCCTTCTCTGGCTCATCATTTCGTAAGGACAGGGCACGCATGGCATAAAAGGAATGGATGACCACAGGACGAATAGGTGCCTCTGCTCCTCCAGCCAACACAATCTCTGCCTCACCCTTTCTGATAGCCATAAATCCATAACCAATGGCATCTGTTCCAGCAGGGCAGCCAGTGGAGACGGTGATGGATGGCCCCTTTACACCCAACTCCAATGAGACCATTGAAGAGAGTGCCCCAGAAAAGGTGATGATAGATAGGAAAGGGCTTATCTTCTCAGGCCCGTGTTGAAGAAAAGCCGCTACCTGTTCTTCAGCAAAGGCAAGCCCCCCAACCCCGGCGCCAATGATCACCTGAATCCTCTCCCTCTCTTCCTCTGAATTTATCCCTGAGTCTTTTATCGCCAGTTGAGAAGCAGCGATGGCCAATTGTGTTGCCCGGTCGCTCCTCTTTGCCTGTTTTCTATCCATAAACTCTTCTGGATGGAAATCCTTCACCTCTGCGGCAATCTTTACCGGCATATTTGTGCAATCAAACTGGGTTATCCTGCTTATGCCAGACCTTCCAGCAGAGAGTGCCTGCCAGAAGGCATCCTTGCCTATGCCAATGGGTGTGACTAAGCCAATCCCTGTAATGACGCACCTCTTAAGTTCCTCTTCTTTTATCTGTGAATGAAAGAGTATCCTTCTGCCTCCCTTTGATTTTACCGAGAACAATGCCCTCTCTGCCCTCTCAATAAGATCTCCAGACTCTTCTGTCAACTGGGCAATCCCACAGGAGATAGTCAAAGATAGAGAGAGACCCTCCTTCTGGCAAAATGGATATTTGCTTATCCTCTCCTGAATCCTTTCAGCCAAAACACTTGCCTGTTCCTGGTCTGTGTGGGTAAGGATAAGGAGAAACTCATCATCCTTTCCCCTGCACAGCACATCCTCTTTTCGCTTAAAGCTGAGAAGCAAAGAGACTGTCTCCTTAGTAATGGTATCCCCTATCTTAGAGTTATGGAGGTCTATAATCTGCCTGAATTGGTCAAGGTTGAAAATGATCAATGAGAGAGGTTTCTTCCTCCTCCTGGCACGGCTTATCTCCTCTTCTAATCTTTTAACAAGATATAGCCTGTTATGTAGACCTGTCAACTCATCAACCCTGAGAAATTCCTCTTTTATTTTCATCTCCTCTATCCTCTGAAAGACCTCATATTGATTGGCAATCTCACAAGCTAAAGGAGAGATGGCCAATTTTATAAAGGAGGAGAGAGCAAAAAGCTCATCCTTACCGATACATTTTAGTAACTTGATGTTTTCCATGACCTTCCTTTTTTCAATCCCCAACCCATGAGCTTTCTTCAGAACATCCTCTTTTTGTCCAACAAGGATTGGACCAGCAATAAGAGTGGCAATCTGGATTTTTTCAACAACAATAGGAAAGGAAAACCCGGTCAAGCCCAAATGGCAGGTGAAGGTGAAGAACTCCCCATTCTTTATCTCAGGAGAAAAAAGCTCCATGTAAGAGTTAAGGCATCTTTCCTTGCCAGTAGGATTTTCTAAAACAGCCTGGCATAGCCGGCATTCCCCCCTCTTTTCCGTAATAGCCTTCTCCTGGTTTTCTATGAAGCAGAGATTAGTCTTAAGTGTCTTTCTGCAGAAATCAGAAACCTCCTGGCTTCTACCAAGGAGCTTGATGAGATTTAAGGCAGTCTCCATATTAAAACCTCCATAACTATTTACCGAAAGTGTTGTGCAAGAAAAGAACATGAACTACGAAGACACAGAGAATTTCATTGCAAATTTAACATTGTAATATCAGACACTGATTTGCACAAATGAACACTGATTATAAATGAAGAGATATTTAGACACTGATTTACACTGATACTCACAGATAATTCTTAATTCTTATCAGTGTCTATCAGTGCAAATCTGTGTCTAAAAATAATGCTAAATTTGAAATGATACTCTTTTTTTAATAGCCTCTAAGGTCTTCTGAGCCATAGCACTCACAACCCTTTTGACTATAAGTCTTCCTATTACCCATCCGATTAAAGGAGGCTTTTTATAATGGAAGCTATGAATCAGCCGTATCCTTGTTTCCTCCCCTAAATCTTCAAATAGCCACTCAATCTCCATATCAGGTATTGGACCTACTATCTGCCTTGACTTAATCAAATCCGGCGGAAATAGCTCTGCCTCTGATTTCCATAGCACTTCCCTCCCTCCAACACTACCCTTTCTCTCTATCACCATTTTATTCCCCTTTCTTTCTATAACCTTTACCTCTTTATAAGTTGGGATAAACTGGGGCCAGGCCTCAAAATCTGAGACAACAGAAAAAACCATATCCCTTTTTGCCTTTATATAAATGGTGTTTTCTACCTTAATCATTTCTTTTTAAGAGAATTAAGAAGTATATAAAGTCTTACTAAACGGCTATTAAATATATATTCTCCTCTTTCATCACCAGATTTCAATACATTAAGTTTTTTCATCCGCTGGAGAAAGTTATTGAATTTTTTCTTTTCTATTTCAGAAAGCCCCTTTTCAATCGTATCCTTATAAAATGACAAATCAAAGCCTTCTTTACCAAGCTTGGCAAGGATTGAATGATAGTCTTTGCTACACAAAGCCTTATAAATTTGCTCATCTACAAATTTTTTTCCGATATCTATTGCGGATATCAGAATACCTTGAACAGCATCTTCTTCATCAATAATATTATCTTTGTCTATCCAAAAAATATTATCACCTATAATGTGCATTATTTTAGGAAAACCAGCTGAATAATGACATAAAAGTGATATTGCCATATCTTTTATCTCTATTCCTACAGAATCAAATGTTTTACAAAAAAACTCCTTCATTTCAGTTTCATTCATAGGTTTAATCTCAACTATATCAAAAATTCTTTCAATCGGTTGATGATGTTGAATCATCTCTCTCCTGCGTTCTCCAACACCACAAAGCATTAACATTAGCGGAAGGGGAGTCGGACTAAGTGCATTCTCATCTACCAGTGTTTTGATAAAATGAGCAAATTGACGATTCCCTGTAATTCCGTTAATTTCATCCAATATCAACATTAAACCTTTAATCCCGCTATCTTTAAGCCTGGCAAGTAATTCTCGTAAAAAAGGTAAGTATCCATGAGAAATATTCGGACCATCAGCTTTTAATAGTTCTAAGTTGACAGTAACTCCAAAAATTTCTTGTTTGCCAATATATTTAGACAAGAGATTGCGAACCTTTTCTGAAATTGTAGGCTCATAAGTTTGTGTCTTAATTGCTGCCTCTATGGTTTTAGTGGCTATATCCTCTAATGTTTCAACACCACCAAGAAGCACATGAATACCCAGAATATGATTATTTCTTTCTGCGGAATATTTCGTAAAACTAGCCAGAGAACTTTTACCAATACCATATTCACCTGTAAGAAAAATCGCTTGCGGTTTACCTAATTCAACTTGTCCTATTGACCTGAAAATGTGTTCAACCTCATTCATCCTTCCAATAAAAAATTCTGTAGGAACAGGTTGCCCAGGATAAAACGGACTTTTTCCTTTACTAATATTGTTCATCATTGTTATTCCTCCACTATTGCCACTGCCCGACACCAACCAGCAGAGCCCCTTTCTACCTTGACTGGAAAGCAGGCCACCTTAAAGCCATAAGGCTTTGGAATCTTATCCAGATTTGCCATTTTCTCCATATGCAAGTATTCCCTCTCCCTGCCAGCAAAATGGGCTGGCCAGAGGACTGATTTATCTTTGCTTTTCAGGTAATCCTCAAACATCCTTCCCCAGGCTCTGTCAAAACCCACAGCGTCTATGCCGATAATCTTCACACCCCGTTCAATCAACCACAGGGTTGCTTCCCGACTCATCCCTGGATAATCTACCAGATACCTCTTCTCCTTATTATACTTATCTGCCCCAGTCATAAGCAAGATAATATCATAAGGCTTTATCCTGTAGTCTATTTTTTTTAGGGCAACATGGAGATCATCGGGAGTGATAAAAGAGCCTGGCTCTTTATGCCTCATATCCAGCACTACCCCATCTGAAAAGCACCACTCTAATGGAATCTCATCAATCCTTTTTGACGGTTTTCCCTCTGTTGTTGGGCCAAAGTGATAGGGTGCATCAAGGTGTGTGCCGGCATGTGTATCCATCTTTACCTCCTCCCAGGCAAGACCAAGACCATCAGGCCACTCTTTAATCCTGTAAACCCCTATAAGATAGAGAAAGAGCCTTTTGGCTATATTTCCACCCTTATAAAGCAAACCTGCCAGATTGAGTAGGAATGCTCCCTTCTTATGGTTGATGTATGAAATCTTAGGCTGGTCATGTTCAGGACCAGTTTCCGAAAGGGTAAGGCTCAAATCTATTATACTATTTTTCATTTATCACCCGTATGCGTTTGGTATTCTGAACACTAACAGTACAAATAAACGTATTTACTCAAAATCTTGGGGAATTAGCCAAAAAATTAGACACTGATATACACTGATTATAAATAAAGAAATATTTTAGACACTGATTTACACAGATGAACACAGATAATTTTTAAATTTTATCAGTGAAAATCAGTGTT
>JAZDOR010000176.1:0-4105 GCA_043798435.1 bacterium
ACCTAGAACCTAAAATACAGACATCAGACTACAGACCTCAGACCTCAGAACATAGAACTTTGAACATAGAACCTAAGATACAGGTGTCAGGTGTCAGGTGCCAGAATACAGAAGACAGAAGTCAGAATACAGAATTCAGAAGACAGAATACAGAATACAGAACCCCGACTTCTGTCCCCCGAACCCCGAACCCCGAACCCCGAACCCCGAACCCTTGCTTAGCATTCCATATCAACCAGTGTTTAGCTCCTTGTGCAGGAAAGGTTACAAAGGAAGATTATGGAAAGGCTGTAAAGAATAGCCTTTCATTTTTATCCTCTGGACATAGCCAGATGGCAAAGAGGCTTGAAAGAAGGATGAAGCAGGAAGCCAAAAGACTAAACTTTGAAGAGTCTGCAAAATTAAGGGATAGGGTACAGGCTATCAGGCTTTTAGATTCTAAGCAAAAGGTTTATTTTCTTAAGCCAATAGATGCAGACATTATCGCCTTTTTTTCCTCAGAAAACAGGGCTTGTCTGCTTTTGCTCTCCATTCGTGCTGGAAGGCTCATTGGCGAGTACCCATTCTTCTTTGAAAATAAAGAGAATCTCCTCGCAGGGTTTCTTGAGCAGTATTACCTCTCCATCCCCAATATCCCAAAGGAGGTAGTCATAAATGAGGAGATTGAGGATACAGAGCTTCTCTCTTTGTGGCTTTCTGAAAAGAGGGGTAACAAGGTAAAGATATTTGTGCCAAAGAGGGGAAAAAAGAGGGGGCTTCTTGATCTTTGCAAAAGGAATGCCAAAGGGTTTCTCATCAGGCGGGGAGAGACAACAACATCCATCAGGGATATTCTTTCTCTGCGAAAAGAGCCTGAAATTATTGAGGGCATAGATGTATCTAATATAGGAGGAAAAGATGCTTATGGCTCTGTGGTTGTCTTTGAAAATGGCATTCCAAGAAAGGAGCTTTACCGTGCCTTTAAGATAAAGACAGACACTCCTGATGACTATGGGATGATCAGAGAGGTTATCAAGAGGAGGTATTCCAGATTGAAAGAGGGAATTTCCCGCTTCCCTGACCTTATCCTGATAGATGGTGGGGCCGGGCATCTGAATATAGCCTACAGGACATTGATGGAACTTGGGTTGGCTGATATTCCTCTCGTCTGCCTTGCCAAATCTCCTGATAGATGCTTCCTGCTGCACAAAAAAGAGCCAGTCCCTGTATCTTCTGCCCTCTCAATCCTTCAGCATATCCGTGACGAAGCCCACAGGTTCTCTTTGAAGTTTCATAGAAGAAAAAGGGAGATAAATTATTTGACACAGATTTACACAGATTTACACAGATTTTAGTGGTTAGAATAAAATCAGTGTTTGATCAGTGTAAATCAGTGTCTAAAAAAGGAAATTCCTATACAATAGATTTAATGGATAGGAAAATACTGATAAGTGTAACTTAACATACTGTCCAAATTTTGGGGTCCATTATACTTTATTACGAAAAATGGGATTGGTATATGTATAAAATTTCTGGTTGACTTAGAAAGGGTATTATTAAGATACTAAAGATGATGAAGAATCTTTTAATTATAGGAGCAGGGGATGCGGGCTGGAGGGTTATCAGGGAGATACAAAACCACCCGGAGTTGGAATGCCAGATAATTGGCTTGATAGATGACGACCCAAAGAAGCTGAATACAGAGGTGATGGGAGTTAGGGTTTTGGGTGGTAGGGAGAGAATTATAGAGATAGGAAAGAAAGAAAAGGTAGATGAGATAATCATTGCCATTCCTTCTGCGGATGGAAAGACAATAAGAGAGATTATCAACCATTGTAAAGAGACAAGGGCATCTTTCAAAATAGTGCCTGGCATCTTAGAGATTTTAAGTGGTGATGTCCAGCTTCATCAGATAAGAGAGGTAGAAAGCGAAGATCTTCTTGGCAGAGAAACAGTAACCGCAAATATAGACGAAATATCTAATTTCCTGAAAGGAAAGAAGGTCCTCATCACAGGTGCGGCAGGTTCTATCGGCTCTGAATTAAGTAGATGTGTAGCTAAGTTTTCTCCCGGGCAGCTCATACTTGCTGATCATAACGAGAACGACCTCTATCTTCTCTATCTTTCCCTGAAAGAAAGCGTCCAGGCCATTCCCCTTATTGTTGATGTAAGGGATGGAAAAAGGCTTGAGGAGATATTTAAGAGATTTGTGCCAGAGATTATCTTCCATTCTGCTGCCTTAAAACATGTGCCACTCATGGAAGAGAACCTTATGGAGGCAATAAAGACCAATATCTTTGGCACGCAATTATTATCAGAGTTAGGAGAAAGGTTTGCTTGCGAAAAGTTTATCTTCATCTCTACGGATAAAGCCTCTGCCCCTATATCTGTTATGGGAGCGACAAAGAGGGTGGCAGAGTCTCTCTTTCAGCTTTACACACCGACTAAACAAGCTTACACACCCAAATTTAAGCAGGTTTACACACCAAGTAAACAGAAGTTTTTTGTGGTTAGATTCGGGAATATTTTAGGGAGCAGTGGTTCTGTCCTGCCTATATTTAAGAGCCAGATAAAGAGAAGGGTTCCCCTTACCATAACCCATTCAGAGGCAAGCAGATATTTTATGACATCTTCTGAGGCAGTATCTCTCATCCTCCAGGCCGCATCCCTTGAGGCTCCCTCTGGAAGAACTTATGTCTTAGATATGGGAGAACCAGTAAATATTACTGACCTGGCAAAGAACCTGCTCATCCTATCCTCTACCGAAGAGATAGGGATTGAGTATATAGGGCTACGGCCAGGAGAGAGACTGAAAGAAGAAGACATAAGAAAGGGGACAGAGCCTACTGCTTTTCCAAAGATATTCTATAAAGACCAGGACCCGGTAAAAAACCCTAAACATCTCATCAGGAAGCTCCATATCTTAAAAAGCATAATAGAGAGAGATGATACTGAGAGGGCAAAAGAGTTTCTCTTTGAGATAGTAAAATTTGTTGATGGGGTTTTGCAGTAAAAGGTAACCGTTCAGGCTATACATCAAGAGTGTAAGAAAGGGGGATAAGGAGATATAGGGGATATGGAGATTATTCATTTTTAATTTTTAATTTTTAATTCAAAATTTTATCCCCTTATCTCCCTAATCCCTATATCTCCTTATCTCCTCACCTTTTCTTACACTACCGCAGCGCTTACTAAAAGATGAATGCTACCGAAAAATTGGAGGAGATGAAAAGGCTCTTTTTAGAGATGAAAAGCGTTTTGGTAGCTTACTCTGGAGGGGTTGATTCTACTCTGCTCCTCAAGGTAGGCAAGGATACATTGGGAGAAAAGGTGTTAGCTGTGACAGCCTCCTCGCCACTCTACCCTGCCTCAGAGATTAAGCAAGCAAAGGCTGTGGCTTCCGAATTAGGGATAAGACACAGGGTGATTCTGTCTGATGAGCTTAATATTCCTGATTTTGCTGAGAATCCGAGGAATAGATGTTATCTCTGTAAAGTAGAGCTATTCAACCGATTAACTCAAATAGCCAAAGAAGAGGGTCTATCCTACATCCTTGATGGAGGAAATGCGGATGATCTATCTGACGAAAGACCAGGCAGGCGTGCAGCAGCAGCATTTGGGGTCAGGTCGCCATTAGAAGAGGTTGGTCTGACTAAGGATGAGATACGGGAGCTTTCAAGAAGATTGGGATTGCCTACCCATAATAAGCCGTCTTTTGCCTGCCTTGCTTCAAGATTTCCTTATGGAAGGAAGATTACTAAGGAGGCTTTGAGAAGGGTAGAATCTTCTGAGGAATATCTCAAGGAATTGGGAATCTCACAGGTGCGGGTGAGGAATTATGAAGCCCTCTGCAGAATTGAGGTAGAGAAGCAGGATATGGAAACTTGCCTGAAAAACCGAGAAAAGATAGTTGAAAGACTTAAAGCACTTGGTTATACCTACATTACCTTGGACCTTTGCGGATATAGAACAGGGAGCATGAACATTATACCCAAATAAATCAGGTTTCCAAAAATTAAGAGTAGGCTAAGGATGAAAATCAAAAATAAAAAATCAAATATTTAGACACTGATGGACACAGATGAACACAGATAATTTTTACATTTTATCAGTGAAAATCAGTGTT